>JBKPCD010000144.1:0-89491 GCA_046727175.1 Acidobacteriota bacterium | reverse complement strand
CAGAAACCAGTCGCGGGTCTCATCGTACGTCCCGCCGCGTCCCGTGCCCCGGTTGTCATTTCGTCCATCCTGCAGGAAGATTCGAATCGGTTTCTTCTCGCTCTTCCGGACGATGTCCGCGTACGCGTGGCCGCCGCGAAGGTTGACGAAACTGCCGACGAAGCTGAGCACCTTTTGAAACTCGTTCGGCCTCTCCCACGCCACGGTGAACGCCGCAATCGCGCCGGAGCTCGCGCCGCCAATCCCGTGGCGCTCCGGATCCTTCGAGATGTTGTACTCCTTGTTGAGCGCCGGCATCAGCTCGTCGACGATCACCCGCGCGTACTTGTCGTCGAGCGCGTTGTATTCGGTCGGACGATTCGTGGTGCGGTCCCCCCACTCCTGCGGCGTCGGCTCCGGCTGATCCGGCCGGCGCCCGGGGTTGATGAATACGCCGAGCATCACCGGAATCTCGCGACGGTAAATCAGATTGTCGATGACATTCGGCGCGCGGATGTCACCATCCATGTTCGTGAATGCCTGACCGTCGTTGAAGATCATCAGGCTCGCGGGTATCGACGCGGTGTACTGCGCCGGGACGTAGACCCAGTAGGTGTGTTGCGTACCGGGATACGCCTCGCTCGGCAACGTAAAGGGGCCGCGCATTTCTCCTTTCGGAACACCGTCGTGGGGAAGTGAGTCCGGTCCGAGCTGATAGTACAGGTCCGGGTTCGGCGCCTGCTGATCCTGTCGCGGCGCGAACGCGGCGGCTGATACGGCTGCGGCACCGACAGCAACGCAGCAGACACGTGCTCGCTTCATCAGACTCTCCTCCGTCGACGCAATGGTCGGCTTGAGGTTCAAGGCTCTGGGCTTTGGCCCTTGTCAACCCGAGATCAACAGCCGATCGTGTCGCATGATCTCATAACGTCGGGGCGAGTCCGTGCCCAAAGCCCCAAAGCCCCAAAGCCGCAGAGCCCCAAAGCCCGGAGCCGAAAGCCGATTGTCGCGGGAAGGGGCCCCGGCGGGCAGGACGCACGCCGGGGCGGACGGGTGTTACTGATGGGCGGCCTTGGCGAACTCCTTGAAGAACTCTCTCGAACGCTGCTCCATTTCCTCCTTCGTCAAGTCCTCCTTGTGCGTGGCGATCGACCAGCTGTATCCGTGCGGATCCGTGAGCATTCCGCACCGATCGCCCCAGAACTGATCGCCCATCGGCATCGTAACCTTCCCGCCGGCCGCGACGGCGCGATTGAACAGGGCATCGCAGTTCTCGATGTAAATCCACAGGCTGGCGGGCGAGCCCCCGAGCTCGAGCGGTCCCTTGCCTCCCATCATGGCGTCATGAAGCATGATCGGAGAGTTTCCGATGCGGATCTCCGCATGCGCGATCTTTCCGTCAGGCGCGAGTGACCTCGAGACTTCTTCCGCTCCGAGCGCCTTCTTGTACCAGTCGATGGCATCGGCGGCCCGGTCGAGCGTCAGCACCGGCGTAACCGTGTAGTGTCCGTCAGGAACTGCCTTCTTTGCTTGAGCCATGTCACGTCCTTCCTTTCTCGAGCGGCCAAGCCCCTATTGTATTTGTGTGCGTCGACAAGCGCGTGACGAAACCGCACCACATCCTTTATCTTTGGGCGCCTCCTGTTCAATTCGCCGTTGTCGGGGCGGATCAGCCCGGTTGATCCTTTCGAGGGTTCACGCGGCGAGGGCTCATCGCCGCCGCGGTCTTGGACGGCAGCGCGAAATACACGGCGAGGCTGAGGTTCAGCAGCAGGCTGGCTGTTACGCTGACGGGCTCGAGCGCGAGCGCGAGCACGTACCACAGCGGCCCATATCGGTAGCTCTCCGTAATCTGCCGGACCGCTTCCCGATCGTGATCGTCGTGAAGCAGCCGTCCGTTCGCCGACGCGCTGCGCCACAGCAGGTTGAACGCGACGGCGATTGCGACAAGCGTTCCGTTGTAGACGGTCGCTGCCGTCATCTCGCCGGGGTGGCCCAGATAGGCCGCCACCAACGCCGTAGGAAACGGGACGATCGCGACGCCGAGCAGCAGCAGGCCATTGAAGAACAGGAGGCGATCGTCGCAGCGTCCAATGTGAGTGAACAGCCGGTGATGGTTCACCCACATGATCAAGATTGTGAAGAAGCTGGTCACGAAGGCGAGATACGATGGCCACTCCTGCGCAAGCGCGCGTGCGAGCGTCGCTGTCGGTGCGACCTCGTGCGGTACCTTGATCTCGAGGATCAGCAGCGTGATTGCAATCGCGAAGACGCCATCGCTGAACGCCTCGACCCGATTGGTCTCGTTGAGGCGAGCCGTCACCCGGCGGAGCTCGTGGATGCCCAGGCAAACAACTCCGCCAGGCTGCCCTTCGCCCGCCATCCCGGGTCTGCGTGTCGCACGGACGTCGGATCGCGATCCAGCAGCGTTATCAGCACTTCGGCGGCGATACGGCCTCCGACCGGGCCGAGCCGGCGCCCGCCCGTGCTAACCGCTGCCTCGCGGAGGATGTAGTACCAGAGCGGCGTTTCGCCCGTCCATCCCACCGACGTCAAGCCGATCTCGCCAGCGGTCAGAGGTGCGAGCCCCATGTGCCGCGCGACCGCTTCTCCCGACGGCAGCCCGACCCCTTGCCCCCGCTGCAGGTCGCGGACCGCGAGCGAGTGGTACTCGTCGATGTCGGACGCTCCCGTGATCGCGACGGGCAAATGGATCAGCGAGCCGACGAGACGCGCATCGATCTTCCGTGCGCGCTGCGCCGTTCGTGCACCAGGGGAGTCGAAGAACAACGTCCAGTCCACGGTCCGTTCCGGTGGAACCGGCCTGAACCCCAGAAGGTCGGGGAAGACGGGCACCGGGTGCGTCTGCCGGTTCAGTTGATACTGGCAACGTATCTGGCTGTGGCCGTACCGGTACGCGCCGTCGGCGAACTCCAGCGGAATGAACGGCTCCGAACGCGGCGCGAACCATCGCGAACCGCCCGCGAAGATCTCGTCGACCTGGGGACGGCCCACGAGCGAGGGCAGGAACTCCTCGAGAACGATCCACTGATAGTGCCAGCGCGTCTCGCGAGCGGCCGACTCGAACACGCGGTTCGCTTCAGTCCCTCGTCGCCGCACGTCGTCGACCAGCGCATTGTGGACCTTCAGCATCGCGAGATGGATCTGCGACATCAGCAGGTGCGAGTCGTTGCGCGGATCACCAATGATGGCCAGGCCTTCGGAGTTGCGCGGAACGTCTGCGCCGTCCGGCCCGAGCAGGAACTTGGCCGGGTCGTCACGCTGATAGAGAAATGGATGGCCGATGGGACCGTCGCCGTACAGGCAGTCGAGATCCAGCCGCGGCGTGCGCGCATTCCGAAGACTCGCCGGGTCGGCATGCGACTGCAGCGACGATCGGTCCGCCGTGATGTCATGAGCGAGGAACTGACCGAAGATCGGCCAGCCGGCCGCTTCATCGCTGAGCGATTCGGGAGCGTCTTCGACATCCGGGCAGTCGCACAGGCCGCCGGCGCGGCCGATCGCATGAAGCACGTCTTCGTCGGTCTCGAGCGGCGGCAGTCCCGGAAACATCCGCGCGTAGCTGCTCGGTCCTGGAATCGCGTGCCGAGCAGAACGGACACGACCCGGCGCCAGGCAGTGAGTACGTTCGGTTGAAGTTGGGACGTTCATTTTCTTCAGAACTACCTGCCGGGATTCGGGGTTCGGGATTCGGTTGATTCATGCCACCGGATGAAGGCGATGAGTGCGGCTCCTAAAGGTCGTCGAACGATCGTAGACACTTCCCCTGACGTTTCGCACTGCCCGAATGGGGAGGCCCAAAACCCCGACCAACCGAGCCGCCGAACCACGAACCCCGAACCCCGAACCCGAACGTCTATCTCTCACTATCGAGTATGCGCATCTGCTCCTCGCCATAGCGGGTTCCTGCGATTGCGCTCGGCGAGACGGCCTCTTCGATTCGAGCCACGTCGGCCGGCGAGAGGTCGATTCGAAGGGCACCCAGCGACTCTGCGAGCTGAGGTCGTTGTCGGGCGCCGATGAGCGGGACGATGTTCCGCCCTTTCGACAGCACCCACGCAATGGCGAGCTGCGATGCGGTCGCGCCCTTCTCGGCAGCAAGCGACTGGAGTACGTCGACGACGCGCTGGTTGCGCTCGCGGTTTTCTCCGCGGAAGCGCGGCAGGTGCGCGCGAAAATCCGTCGGCGCCGTTGGTATCGATCCGCTGAGCAGTCCTCGGGACAATACGCCGTATGCCGTGACGCCGATTCCGAGCTCGGACAAGACTGGAAAGATCGCCTCCTCGGGGCGGCGACTGATCAGCGAGTACTCGATCTGCAGGTCGGCAATCGGGTGCACGGCATGTGCCCGGCGGATGGTCTCCGCGCCGACTTCGGACAGCCCGATGGCGCGCACATAACCTGCCTCGATGAGATCAGCGATCGCGCCGACGGTGTCCTCGATTGGCACGGCCGGATCGAGCCGACCGGGACGATAGATGTCGATGTGATCGACGCCAAGCCGCGTGAGGCTGTATGCGACGAAGTTCTTCACCGCGGCGGGACGCGTGTCGATCCCCAGCCAGGAGCCATCCCGACTGCGCAGTGCGCCGAATTTCACCGAGAGCAGCGCCTTGTCGCGGCGATCCGACAGCGCACGGCTGATGAGCATCTCGTTGTGGCCCATGCCGTAGTAATCGCCAGTGTCCAGCAAAGTGATGCCCCGATCGAGGGCCTCGTGAATCGTCGCGATGCTCTCGTGTTCGTCCGCGGGTCCGTACATGCCGGACATGCCCATGCAGCCCAGCGCGAGCGGGAACACGCCGGGCCCGGACGATCCGAGCTGTCGCTGCAGGTGTGAAGCCGTTGATGTCATCCGCGAAGTGTACCTGCAAAGAGCCGTTGGTGAGCTTTCACACGAGATCAGGGGGTCAGGAGAATCTACAGATCAGGGCTCGTGAAGGCAGACACAAAGCCATGAAATTCTCCTGGACTCGTGGCCTCCTGTGATTTCGCGGACCGATGTGATCCGATTCGCGGAGGCTCAGTACAGCCGGCTCGAGGATGCGCTGCTGCCCCGCGCGAAGCTGGTCCGATCGACCGCCACCCGGCCGTTGCTGATCACGAGCAACGGATCCGCCAGCGTGGTGATGTGCTCGAGCGGATCCTGTTCGACAGCGATCAGATCCGCTTCGAAGCCCGGCTCGATGACACCGATGGACTTGTCGAGACGCAGCATCTCGGCGTTGACGAGCGTAGCCGACTGAAGCGCTTCGAGTGACGTGAATCCCATCTCGGCGAAGTGCGCGATTTCCTGACCGATGCGGGCCAGGCTGTTCGGTCCATATCCTGTGTCGGTGCCGGTGACGATCTTCACGCCAAGCTTGTGCGCCCGGACGATTGCGTCCCGCAGGCGGGGCAGCATGTGCTCACCGCGAATGCGCAGCGCGGGGACGTCGTAATCTCCACCCGCTTCAGCGACGTCGATGACGATCGTGAACGTCGGATCGAAATAGGTGCCGCGCTCTTTCATCAGCCGCAGTGCCTCGTCGGACAGATACGTGCCGTGCTCGATGCTCCGCACGCCTGCCTTGACGGCAGCCAGTGCTCCTTCTTCGCCGTGCGCGTGCGCTTCGACGGGAACGTTCTTCGTCGCGGCTTCGTCGACGATCGCGCGAATCTCGGCCTCGGTGTACACCTGTTTGCGCGGGTCGGTGTCCGCAGTGCCCGCGCGTTCGGTCGCGAGGATCTTGATCCAATTCACGCCGTGGGCGAGGTTCATCTGGACCGCCCGGCGCAGCTTCTCGACCGTCGTCACCCCCGATCGCAGATCGGCGTACTCCGGATTGTTCAGGAACGCTTCGGCAGCGATTTGCGGCCGCACGTGATACCCCGCTGCCACGACATCGGGACCTTCAACCGCGCCGCGCTTCACAAGCTCGCGGAACCCGACGTCGACGTAGTGCGACACACCAGCGCTTCGCACCGTCGTCGCGCCGGACTCGAGCGCGCGTCGGAACGCCGCGAAATCCGCCGCGTGCGTGTGGGCGTCGATGAGACCCGGCACCACGTACTTGCCTTTCAAATCGAGCGTCCGCGCGGCGGCGGCTCCGGAGGATGCCCCGCCAATCGATTCGATCCGACCGCCGCTGATGACGATCGTCGCCGCGCGCCTGATGCTTCCGTCGCGGACGTTCACGATGTTCGCGTTGGTGAGAACGAGTCGATCCGCTCCCTGCGTCGCCTGAGCCCGACCGACTGGGGAAGCGGTCGTCGCGATGAGAGCGATCAGTGCACTGTGCGCAAGCCTCACAAATCCTCCGTTGATGAGGGAAAAATGCCAGAAGCTAGAAGCTAGCTTCTAACTTCTAACTTCTGAGTCGGACCTTCGTCAACGCCTCCTCGAACGTGCACCTCGCGAACCAACCTGGAACCTGGAACCCGGAACCGGTGAACCTCATGACTGTGTACGTTATCTTCCGTCAATGACCACGCCGCCCGTCGCCACGACGTTCCCGACGCCGCTCGAGGCGTATCCGCCGATGTCGCCGGACGGGCTGCTGGTGACGCTGGCCGATCGGCTGCACGCGGATCCGTTCAACGCCGTTGCGACAGGCGTGTTCGCGCTTGCGATTCTGCACACGTTCGCGGCGGCACAATTCACGGCGCTCGCGCATCGGATCCAGCGCCGGCACGACGAGCGTGCCCAGGGAAGCGACCTGGCCGCGCTACCCAGCGTCGCGGCGGAACTGCTTCACTTCCTCGGTGAAGTCGAGGTCGTCTTCGGCCTCTGGGCGGTCGTTCTCCTCCTGGCGATCGCGTGGCACGTCGGATGGGATGCCGCGCGTCATTACCTGAACGATACGGTCAATTACACCGAAGCGCTCTTCGTTGTCGTCATCATGACGCTTGCCTCCACCCGCCCCATCGTCGGATTCGCTGAAGCGGCGCTGAAACGCGTGGCTGCGCTGCGCGGGTGCACGCCCGTCGCCTGGTGGCTCGTCATTTTGACGATTGGTCCTCTGCTCGGATCGTTCATCACGGAACCGGCGGCAATGACCATCTGCGCGCTCCTGCTCGCGAGGCAGTTCTACGATTGCCAGCCGAGCGACCCGCTCAAGTACGCGACGCTGGGCTTGCTCTTCGTCAACATCTCAATTGGAGGAACGCTGACCCACTTCGCAGCCCCGCCGGTCTTGATGGTCGCCCGCCCCTGGGGCTGGGGAACGGCGTTCATGCTCGATCACTTCGGCTGGCGTGCGCTCCTCGCCGTCCTTGCCTCAAATCTTCTCTACCTGGCCATTTTCAGGCGCGAGTTCGCCGTCCTGGCGGCGCGAATCTCGCCCGCGGATGTGGAAATTCCCGAAGACGACCCCGGGAGCCCGACGACGTCTCTTCTGCCCGTCCCGGGATGGATTACGGCCGTTCACATGCTGTTCATGGCATGGACCGTGATCAACTCTCACTATCCGGCGCTGTTTCTTGGTGGATTTCTGTTTTTTCTCGGTTTCGTGCGCGCGACCACTCGCTATCAGAGCCGTGTGGATTTGCGGGCGCCGCTTCTCGTCGGCTTTTTCCTGGGCGGCCTCGTGATTCACGGCGGTCTCCAGGGATGGTGGATTGCGCCCGTGCTGGCCAGCTTGTCCGAGAGACCGCTCTTCTACGGCGCCGCGATCCTCACGGCCTTCAACGACAACGCGCTCGTGACGTACCTCGCGACCCTCGTCCCGAACTTCGACGATCACCTGAAACTTGCCGTGCTGGAGGGAGCCGTCACCGGCGGCGGTCTGACCGTGATCGCCAACGCGCCGAACCCCGCGGGTCAGGCCCTGCTTGCACGATTCTTCGGCGGCGCGATCGCGCCGCTCTGGCTGGCCGTGTCAGCACTCGTGCCGACGCTCATCGCGATCATCGTGTTTCGGGTGCTTTGAGCGACAGCCAGGTTCAATGTTCGCAGGTTCCAGGTTCCAGGTCCGGTTCGAGGTTCGGCTGGAACCCGGAACCAGGCCTGGAACTTGGAATCTGAGAACCCGGAACCTGTCCGCGGAACCTGCCACCCTCAGACGATCAGCCCTTTGCGTACCGCGTACAAAACGATCTCCGCCGTATTGTGAAGATTCAGCTTCTGCATCAGATTCGCGCGATGGGTTTCAACCGTGGAGAGACCCAGATCCAGGAGCGTCGCCACTTCCTTGTTCGATCGTCCTTCGGCAAGGAGATGGAGGACTTCCTTCTCGCGATCGGTGAGCAGGTGATAGGAGTCAGTGAGGCCGCGGGCCTGGAGTCGCCGGATGTAGTCCTCGACGAGGACACCCGTGACCGCAGGGCTGAAGAACGGCTTGCCGGCCGCAACGGCGCGGACGGCAGGGAGCAGATCTTCGTCCGTCGCATCTTTCAACAGATACGCGCGGGCGCCGGCGGCGAGCGCGCGGATGATGTACGACTCGTCGGCGTGCATGCTGAGGATGATCACG
Organism: Acidobacteriota bacterium; assembly: GCA_046727175.1. Lineage (GTDB taxonomy): Bacteria > Acidobacteriota > Vicinamibacteria > Vicinamibacterales > 2-12-FULL-66-21 > JBKPCD01. The sequence goes on along the minus strand of JBKPCD010000144.1, from coordinate 81,038 downwards.
CGCGGGGGAGAATCGCTCTTCTGCGTTCGGGCCGCCACCTCGATCCCGTTCAGTTTCGGCATCCCGACGTCGAGAACCAGGATGTCCGGCTGGCATTCGCCGACGAGCCGCAACGCTTCGAGGCCATCGGCGGCTTCACCGACAACCGTTACGCCGGGCTCGGTTTCGAGGAGGCTGCGCAGCCCGCGGCGAACGATGCCGTGGTCGTCAGCCAGCAGCACGCGCAAGCAGTACCTCCTGCGACGACGCGCCGAGCGGAAGTCTGATGGTCAGCGTTGTCCCAGCCCCGGCAGCCGTGCGAAGCGTCATGGTGCCTTCGAGCTCGCGAACGCGCTCCTCGATTCCCCGCAGGCCCAGGCCACTCGGTCGACTCTCGGGATTGAAGCCGACGCCATCGTCTGCAATCACCACTTCGAGAGCGTCCGCCGTTCCGCGGACGCGCACGTCGATGCGCTTCGGCGCCGCATGACGGATGCAGTTCGTGAGCGCCTCCTGAACGACGCGATACACGCAGGTGCGGTGAGCGTCTGGAAGATTGTCGAGATCGCCGGCCACGTCGAGCTGCGCGGGCAGTCCGTAGCGCCGGCTGAAGTCGCGCACGTGCCATTCCAGCGCCGCCTGGAGACCGAAGTCATCGAGCATGCTGGGCCGCAGCCCGAGCGCGAGATCGCGCACCGTACGAACCATGTCGTCGACGAGCTGGCGGCTCGCTGCGACGGCGTCGGCAAGCCGCGTGTCGGTCGACGATCGCAGGCGATCGAGACGTCCGAGTTCCATGCGAAGGGCGGTCAACATCTGGCCGACGTGGTCGTGCAGCTCGCGCGACAGCTTCTTCCGCTCTTCTTCCTGCGTGGCGACGAGCTGTTGAGAAAGCTGGCGCAGCTGTCGCTCGGCGACCTGCGCGATCGATCGCTGTTCGTCCGACCGCCGCTCGAGAACGCGAAGCCGGATCACCGCGAGGACAGCGACGAGGATCCCGAGCAGCACGCTGCGCCAGAGCAGCCGGAACAGGTCGCTCCGAAAAGCGGCATGGCGCCGCGCGACTTCAGCGCGTTGAGCCGTGAGGCTGGCGTTGTTCAGCTCCTCGATCTCCTGCGCGATCGCCATCACGGCGTCGCGGCGCGGAATGACTTCACGGCGCAGGAAACTGGCACTCTGACTGATCTTCTCGGCCGGCGTCCAGTCGAACAGCGGATCGAAGGTCTGCCAGTATTCATCGAGCTTTGCTTCGAGGCTCGACAACTGCTCGCTGCTACCCACACGACCCTGCGAAAGCTTTCGCAGCTCGATAAACGTCACGCGGTTCGACTGCCGGTAGTCTGCAATCGTTTGACGGTACTCGGGTGCCCGCTCCCGCGCGGCATCCAGCAGGTAATCGCGAACGAAAATGCCGGAAGCGTGGACGTCCGACCGCAGGCGGCTGAGCTTGGTCTCGACTTCGAGGTATTGCGAGTTGAGTTCCTCGACCTGGGTGTAAATCTCCTGCGCTCTGCGTGATGCGGCGAGCACGGAGAGTCCGACGAGCAGCAGCAGACCCCCAAGCGCGACCGCGGCTACCGGCCAGGTTTTGAATCTCATTTTTTTACCGGGGGGCTTCGCCCCGCCGGCCCCCCCATCTCACCCCACCGCACAAAACAGGTGCGGTGGGGGCCCCGAATCGCCGTCGCTCGCGGGTCGGGGTCCCCTCGGCGCGTTTTTTGCGCGCTGGGGTGAGGTGGTCCCATTGCCCCGCTCCGCTCCGGCGGCTCGCTCGCTGTACTCGCTCGCTCATGACGGGCATCTCAAACGTCTTCGAAGAAGCGTAACTCGTCAGGGGAGTCGGTTGCATCAGGCAAACAGGGGAACTCAGCTGGGATGCTGAAGAGCGCCTCCCGACAAGGCCGGGTTCTCAGGTTCCCAGTTCCAGGTGTGGTTCCGTCGCGGCTGTGAGCTCGGAACCACACCCGGGACCTGGAACCAGGAACCTGAAAACCTCGCGTCGCTCGCTCCCCTGTCGACCCGATATCTTCCGCCGCCGCGGTACGGTCTACTGACCGTAGTAACACGACTACTCGAACCGAGGAGCTTCGACGAATGCTTGCGACGCCGACCAGGACGGCAATTTGGGATCCGCCAACCGAAGTATGTCCGAGAGACGTGGCCGACGAATGGTGGAGTGGATCTTCGCTGATCATCGTCGCGAATCGCGAGCCCCTCAGCCACGAGTATGACCGCGCAGGCCACATCGTCGCAAAACGTTCGAGCGCGGGGCTGGTGAATGCCGTCGAACCACTCGTGCGCCGCTGTTCCGGCGTGTGGATCGCGCACGGTGGCGGCACGGCCGATCGGCTCACGGCGATCGATCGCGACGGCCTCCAGGTGTCGGCGGAAGGCGGCGCGTACCGCCTGCGTCGAGTCTGGCTGGATGAGGACGAGCAGCACGAGTACTACGACGGATTCGCGAACGAAGGGCTGTGGCCCCTCTGTCATCGCGCGCACGTGCGCCCGATCTTCAGGTCGGACGATCTGAACACGTACTGGACCGTCAACGGCCGCTTCGCGGACGCGGTCAAGGAGGAGGCGCGCGACGAGACGCCGCTCGTGCTCGTTCAGGATTACCACTTTGCCCTCGCGCCGCGGATGATTCGCGAACGCGTCCCGCTCAGCACGATCGTGAGCTTCTGGCACATTCCGTGGCCGCACTGGCAGGCGTTCGAGATCTGCCCGTGGCGTCAGCAGCTGCTCGAAGGTCTGCTCGGCAGCGACATCGTGGGATTCCAGACGACGCTGGACTGCAGGAATTTCATCGAAGCGGTCGAGCGTACGCTCGAGGCGCACGTCGACCGCGATCAAAGCGTTGTCACGTATGGCGGGCATCGGGTGATGGTGCGGGTCTATCCAGCTTCGGTTGAATGGCCCGGCCGGTGGTCGTCTCGATCGCCTCGAGTCGAGATCTGCCGCCGGGAGGTGAGACGGGAACTCCACCTGCCGCTCGGTGTCCGCCTCGGCGTCGGCGTCGATCGATTGGATTACACCAAAGGCATCGAGGAGAAGTTCCTTGCGGTCGAGAGGCTGCTCGACTGCTATCCGGAGTTCCGTGAATCATTCGTGTTCGTGCAGGTCGCGGAACCAAGCCGCCAGCGGGTGCCGTCGTACCGCGAGGTTCGCGCACGCGTCAGCGAAACCGCCGACCGGATCAACCTACGGTTCGGGACGGGCAACTACCGTCCGATTCTGCTGCTCGAGGATCACCACGACCCCTGCGAGGTCCATCGCTTGCTGCGCGCCGCGGACCTGTGCCACGTCGGCAGCCTCCACGATGGCATGAACCTGGTGAGCAAGGAGTTCGTCAGTGCGCGAGACGACGAGCGAGGCGTGCTCGTGCTGAGCACGTTCGCTGGCGCGGCGCGCGAGCTCACCGACGCGCTCCTTGTCAATCCGTACGACGTCGACCAGACGGCACAGACCCTTCGCCGCGCGCTCACGATGAGTCCTCAGGAACAGTGTCACCGCATGCGACGGATGCGGACGCACGTCGCGGAGTTCGATGCACATCGATGGGGGCAGCGAATCCTGACGGACGCGGCAGAGGTCGCGGCCGGGAGAATGGCGCTGGCGTCGGGTTCGAACGGGTAGGGCGCGAACCGCGCCGTACCGTGCGGCGGGGCTTAAAAGCCCCGCCCTACAACGCTGGCTCGCTCGAGGACGTCCGGAGAGACATTCGAACCGGTCACGATCAAGACGACCACGCGTGCGCGATCGTGATTCGATTCCTGACAGAGCGCCGCGGCCGGCGCCGCACCTGAAGGTTCGACGACCAGATCCTCTTCGGTTCGCAGCAGACGCACCGCAGACAACAGCTCGGAGTCCGCAACGAGCCGCATGTCGTCGACGAGCGTCCGTATCGCCGAGACGTTGTCGGCCAGAGGCCGCCTGACGGCGAGTCCGTCCGCGATGGTGTCCGCCGTCGCCGTTTCTACGACTGCCCCCGCTTGCCAGGATCTGACGTACGCCGGCGCTGATATCGACTGAACCCCAACGATCGTGATCCCCGGGCGTGCCTGCTTTCCGGCATACGCGACGCCGCGAATCAGCGCCGTGTCTCCAACGGGGACATACAGGGCATCGGCCGACGGAAGCTGCTTCAGAATCTCGAGAGCAATCGTGGCAGTGCCGTAAGGAATGTCCGGATCAGCCGCGTCGTGCAGAAAGAAAGCGGCTGTCGTCGACGCGTAGTCCGCCGCCGCATCGATCGCATGCGTCAGATCCGCTCCTGCTTCGACGATCCGTGCGCCCAGATCGGCAATGCGCGCGGCCTTCACAGGGTTGGGTCTGTCGGGCAGGAAGATCGTCGCCCGCAACCCTGCCAATCGCGCGGCATACGCCACCGCTGCGCCGTGATTGCCTGTGCTCGCGGCGACGACTTCCTCGATCCCCCGACGCTCGCGGTTCACCGACAGTGCGTACAGCGCGCCGCGAACCTTGAACGAGCCCGTCGGCAGCTCACATTCCAGCTTCAGATAGACGGCCGTCTGACCCCGGGCGAGCGCCCGGGATGGAACGAGCCTCGTTTCCCGAAGATGTTTCGCGATCAACTGCTGCGCCTCCAGGAGGCGCGCGGAGTCCAGAGCGAAGGGGGGTGATGCGCCCGGCTTTGGGCTCAGGGCTTTTGGCTTTGGGCCTGCCCTGCCGTGCGTGGGTGACGGGGAGGAGCGCGAGCTGTTCACTGTCGTGGGATCCATTTGAGCTTCTGTGACCTCTTTCGGACTCGCTCAAAGCCTACAGCCGAAAGCCGAAAGCCGAGAGCCGATTTGGTGGTTCCGGGTCCACACCAGCATGCTAATCGGGGAGTCGATCTTCAGTGAACGCACAATGGATCGTTGGACCGGATGCTGTCGGTTTTCGGCTCGACAAGTTTCTGGCCGACGCGGAACGGCTCGGATCGCGAGGACGGGCCACCGCAGCGCTCCGGCGAGGGAAGGTGCTGATCAACGGCACGGAAGCCACCGTCCACGACGGCGCACGACGCCTGACGAGCGGTGACGTGGTCCGATTGTGGCTCGACCGGCCTGGCACGGCGAGGCCACGTTTCGAGCCGGTCAACGATGGCGACCTCACGATCGTCTACGAGGACGATGCGCTGCTCGTCGTGAACAAGCCGGCCGGTCTGCTCGCGGTTCCGCTCGAGGAGCGGAACGCCGCGCCGTCGGTTTACGATCGCATGCGCGATCGTCTTCGCTCGCGCGGCAAACGTCGTCCGTTCGTCGTGCACCGAATCGATCGCGATACGTCGGGACTGGTCATCTTCGCGAAGAACGCGCGAACGCAGTCGGCGCTCAAAACGCAGTTCCTTCGGCGCGAGCCGGAGCGCGTCTATCTCGCGGTCGTCTACGGGCAGCCGAGCCCCGCGGAAGGCACGTGGCGCGATCATCTGGTATGGGACCAGGGAGCCTGCATCCAGAAGAGAGCGCACGCGCACGATCCGCGCGCGAAGGAGGCCGTCAGTCTCTACCGTGTGCTCGAAACGTTCCCCCAGGCGTCGCTCGTCGAGATCAGGCTGCACACCGGGAAGCGCAACCAGATTCGCATCCAGGCGCGGCTGCGTGGGCACACGCTGGTCGGCGAGCGGCGGTATGTCTTCGGCCCCGATCGGCTGCGGCCGATCCAGTTTGGTCGTCAAGCGCTTCACGCGCATCGGCTGGCGTTTCGACATCCCGAAGATGGCCGCGAGCTGCGGTTCGAAGCGCCGCTTCCACAAGACCTCATCGATCTCATCTCGAGACTGCGGCGCGGTCGTGCGTAATATCCTATCGACAGAGAGCAAGGCTTTGGGCTATGGCTTTAGGCTTTGGGCGCTGAACACGCTGTTCACGGTTCAGGGTTCAAGGTTCACGGCGGTGTTTTTGAGAGCGATACTGGGCGCCGGCATCCGCTGATCCGTCATCTGTTTGAGGCTTGTCACGGTCTGCGTGAAGGTATAACCTAGCCCGCTTGTAAAGCGTTTACGTCGGATCACTCGAGTCCAGCTCGGAGGAGGGCTGACGATGAAGATCCAGCCGCGCCACTGCGTCTCAGCTGCCATTCTGCTGCTGCTCACGATTACCAGCGCAACCGCGCAAGAGTTCCGCGCCACCATTACAGGGCGAGTCACGGATCCCGCCGGCCTCGCGGTGCCAGGCGTGACGGTGACAATCACGAACACGAAGACCAACGAGGTAGCTACGGCTGTCACGAACGCCGAAGGTTCGTACTCGTTGCCTTTTCTACGGCCCGGCGTTTATTCACTCGCCGCAGAGCTCGAAGGGTTCCGAAAACATACACAGGAGCGCGTCGAGCTCGAAGTTGGTCAGACGCTCGCATTGAACATCACGCTGCAGGTGGGAGCAGTCGCCGAGACGGTGAACGTATCCGCGGAGTCGCCGCTGCTCGAGACATCCAAGGCCGACCGCGGGATGGTGATCGACAACCTGCGTGTGACGGAGCTTCCGCTCAACGCTCGCAACCCGTTCATGTTGTCGTATCTCGCTCCGGGTATTACGTACAACGGGCCCGCCATCTACCAGCGACCGTTCGACAACGGCGCCATTGCGGATTGGTCGATCAACGGCGGCCAGAACCGTAATAACGAGTTCCTGCTCGACGGTGCGCCGAACAACTCCATCCAGGGTGGCAACAACATCGCGTATGTCCCACCGGTGGATGCGGTGCAGGAGTTCAAGATCGTCACCAACAGCTACGACGCGCAGTACGGCCGGACGGCTGGCGGGGTCATCAACGTGTCCCTAAAGTCCGGCACCAACAACTGGCACGGGAGTGTGTACGAATTCGCGCGGCGGAAGGCGTTCGACTCCCTCGAGTACCAATACAAACTGAAAGACATCGAGAAGCCTAACCACAAACTGGATCAGTACGGGTTCCAGATCGACGGTCCCGTTCGGATTCCAGGGCTCTACGACGGTCGAAACAAGACGTTCTTCATGTTCAATTTCGAGGGGTATAACGAGGCCACGCCGAATTCGGCGGTGTATACGGTACCGGATGAGGCGCAGCTGCGCGGCGACTTCAGCAACCTGCGCGATTCGCAAGGGCGTCTGATCGCGATTTACGATCCGAACACCGGACGCCTCGAGGGGAACCAGTGGGTCCGCACGGCATTTCCCAACAACACCATTCCGCAGGATCGCATTGACCCGATGGCACGGAGTTTCCTCCAGTACTTCCTCCGCCCGAACACGACGCCCACCTCCGGAGACCCGTGGCGAAATAACTACAGCTTTGCGCCGAACCTCGCGTTCGACGATTTCTACAACTACGCGACCAAGGTCGACCAGAACCTGAGCGACAAAACCAAGATGTTCGTTCGTTACGCCTACAACAAACGGACGGAGACGCGATACACGAACGGCATCACGAGCGGTCCTGCGCAGGACGGCCAGCTGCCGCTCGAGCGCAAGAACCATACAGGCGTCTTCGACTGGGTGCGGACGATGAATTCCTCGCTCGTTTTCAATGTGCGTGCGGGCCTCAACCAGTACCTCGAGCTCGCGCGATCCGATCCAGGCCTCGGATTCGATCCGACGGAGCTGGGCTTTCCTTCGTCATTGGTGAGTCAGCTACCGAATAAGGCGTTCCCGCGCATCAATGTGACCGACTATCAGCCGCTCGGCCGCAACAACCGCAACAGCGAAACCACGACGGGCTTCAGCCTGCAGCCGAATTTTTCCTGGACCAAGAGTAACCATAACGTGCGAGGCGGCCTCGATATGCGGTTGACCTGGTACACGCGTGAGATCAACAACAACCTCTTCGTCCTCAGCTTCGACCGTCGATTTACTCAGCGGGTCTTCAATTCGGGCGATGCGCTGAGCGGCAACTCAATAGCGTCATTTCTGCTCGGCGCGCCGGCCAGTGGCGCCATCGACAACAACTTCTATCCGACGTTGCTCTGGAACTACTATGCCCCCTGGGTCCAGGACGACTGGCGACTTAGCGATCGACTGACGGTGAACCTCGGCCTGCGGTGGGACATAAATACTCCGGTGTTCGAAAAAGACGACCGACTGAACTATGCGTTTGATACTCAGACCGTCAACCCGGTATCTTCGCGCTTGCCTGGGGGCCTGCAAGTGCGCGGCGGACCTCAGTTCGTGAAGGTCGACGGAAACCCGGATTATCCGTACAAGTGGGATTGGAACAATATCCAGCCGCGCCTCGGTTTCGCGTACGCGTTCAACCCGGAGACCGCGCTGCGTGGCGGCTACGGGCTGTACTTCCTTAATGTCGTTGGGATCTCCGCGTCCGAAGGGTTCCTCCTGACGACCCCGCTCATCACGTCGCTCGATGGTGACCGGACGTCCACCTACTCGTTCTCGAACCCCTTCTCGCAGGGGATCCTGCAGCCACCTGGATCATCGCTCGGGCTCCAGACATTCCTCGGACGAGACCTGAGCTTTTCGAATCCCGACTTCGTGACGCCCTACGTCCACCAGTTCTCGCTGGGCATTCAGCGGACATTGCCCTGGCGGACGACCGTCGAGCTCACGTATGTCGGCAGCCGCACGAGGGAGGAGCAGAACCGGTGGGGCGGTTTCAACACTCCGTCGCTCGAGCTTCGCAACCGGTGCGATCCATCCATCGGTGGAGACCCGGCGTACTGTGACGCACTGCTACCGAACCCGTTCTATCAGGTGCCTGGATTCGAAGGCACGTCGCGGTTCACCAGTCCGACGTTGTCGCGCTACGAGCTCAGTCGCCCGTTTCCGCAGTTCACGCAAATCACGATGTTAGACCGCAACGACGGGCGGATCTGGTACAACTCGGCGCAGCTGCTCGTGAACAAGCGCGTATCGAACGGCATCTCGCTCGCGGGCACGTACACGTGGTCGAAGATGATCGAAGAAAACGGCGGCGGTAATCAGATCGGGGGCACCGCCACCACCAATCCGACGATCACGGAAGTGGACCGAGTGGTCCAGCGCTCGCCCTACGAGAGCGATCGACGGCATCGCGTCACGATCTCCGGCGTATATCATCTGCCGTTCGGTCGCGAGCGCAAGTTCATGAACAACGCGAACCCAGTGCTGGAAGCGATCGCCGGCGGCTGGGAAGTCGCCGGCATGTGGCTGTTCAACAGTGGTCGGCCCTGGGGCCTGCCGCAGAACGTCTGGTACGTAAAGGACGCGACGATTCGAGACATAAACTTCGATGACCCGAACCTTATCCGTGGCGTTCAGCCGTGCGTGGCTCAGATGAACAATGCCGGCGTCGTCACTTTGCAGAGCTTCTCGATCGCTGCTGGCTGCACCGAGCCGAACTTCATCATCAGGCCGAACACGAACTACACCGGCGCCGGCACCGAGTTCCGTGACGATCAGATTCGGCGTCCGCCCTTCTATCAGTTCGATGTCAATTTCGCAAAGACGACGCGCCTGACGAACAGCGTGCGGTTGCAGCTGCGCTTCGAAGTGTTCAACCTGCTCAATCAGGTGGTGTACGACGAGCGGCAGTACGAGAACAACCCGAACAATGCGTTGTTCGGCGCAATCGATCGTACGTCGGTGCGGCAGTCGAACTTCCCCCGGTACGGGCAGCTGGGGCTCAAGCTGCTCTTCTGAAGTTCAAGGTTCAGGGTTCAGGGTTCGGGGCGGCGAGGGAATCGCCCCGAATCCACAGCGCTGAATGCGGTGCTGCGCGCCCGAGTTCTCTCGACTGCGGCGGTCTGTGGATTGGTATGGGTGGTCATCACGTGCACGGCCACCGCTACCGACGATCAAGACCGCCTGTCGGTCAGGCGAATCAGTTGGACCGACGTGGCCCCTTTCCACGTGCCGCTCAGCGCTCGCGGCATCACGGCGGACGAGTTCCCGTCGTACGTCGAGCGGGTGCGCCAGACGAATCTGCGACGGGTTCGCGAAGGGGACCTCGATCACCTCGTCTTCTATCTGCTCCAGTCGATGCGGTTCACATCGCTTCCGCCGATCGAGCCGGCACTCAGCGCGAAGGCACTTGTCGACGGCCTCGACGTGCAGGAACGCACGGAGTTCCTGCGGACGTCCCGGCTCGATCTCTCCCGGATCCCCGCGCCGGTTCGCTCGCGCGCGGCTGCGCTCCTGCGCGCGATCGATTCGCCGGCGTCCGATCCGCGGCTCGCCTACTTCCGCAGCCTCGTGAACGCGACGTATCCCGATCGCCGTGAACGGAATGCGGGACTCCTTCGCGAATACGTGCGGGCGATGCGGTTCGTCCATGAAAAGGAGTTCGTCGCGCAACGCTCCGCGCAGGCAGCTGACGCGATCGCGGAGCTGTATCGCACGCGCGGCCTCAGCACCGACACCGCTGTCGAGGCGGGATACGTCGTGTATCTTGGCTTGGGCGTGCTCCAGTCTCTGGAGCCCGATCGCCGCATCCGTCGCGTGCTGATCGTGGGGCCAGGGCTCGACCTCGCTCCAAGGACGGGACTCCTGGAAGATGGTCCGCCGGAGAGCTACCAGCCGTGGGCGGTAATCGACGCGCTCCTGTCCCTCGGTCTCGCTGGCGCCGACGATCTCGCGGTTGTCGGCGCCGACATCAATCCGCGTGTGGTCGAGCACCTGCGCGACTCACACCGCACGCCGCCGGTGTTGACGCTGGTCAGCGGGATTGCGGAGAGCGAGACGGTAAAGCTGCGGCAGGAATATCGCGACTACTTTGAACGGCTCGGGAGATCGATTGGGGACGAAGCGTCGGAGCGCCGGCGCACGGCGTCAACGGCGGGCCACCTGGAGAAGACGGTGCGAGTCGGGTCAGCCGCCGCGCACGTCCTGACCGCCGAGCCGGTCGACATCGTCACCGAACGTCTCGACGGACAGCCATTCGACTTGATCATCGCGACAAACATCCTTCCGTATTTCGATGATGCGGAGCTGATGCTTGCGATGAGCAACATCGCCGGCATGCTCGCACCGGACGGCGCGCTCGTTCACAACGAGGCACGCCCCGCGCTGCGTGACATCACCGCGGCGCTCGGGATTCCCATTGTCCAATCGCGTCATGCCGTCATTGCCGACGTGCGAGGCGCGCCGGCGCCGCTCTTCGACAGCGTGTGGGTGCATCGAAAACAGTAGGCTCATGGCTCGAGGCTCGTGGCTCTGCGCCCGCCAAAGGCCTAAAAGCACGAAGCCCAAAAAGCCCCCAAGCCAAAAGCCACAGGCCTAAGATGCGTGACGCGAGGATCTGGTTTGCCATTGCAGCGATCGCCGCGCTGAGCGCGACGATACCAGGCGAGTCGGCTCGCCAGCAGGCTGGCGTAGCCGTCGAAAAACCTGCGGCGTACGCGGAGACCATCGCGGGCACGAGCGTGCGTTTCGACATGGTCGGGATTCCCGGCGGCATCTTCACCATGGGCAGTCCGGCGGCAGAGAAGGGACGGGCCGAAGACGAGGGGCCGCAGCACGAGGTCGAAATCCGGCCTTTCTGGATTGGCAAGACCGAGGTGACCTGGGACGAATACGATCTCTTTGCGTTTGGTTCCGATACTGAGTCCCCCTCGTCCACGCGTTCGCAGGCGACGATACCGCCCGGGGTCGATGCAGTCACGAGGCCGACACTCCCGTACGGCGACGAATCGTTCGGGTACGGCAAAGGCCGTCAGCCGGCAATCGATATGACGTGGCATGCGGCGATGGAATATTGCCGCTGGCTGTCAGCGAAGACCGGCAAGCTCTATCGGCTGGCCACGGAAGCCGAGTGGGAGTACGCTGCTCGCGCCGGCGCGAGGACGGCATATTCCTTCGGGGACGATCCACGCGAGCTCGGAGAGTACGGGTGGAGCGCCGAGAATTCGGAGGAACGTCCGCATCCCGTCGGCCAGAAGAAACCCAATCCCTGGGGCTTGCACGACATGAACGGGAACGTCGCCGAGTGGTGCCTCGATCAATACGATCGCGAGTACTATCAACGCGTGCAGCCGCGCATGATCGGACCGGTGTTGCTTCCAGGCAACAAGCGGTACCCGCACGTGGCACGCGGCGGCTCGTGGGACGATGACGCGCGACGGTTGCGGAGCGGGGCGCGACGCGGCTCGACGCCCGACTGGAGCAGACGTGACCCGCAGAGTCCGCAGAGCATCTGGTGGCACACCGACGCGACGTTCGTCGGCATCCGTGTGGTCCGCGCAGTTGATGAACAGGAGAACCTGAAGGGGTTTCGGTCGCAGATAACGCGAGACAGCCATGATTAGCGGGTGTGGGAGGGTCCTATGAGCGCGAATACGAACGGCCAGACAGGGGTTCCGTCGCGGCGTGAGTTCATCAGGACGACATCGGCCGCGACGCTGGGCATCTCGCTCGCGCCGCACGTGCCGGGCGCATCTGCCGCCGGGACAGACGCGATCAGCATTGGGCTGATCGGATGCGGCGGCCGCGGCACTGGAGCGGTGATGGACGCGTTCAAAGGGGCGCAGGGCGTCAAGCTCGTCGCGATGGCCGATGTATTTCCAGATCGGCTCGACGCTTCAATCGCGCAACTGAGTAAGGAGCACGCGGACAAGATCGATCTCGGCGATCGCCGCTTCACCGGATTCGACGCATACAAGGACGTGCTCGCGACCGACGCCAATTACGTCATCCTGGCGACACCGCCGGGATTCCGTCCGGTTCATCTCGAAGCCGCTGTGGCTGCCAGCAAGAACGTCTTCACCGAGAAGCCGGTCGCGGTCGATGGCCCAGGCATCCGGAAATGCCTCGAGGTTCACGAAACGGCGAGGTCGAAGGGCCTCGGTATCGCTGCGGGGACGCAGCGCCGGCATCAAACCGGTTATCTCGAAACCCTGGGTCGGATCCAGGACGGCGCGATCGGAAAGATGGTGGCGGGGCGGTGCGCGTGGAATCAGGGGTTCCTGTGGAAGAAGGATCGCGAGCCGCAATGGACCGACGTCGAATGGCAGCTGCGCAACTGGCTGTATTTCACATGGTTGTCGGGCGATCACATCGTCGAACAGCACGTCCACAATCTCGATGTCGTCAACTGGGCGTTGGGCGGGCATCCGCTCGTCGCGCACGGCATGGGCGGCCGGCAGGTGCGCACGGGGCCGGAGTGGGGCCACATCTTCGACCATTTCTCCATCGACTACGAGTACCCCGACGACGTGCACTTCCACAGCATGTGTCGGCAGATCTCCGGCTGCGAGGGCAGCGTCTCCGAGGCACTCGTCGGCGAGCGCGGGCGATGTCAGGTCGACAAGTACACGATCGTCGGTCCGCGCGCGTGGAAGTTCGAAGGGAAGGACAACGCGCCCTACGTCCAGGAACACACCGACTTCATTGCCAGCCTCCGCGCGGGTAAGCCCCTGAATGAGCTGAAGGGCGTCGCCGAGAGCACGCTGACGGGCATCATGGGGCGTATGGCGGCGTACACCGGCCAGGCCGTCTCATGGGATCAAGCGCTCAACTCGACCGAGAGCCTGATGCCACCGACGCTGGCGTTCGGGCCGATGGAGGTCCCGCCTGTCGCGATGCCGGGGCGGACGAAATTGACCTGATGCGCAGTGTCCTTGCTGACATGACGAGAGCGCTTCTCGGCGCGCTCCTGTTCTGGTGCAGCGGCGCCGCTGCTCCGCGCCTCGCGCGGTACGAATTCTCGTTACCTCAAATGGGGACGGGCGCGCGAATCGTGGTGTTCGCGTCGAGTGAAGAGGCGGCACGCCAGAGCGCTTCCGCCGGCTTCGCCCGGATCGAGGCGCTCGACGCCGTCATGAGCGATTATCGTGAGGACAGTGAAGTCGCAGCACTCGGCCGGCGCGCTGGAACGGGTCCGGTACGCGTCAGCGAGGACTTGTTTCGCGTGCTAACTGCGTCCCAGAGTGTTTCGACCGAAAGCAGCGGCGCCTTCGACGTCACCGTCGGTCCGATAACACGTCTCTGGCGTCGTGCACGGCGTCTGGGCGAGTTCCCGGATCCTGCGCGACTGCAAACCGCGAGAGCTCTGACCGGTCGCGACAAATTGATTCTGCACCCACGCGAGCGGACGGTCACCCTGCGCGAGCCAGGAATGCAGCTCGATCTGGGTGGAATAGGCAAGGGCTTCGCTGCCGACGAAGTCGTCGCAGTGCTGAGGCGACACGGCATCACGAGCGCGCTCGTTGCGATCGGCGGCGATATCGTTGCGATGGATGCGCCGCCAGGCCTTGATGGCTGGACTGTAGCAGTCGCCGACCTTCGGGGTGATGTCGCGCCGCGTTCGATTCTCCTCCGAGACGCGGCGGTGTCGACTTCCGGTGACACCGAGCAATGGGTGGAAATCGGAGGCGTCCGATATTCTCACATCATCGATCCGCGAACGGGAGCGCCATTGACGCGCCGCAGCAGCGTGACCGTTGTTGCGCCGACCGGTACCTTGTCCGATGCGCTCGCGACGTCGGTCTCCGTGCTTGGACCTCGCGAAGGGCTCAAGCTCGTCGAGAGGACGAGTGGCGCGGCGGCGAGCATTACGATCGCCGATCCCGACACGGTCCGGACGGAAACGTCGTCGGATTGGGACAAGTGGCTGTGTCCAAATCGCGTTCTCCCTTCTCGCGTTTCCTCCTTCGGCGTGCTTGTCGGCGGTCAGCGGCCCGCCAGGATGGCTTCTTTTTGAGCGGCGGCCCAGTCCTCCACCCGATCGCGGTACTCGTTCACGCGTTCGACGAAATCAGCAGAGCGATCGATTGTTTCATCCGGGTCACGACAGACGTCGAACAGTCGCGAACGCTTCGCGTCGACCTCGTAGAGAAATTTCCAGCATCCATCTACCAACCCGAGCCAGCCGATTGAGTAGTCGGTATAGAAGAGGGCCATCCGGGGCGTGGCGTCGAGCAGTGAAACTCCCTGATACACGTGGGGCACCGGCAGCCCGAGAAGATCGAGGATCGTGGGCGCCGTGTCAATGATGCTGACGACGGCGCTTGTTCGAATCGAACTGTCGAAGATTCCGGATGCGACGATGAGGTACGGAACACGCACGTTTTCGTCGTAGATGAACAGCGTATGCGCAAAGTTCCCGGAATGTTGACCGAATGCCTCCCCGTGGTCGCCCATGACGACGATGAGCGTGCGATCGTCGAGGTGACGCGCGGCAAGGCCCTGAAGCAGCTCGCTGAGCGCCTGGTCGCTTTCGTGCAGGGCGTTGAGGTATTGCGTGAAATCGGGATCCCTGACGCGCGTGTTCTGCGCGCTGCGATGGAACTCGTCAGAATCTGCGAAGGGCCCGCGAACGGTTGTCACGTAGGGATGGTGGCCGGCGATCGGCAGATACGTGATGAAGAAACGATCGCGAGGTTCCAGGGTGTCGATCCATCCGAGCAGACGTTTGACGGTCGAGCGTTCATCGACACCGAAGCTCGATTCCACCCGTCCACCAATCGCGCCGGCATCCTCGAGGGTGTCGAACCCGCGGCCATCAATCACGGATCGCATACCGAGATATGCGAATCGGCCGGAATGAAAGAGCGCCGTACGGTATCCGGCCTCTTTCAGCCGACAGGCGAGCGACGCGCATGGAACGCGAGCGTAGATTTCAGGTGAGGTGTCGAACGCGGGGAATCGCGAGCACAGCACCGCAAACAACCCTTTGACGCTCTCCGGGTACGCTGCGTATGCGTGATCGACCACTATCGACTGCGCCGCGAGCGCACTCAATCTCGGCATCGGATCGCGTGGGGCTCCGTAGAGGCCGAGGTATCGCGCCGCGGTCGATTCGAGCACGACGAGCAGCACGTTTCGTCCTTTCGCGATGCCGCGAAAACGCGAGAGGTCCTCACCAGCGTGACTTCCGAACGGGCTCCTCCGCCACTCGTCTGCGCCGGACATGTCCATTCCGTGGAGATCGGACCGGCTGGCGCGGGTTGGTGAAGCGCTGGTGTGGAGACCTGCCGGGAGCAGCGCGCCGAGCGCGTTTCGATGCAGGCCGCGTGTGTCCAGTCGTGACGCCGCGTATGGCCCGATCGCCGCGATCAGAATCGCAGCTCCAATCGACAGGCCGACACGATCGGCCCGCGTCATCGCGCCGAATCGTCGCCGGAGCAAGAGCGGAAGCCCCACCCCGGTCACGACGACCATGGAGACAGCGGCCAGATTGGTTACCGTAAGGTAATGCGCGATCGAGTCGGCGAGCGGACCGCCCGCCGCTCGGATGATCGTCCACGTGAGCGGGGTCGACAGAACCAGGGCCACGGGGACGTTGACAGCCACGTACGCGACCATTACCGCATAGACGGCCCAGGCGAGCGCGGGCCATCTCACGACCCTGTCGAAGAACAGAAACATCAGGGCTGTGAAGACGTCCTGCCAGAAGTACGCGACAGGTGCCCACCACGAAAGCGATGCCCCGCACGCCAAGAGGATGATTGTCTTGGCGACGAGCAGCACGGCGAGCAGCGAGACCGCTCTCAGCACCGAGACGTCGCGCCTGCCGATCCAGCGATCCGATCTCGGGTGACGAGATTCAGCCGTTTGAGCAGCATCCACGAGATACGAGTTCCGTCGCCGTGCGTCCTCCACAGCCAGTCATGCACCAGCACGGCAGGTGCGAGTGGCCTGCGATAGACGAGGGGCCGGTTGCCGATGAAGGCCAGCGGAATGACGACAAGGTCCGCTTCGTCCTGGGTGCCGGGGTCGTACAAGCGATGCTGAAATGCAACGGTGTCGTCGAGGAAGTCTCGTGCGCGTTCGAGGTTCGCGGCATTGGCGTCGACAATGGTCAACTCGGCCGAGGGCTGGAGCCTTCGAAGGATCAGCGCCGTCCTGGGGAACAGGCCCCCGCCGACAATCGTGATGCGCCGTGCTGGCGGGATCTTCGCCAGCAACACGCGAAACGCGCGTTCATGCGCGGTCAGAACGAAGCGCTGCAGCCATTTCGATCGCAACACGAGGCGTTCCAGTGATTCGAGACCAATCGCATCCAGCCATCGGAGCACGGACGGCCATTTGCTTTGCAGCGCGCCGGGCTGTCTGCGCATGGGCAGCCGCGTCCAGTGTTCACCGGGACGCAAGTGGTGCTCGACGTGGTAGCCATCGTTGAAGAACAGGAGGTTGTAGAGCCATCCGTAGTGGCTGATCGTTCCACGGACGTGCTCGAAGTGACCTTGCAGGAAACAGAGGGTCAGACCCGTAATGTACCCGGGCACGTACACGGTCAGGAAGAACCGCGGAGCGGACACGGCGAGAATCATCCACACTGTTGCCACGACAATGACTTCACTTGCGACGGCGCGGGTCCATCGCAAGCGATGATGACTTCCGCTGTGATGCTGCAGGTGTCGTTCGCGCCACAGCGTCTGCGGAATGCCGAGCAGCACGCTCAGATACACCGAATATGCGCGGTTCAACAGACGCGAGCGAAAGAACGGAGTGTGGATGAAGTTGTGCGCAATTGTGTTGGAGTTCCACCACAGGCCGAGGGCGATTACGACAGCCGACGGAACACTGATCAGCACGATCGCATGGGCGAGCGACAGCGCCACGAGCACGGCGTCCCATTCCGAGTGCCGTAGGGAGCTCTTCGATCGCGGGACGAGCGCAGGCGTCATGGCAGACCGTCCTCTTTAGGGGAAGACGGATGGAACACGCGATCGTTAACGGGGGCTCAACACTGCCGCCAACCGCGCTTTGATCTGATCCGGGCCGTCTCCTGAGCCCATCTTGAAGACGCCCATCTGGATTGGATACGCCGAAGGCGATGTCGGCTTCTCGTCCGCTGCGCGCACGCGGTCGGTCGGCCGATTCCGATCGCCGAACGCGAGCAACTGGCCGGTACCGGCTGTAGATTTGATGTCGGACCACTCGTTCCTGCAGATCGTCTCTTGTCCCTCAGGACAGCTGTAATAAAGGTAGCCGCGCTGAGCTGGTCCGAAGCGAGCAGAGCGCGTCCGTTCCGCCAGCGAGAACGCTCCCCAGATCTGGATCCGCTGTGGGTGCGCGTCGTTCGGCTCGAGCACCACTTTCTCGACGATCGCATACACGCCAACCGGAACGCTTCCACCGAGGATCACGGTTGCGGCTGTCCAGGAGATGCAGAGGACGGCCAGCGTGGCAAGGGCGCGCGGTCTCATACGAATCCCCTTTCACATCCGAGTGCAGACGACGGCGATGGGGCGTCCGGCCGGGCGAAGCCCCCGCGTGTAATTGGACGTTCGACCGACGCAGAGAGACGGATCCAATTCGAATACTTCAGGTGGAAACCGGAGCACGCTGGTCCGGTGGTGCTTACTCCAGCCCAATCGGGATCGGATCGATTCGCAAGTCCCGACGTCGTGTACGATGCCCCGTTCGAGGGGAGGAATGACTTCGGAAACCACCGATCTGTCCCGTGCCGGTGCCGTTGGTCCAGTAGTGGACGCGAACCCGGCACGCCGGCCCGAGCGAGTCACGCTCCCAGGGCGGCATGTCGTTCTCGTCCCGCTCGAGCCGGCGCTGCACGGCGCGCGTCTCTTCGAAGAGTCACGGGGACCCGAACGCGAGCGCTTGTGGCGCTACCTCTCGGATGGGCCGTACGCCGAGCGCGCGGCGTTCGACGCCGAGCTCCGGCGCAAGGCATCGTCTGCGGACGCCGTCTTCTTCGCGATCGTGCGGAAGCGCGACGATGCGGCGCTCGGATATGCATCGTACATGCGCATCAAGCCGGCCGATCGGGTGATCGAAGTCGGGAACATCCTCTACACGCCGCCGCTGCAGGCGACGACCGGCGCGACGGAAGCGATGTTTCTCATGGCGCGACACGCATTCGAAGACCTCGGCTACCGGCGGTACGAGTGGAAGTGCAACGCGCTGAACGCGCCGTCGCGATCGGCGGCGCTCCGTCTCGGCTTTACGTTCGAAGGCATCTTCCGTCAGCACATGATCGTGAAGGGAAGAAGCCGCGACACGGCGTGGTACTCGATGCTGGACACGGAGTGGCCGTCACGAAAGACGGCTTTCGAGCGATGGCTCGCGCCGGAGAACTTCGACGCTGACGGGCGTCAGCGGACGTCCCTGTGGGCGTTCAAACATTAATCTCCTGACCTCCTGATCTCCTGTGAGTGGCGGCCGGCGGGGAATTTCCGCCTGCGCAGTATCTGAGGTGCTGATACACTCGCGCGCGATGCGGAGCACACGCAGTGTCGGCACGCAGGCGCTCGCTGCGCTCGTCGCTGGGGTCATCGTCGGCGCCGGCATGACGACCCTGCCGAACCCGCCACGCACGTTCGTCGAATCGATCGTCGGGATCACCGGCACCTTGTGGATCAACGCCATCCTGATGACGATCGTCCCGCTCGTCGTCTCGAAAGTGATCATCGTGCTCGCGAGCGGGGGGAACACGGACCTCGTGCGGCGCGCAGGAGTCCGCGCGGCCGCGCTGATGATCGCCCTCCTTCTCATCCCGGGCGCAATAAGCGGGGCCGTGATGCCTTCCGTGTTCGCTCGCATGCCGGTCGATCCAGCGGTCACCGAAACGCTTCGGGCCAGGTCCGCAGGCACGGCGACACCGGCGACGGCTAACCCGTCGTTCGAGAGCTGGATTACGAGCCTGATTCCGACCAACGCGCTGAAAGCCGCAGCCGATGGCGCGATGCTGCCGCTGCTCGTCTTCACGATCGTCTTCAGCCTCGCGCTCGGACGCCTCGCCGTCGACCGGCGGGAGCCCATCGTCCGCTTCTTCGCTGCCGTCGACGCCACGATGACGATCGTCCTGTCGTGGGTCGTCGCCGCTGCGCCGATCGGAGTGTTCGCGCTGGCGCTGGGCATGATGCTGCAGCTCGGCGTCTCGATTGTGAGCGCGATCCTGTTCTACGTGGTCACGGCATCCGTCGCGCAGATCGTGTTTACGAGTGCGCTGTATCCGCTCGTGGGTCTTGCAGGATGTTGCAGGGCGCGCGACTTCGCGCGAGCGGCCGCGCCCGCGCAGGTGATGGCGTTCAGCACGCATTCCTCGCTCGCCTCGCTGCCGGCCCTGCTCGAGGGCGCGGGAACCGTGCTTCGGGTGCCGTCCGCGGTGAGCGGGGTCGTGCTGCCGCTGGCCGTCGCGATGTTCAAGTACGCGTCGCCGATCTGGTTCCTGACCGTTGTCTGCTTCGTCGCCCGGCTGTACGGCGTGCCGCTCGACGCGCCGCGGCTGGTGCAGACGGTGCTCGTCGCCGTGCTCGCCAGTTTTACGGTGGGCGGCGTGCCCAGCGGATCGGTCTACGTCGTGCTGCCGGTCATGATGGCCGCCGGTCTTCCCGCGGAATCAATCGGGATGCTGCTGGCCGTCGATCCGATTCCGAACGCGTTTCGCACGACGGCCAACGTTACGGCGGATATGGCACTGGCGGCGCTCGTCGGGCTGAGACGCGGATTTACGCGGATGGAGGCGGAGCAGAAGACCTCCGACGAGACGCGGATTTCCGCGAACGTCCGCGGATAGGACCTTCACACGAGACGCGGATTTTCGCGGATGTCCGCGGATAAACCTACCGACGAGACGCGGATTCTCGCGGATTGACGCGGATCTGAAGAGTTCGTACGAGACGCGGATTTTCGCAGATGTCCGCGGATCAAAGCGGGCTGTTCCCGAGCCACAAACCCCGAATCCCGGCACGAAAGCGAGCTACCGAGCCACCGAACTACCGAGCCACCGAGCCCACCAAGCTACCGGCGACGCTCAAGTAGTTCGTTTCAGCCCGACCCCGAACTGATCGCCAGCCCGAATGGGCTTCGCGCCGTCGAAGACGATCTCGAGCAGCTTCTCACTGCCGATCTCGCGTCCGGTTTCGTCTTTGAGCGCGGCGATCAGCTTTTTCGTCCGCGTATCGAACACCTCGCCGGTCGATGGATACGCGTGCTTGCCATCGATGCTGAACGTGATCCATCCGGGCTGATCGCGGACCTGGATCGTCGTCATCTGTTTTGGCGGCATGACCGTGTTGTCGAACACGTGCACCGCCTTGTTGTGGCCGTCGCAGAGCCACAGCTCGCTTTCATCCGGCGTCAGACCGATGCCGTGGCTGGGGCATCCGTGACGGTCGACCGGCCCCTGCTGGTAGCCCTGCACTTCGACGCGCTGCAGCTTCGCACCGGTTCTCAGGTCGCCCACCTCGAAGCCAAGCAGCTCGTTGACGTTGACGTAGCAGAGTGTCTGCGCCGCGTTGATCGTGAACGGACGTATGAAGTTGGCGAAGGGTCCGATTGTCTTCACGACCGTGTGGGTCTTCGTGTCTGCGACCGAGAGCAGCGGCGATCGGAGACCAGCGAGGTACGCGTTCTTTCCGTCGAGACCGTAGACCGTGTTGTGCGCACCCGAGTTGGTCACGATCTTCGTCACTGTGTCGCCGGTCGTGGCGTCGACGACGTTCCAGTGGGGGCCTTCGAGCGAGGGAACGTAGAGAAGTTTTCCATCGGGAGAGATGGCGAGGCGATCGCAGCCGTACTCGAACGGTTTGTCCCAGACCATCTTCTCGGTCATCAGGTCGATACAGCCCAGCCGTCTGATCGTGCTCACGTAGAGCCGCCGCGTCTTTGCGCTGGCTGCAACACCTTTGACGTTTTCCGGATCCTGGTGGGCGGGAACGTCCCAGGTGGGGATTCGTTTGACGAACTCGTAGTTCTTGCCGATGTCGTAGACGAGGACGCCGACGCCGCCGTATCGCACGTAATTACGGATGCCCGGCTCGGCGATGTAGAGCAGATGCCGCTCCGATGACGCACTCGTGAGTTTCGTAAGCGGAAGCGTCAGCGCGGCGGTCGCGGTTGCGAGAAAGTCTCGTCGTCGCATAGATCAGATTTGAGAATAGGCGGTGGGTCGAAGAAAGACAGTGGTGATATTGCTGACGATCTCGGCGTCGCTGTAGCCAGGCGTCGCCGGCAGCTTCTTCCAGTCGGGATCGTTGCGGAACGCGTCCCAGCTCTTCTCGCGTGCGGCCATGTTTTCGTGCACGAGCATGTACACGAGGCTTGGCATGCGCGGCCCCACGAGCGTGCGCGAGAAGAAGACTGGCGTCAGGCCACAGCGGCGGAAAATATCCACTTCCCCCATTTCCGTGAACATCCGCACCTTCGCGCGGTGCGCCCGTTCGTTGTGGCTCTCGTAGGTCCGCAGCTCGAACAGCCGGGGACTCTTCGTAGCGGTTGCGGACGGAACTTCGACGCGCGGCACGTTGGGGAACGCTGCCAGCAGTGACAGTACCTGGCGGACGTACACCGGATCCGTCGCCGGTGCGGTGAGATACGCGTCGGCAGCGCGAATGTACTCCTGATCGCGATCGATCTCGCTTTCGATGGTTGCAAGGCTCTCGAGCGACGCGAATGGTGTCAGCACGAACACACCAGGCGTGGCCAGGCCGGCGAACACCTCGAACACGCCGACCGGCTTGTGCCCGAGACGATTGAGCGCGGGGATGGCGGCGTTCTGAAGAAACTCTGCCAGCCGACGCGGCTGCGTTCCGGTGCGCAGGATGTACTGTCGCCAGACGTAGAACTCGGGCGCGGCCGGGGGTTTGGTGCCGCCCTGGCCGGATGCGCCCGCGGCGCTCGCGGTTGCCATCAGTCCCGCGCCGAGTGTCGATGTGAGAAACGTTCGTCGTTCCAACGGTCACGCTCACTGTTGATTAGCAGGCCACTGAAAGAGAACCGGCCTGATGGAAAATGGCAAATGGGAGATGGCAAAGTGCTCAGGTTTTTTCCATTTTCCATTTACCCTCTGCCATTCAGAATGCGTTTTCAGCATCCTGTGAGCGAACATCCTAACGATGTCGGAAGGTCTCGTCCAGCCGGACGTTGCTCGCCGTGATTCGATAGAGATGACGATCGCTTCGGACGAACAGGGAGTGGCCCGACACGGCGGGTGAGGCAAGCGCGGCGCCCTCCAGCGCGTTCGTCGCGATCTTGCGAAACTCCCGACCGGGTGCGATGACCGTCGCGGCCCCCTGCTCGGAGAGGAAGTAGATTCGGCCGTCGGCAAACGTCGGCGACGCCGAGTACGTTCCGCCGAGCCGCTGTTGCCAGTGCACGTCGCCTGACCGTGCGTCGAGACACGACGCGATGCCGGCATCGTTGACGATGTAGAGCTCGTCACCAGCGAGAAGCGGCGAGGGCGTCAGCGGCGCCGCGCGCCGGAGCGTCCATGCGACGTGCGATTTCGTGATGTCGCCTGAGCCGTCGGGGCGAACAGCGAGGAGCAGGGGCTGTTGAAATCCGGTCGCGATGTACACGAGACCGTGACCGTAGATCGGGCGAGGGACGTTCGAGAACCCGTCGGCATATCCAACGCGCCAGATCTCCTTGCCCGATTCCGGCTCGTACGCCGCGGCTCGATAGGCGCCCACGCTGACGATCTGATCGCGTTCGCCGACCCGAATCACGAGCGGCGTCGAATAGGCCTGGTCCCAGGGATACCGTCGTGCCGTCTTCCACCGCGTGTTTCCGGTGCGCTTGTCGACGGCGATGACGAACGCGGCATCTGCGCCGTCGCAGCTGAGGACGAGCAGGTCGCCCACGAGCACGGGCGACCCGCCGGCGCCGTGTTGTGACGTGTAAGGGAACCTCGCCTTCCAGACGATTTCGCCGGCTGTCGTCAGCGCAGCCGTCCCCAGCGCGCCGAAATGCACGTAGACGCGGTCACCCTCGAGGAGCGGCGTTGGCGATGCATGGCTGTTCCTCGGATTGATGGCCTCGGCGCCTCGAACCCGGAACACTTCGACGTTCAGGAGCTCGCGGCCGCTGTCGATCTCGTAAGCCAACAGGCGCAACGAAACATCGCGGTCGCCAGTTGCCGTCGTCAGCCACACCCGCCCGCCCCCGACGACGGGAGACGACCACCCGAGGCCGGGGACCGGGACCTTCCACGCGATGTTGTGCGATTCACTCCATTCCACCGGAAGATCGCGTGCGGCCGAATGGCCCTGGCCGTCTGGCCCGCGGAACTGCGGCCAGTCGTCGCTGTCAATGGAAGCGGTCTCAAAAGGTGTAGTGAACGCGTTGAAACGAGTTCCCGAATCTTCCGTGGCGTGGATCGCTCGCGCCGGAACTCCGGCCGGAGGAGACGTTCGGCCGCTGGACGACGCGACAACGAAAGCGACGAGCAAGAAGAGCGGAACGGCTCTCACGATCCGTACATGACGAGCCCGAACGCCAGGCAAATCACCGCGTTGCCCGTCGCCATGACCAGGTCGTCGGTGCCGCGCGGCGAGAACAGCTCGAGAAGCGTATTCGAGATCGAGATGATGACGGCGAGAACGATCCAGGACGCCGGAAGGCCGCGCGACAGAACGACGGCCAGGCAGAGCACGAGCGATCCGACGAAACCGGAGACCGTGCCGCCGATCGATTTACGGTTCACGTCACCCACGCCGCGCACGCGAATCTTCTGTTTGCCGAAGAGCGCGCCGCCGACTTCGGACAGCGCGTCCGACGCGATATACGAGCCCCAGATCAGGGCGAAAACCGGAGCGAACGCGTCAGGCGGAAACACGGCCGCCAGCCTTGCGCCGAGCGGCACCATCACGAACTTGAAGGCCGTCCACAATGTCGTGATGAGCAGGCAATTCGCGCGCGCGAGGACGCCGTCCATGACGCGCGACTGCGGTCCGTAGAACGCCGCCGCGAGAAAGCCGTTCAGGTAGTAGAACGCCAGGAAGATCCAGCTCGTGGCGACGGCGTCGAAGAGATTGTCCTGGAGGAAGAACGTCGCGAAAGCCGGGGACTGTTCCGCCGACACGCGCGCGTACAAGTAGAAGAAGCCCGCCATTGCCAGCGTGATGAAGCGTCCGCGCCGGCCAATCATGTCGGCGATGCGGATACGGCGCTCGGAGTGTCGCGCGGTGAACGCCGAGACGTCGAAGGGTTCATCCATGCGGGAGGAAAATGCCTGGCGGCGCTCTTCCTTCGAGAACCCGACCCAGTATTTCAGGAGCAGCGTCTTCACGCCGTACCAGATGAAGCCCCAGATGACGTAGAAGAAGAGGATGCCGCCGCCGACACGCCCAAGGGCGGCGCGATCGAGTTCGTAGTGCGCGAAGAAGAACACATCGCGCCGCGTGACCAGTGCGAACAGCCAGAGCACCGTCAGGGCGGCGTTGAACATCAGCGCACCCTTGAAGATGCGATCGGCTGTTCGCCGCCGCTCCGCGAAGGACATGTCGCCTGTGGCGGAGACGTCGGGCGTCACGGTTCCCGTTGTCTCGATCAGCGTCATAGGACAGGGTCGCTAAAAACCTACACGGACGGGCTGCCCGCGGTAGGGGACTGACCTGGTGACCTGCGGCGAGGCCGAATAAGCCACGGGTCGATCCGGAGAAACAAGAACGACGTTGAACGTCCGGTCGGCGATCATGCCGGGAAACGAACCAGCACGTCGCTCGATCATAAGTGTTTTCGTCGCTTCGTCCCACACGAACGGAATGCGCGAGAACTGACTCGACTCGTAGCCGTAGGTGACGCCATCATCTTCATACAGCGAGAACCGGCCGTTTGCGCCCGTGTAGACGTACAGCGTCAGCGCAGACGCGTTCTTCTCGCCGATGTACTGCTGATCTGGTCCGAATGGCACGATCGACCCGGCTCGCACGAACAGCGGGATCCGATCGTATGGCGCCTCGGCGTCGATCGTCTGCCCGCCGGTGAAGCGGGTTCCAGTCCAGAAGTCGTACCACGCCGTGCCTTCCGGCAGGTAGACCGGACGGCCGCGCGCGAGGTACTCGGTCACGGGGTTCACGAGGAAGACAGATCCGAACATGAACTGATCGTCGACGGCTCGCGCCTTCGTGTCGCCGCGGAAGTCCATCACGAGCGGCCGCATGATCGTGTAACCGTCGTGCGTGACGGCGCCGGCCAGGGAATAGAGGTAGGGGAAGAGCGCGTAGCGAAGGCGGTGATGCGCCAGCTCGGACCGGTAGACGGGCGTGCTCTCATCGCCGATGTTCCACGCTTCACGCGGGCGATCGGTTCCGTGCACGCGCAGTATCGGGCAGAATGTGCTGAACTGGAACCAGCGCGCGTTCAGTTCCCGCCACTCCTCGAGCGCCTCGCCGTCCTTCGCTTTCGCGAATCGAGGCTGCATGGTGTAGCCGCCCGTATCACTGGTCCAGTACGGATCGCCCGCAATCGAGAAGCCAAGTCCTGCTGTGATCTGCTTGCGCAGCGTCGTCCACTCGGACGTGATATCGCCGGACCACGTGACAGTCGCATACCGCTGGATGCCGGGGAAGCCCGAGCGCGTCAGGATGAACACGCGCTGATTCGGGGTAACGCTGCGCTGGCCGTCGTACACGGCCTCACTGTTCATGAGCGGGTACGCGCTCATGACGCGCGACGCGGTGCCGATCGCCGTCGTGCCGATATTGTGACGAAGCGACTCCAGCGTTGGCGGCGAGGGCTGGACGAGATCGGGCTCGGTCGCATCCATCCACCATGCGTCCACGCCTTTGGTGAACAGCGCCTTGTTCACTTGATCCCAGAACATGCGCCGCGCGGCCGGATTGAACGCGTCGTAGAAGGCGTACGGGTAGTTCAGCCAGTCGCGCGTGTGTTCGTTCAGCGTGATCGTGTACAAGCCGTTGATCGCGGCGAGCGCCTTCGCATTCTCGGTGTCGGGATAGAACTTGCCCCAGACCGAGATCATGAAACGCGCGTGCTGATCGTGAATGGCTTCAATCATCGCGGCGGGATCCGGAAAGCGCGCCGGATCGAACTCGTGCGTGCCCCACGCGTCCGCCTTCCAGTACTGCCAGTCCTGGACGATGTTGTCGATCGGAATCTGGCGCCGCCTGAACTCGGCGAGCGTCGTCAGGACTTCATCCTGCGTGTTGTACTTGTTCTTCGATTGCCAGAAGCCGTAGGCCCACTGCGGGAGCAGCGATGCTTGCCCGGTCAAATCGCGATAACCCGCGACGACTTGATCCGGTTCGGGCCCGTAAACGAAGTAGTAGTCGATCGCTTCGCCAACTTCCGACCAGAAGGACGTGTCCGAAGTCGGTGGCGGTGTCTTCCACTCGAAGCGGAAATCCGAGGGCGAACTCACTGTAACCGCCAGTGAGTACCGCTTGCCTGCCTCGAGGTGGACCGTGAACTGGTCGTATTCCGCCGCCCAGTTCTGTTTCCAGTGCTTGATCCTGGTTCTGCCATCGATCGACACCTCGACCGTGCCGTTCGAGTACGTCCGGAACTGGTAGTTGCCCGTGACTGGCACGTCGAGAGGGCCGACGATTCCGCCGGTCGCGGCCGCTGCTGCGGGTGAAAACTGGAATCCCGGAACTGGCTCGAACGGCCGGATGTCGCCGAACTTCGTGAACGACGTGTTGTCCCACAGAATCCCGTAGCCGCGACTCGAGACGAGGAAGGGCATGACGACAACCATGTTGCGCTGCCACAGATCGAAGTCGTACCCCTTGACGTCGAGTTTTCCTTCCTGACGTTGCCCGAGGCCGTAGAGTGATTCGTCGGGATCGCTCCGCCACATCTGCTGGACGTGGTAGGCCTGCTCACCCTGCACGGTCGCAGGCGTCATCCGGTGCGCGCCGGGTGTTTCCGCGAGGATGATCTTGTCGGCAGTGTCGGCAAAGGTCACTGCGCCGTCCGAGAGATCGACGCTCACTTTCAGCTTTGCCGTCGTGAGCGTCGCCGCGGTCGCTGTGCTGCTCAGAGACCACTTGGGAGTGGCGGATGTGCTGTGCGATGCGACAGGTGCGCGCTGAAACGGATTCAGGTCGGCCGCAGCCGCGGAACGACCAGGACCGACGACGACCAACCTGTCCACGCGAGGGTTGCGCTCTTTCGAGAAGAGCACGCGGACCATCGCGTCGGATTTGACCTGTATTTGAAGGAAACCGCCGGCGACCGACACGAGAACGCCGTCGGGGAGTTTCTCGAGCGGCCCACGAGGCTGAATCGTCGATGCGACGATCGTCGCGCCCAGGAGGACGCCCAGGACAAGGGGGCGCTTCACGACGCGAAACTATACTGCGCTCCCGGCTCCGGGTCCCCGGCCCCGTTTGCATCGTCGTCAAATGTGCGTTGCAGCCTCGTCAAATGCGTGATAGGTTGCGCGCACCTCGACCATGAGTGGCTGGCACGTGACCGTCGTGGGCCGTGTCGTTCACATCCGCGCTCTGCTCGACGGGGGCTGGCGTCTCCGCCTCGCGGATACCGGCGGAGCTCTGGGCGCGGCGGAGATCCGTCCGTCGCATCCCTTGCCCCTGCCGTTCGTAGGGACGACGATCGTGATGTGCGGCCGTGCGCGGTATCGCCGCGAGCACGGCTGGTACTCGATCGATCCCGTGACTGCGTGGGTCGACGCCGCGAACGTCACGCCTGCTTTCGCGCCGGCTGATTCGGCGGTTCCGGCTCCCGGCCGGCGGTCCGCGCCCGGCGCCGCGTCGTAATCACCAGATTGTTTTGAACGTCATTCACACCGGGAATCGCCCAGCCAATTTCGCCGATGTCGCGCTTCAACCGTTTGTGATGCACGCTGCCGGTGAAGGTGATGCGACCGCCTTCCGAGCGCAGCTCGACGTCGTTTGCTCCGGGCAGGAGGTCGAGCGTCTCGTAGATGAACTCCTCAATCTCCTGATCGTTGGTCGGGCCCATCGGTTGGCCGCGCCGCAGAGCCGTCGCCGACAGCAACGCCAGTGCGTTTGGGCTGGGCATCACATCCGGGCCGTTCAGTCCCGGATACGAGGCCGGCACCGCGAACGGGATCATGTTCTGAACCAGCGGAACGGGCGGAATGGGATTCATCGCGAACGGCGTTGCGCCAGCGCGATTGATCGCCGGTGACGCCGGCTGAAACCAGCTGAAGCCGGGCGCCGGAAGGCCGGTCCACATCGGCTGTCCCAGCCCGAAGAATGCTTCTGACATCTGAGTTCTCCTTCCTGATCATGAAATGTGTCGCGACGTACAGCGGCCTGCGGTCGCTCGACCGCAGGCCATGTGTGATTACGTGCGGTCCGAGCTACATCAAATAGCCCGGCTGTCCACCAAACGTCCCCGCTCCGGGTGACGCGTGCTGGAACGGATTACCGAACGGCTGCCCGACGATCCCCTGAAGCGTCGCCTGCGCCAGAACCTGCTGAAGCTGCTGGATCTGCTGCGGGACGACCTGAAGGAGATACTGCACCTGCTGCTGCTGCACATGAGCGAGCTGCAGCAGCTGCTGTAGCTGCTGAGGAACGATCTGAAGCGACTGCATGATCTGCTGCGCTGGCAGTGTCGAGTAGGAGCCAAACGTCCCATATCCGCCGTAGGGACTGCCGGTCGGCGTCTGCGCGAACTGGGGTTGGTAGACCCATGGATTGCCGCCGATGCCGGACGTGCCGAATGGCGAAACGGTCCAGGGACTGCTTTGTGCGAACGTACCTGCCATCTAAACCTCCTCTGAGACCGTCTTCACGTTCACGGACGCGGACGCTTTCGGGAGCGGACGACACACCGGTCGCGGACCGCTGCTCTTTGCGTGCGTACACGCGCGTACGCGCGAGACGCTCGCTCGTCAGTCGAACTTCAGCGTTTGTGGGAATCGCGCACGCCAAACCACGCAAGCCCGCGAATTCCTCCAGCCGGGCTCGCAAAAGCACTCTTATTACCGCGTCCTGTCGGTCTCAGTACACATCGAAGGAGCAACGCACGTACCAGCGTCACGAGATCGACACCGATGGACGCTCGTGCCGAGCGATCGACGCTGAGTTGTATTCGTGCGTGTCACGAGGCGCCGTTCAGGTGTATCGCGTTTCGTCGGAATGTGGCGCGTTCGTCGAGCGGTCGTCACGCGACCGCGAAAGGATTACTCGATTCGCGGCCTCGAAACATGCGACGAAAAACAGGTGAGTCGTGTAGAAATCACTGACGCGTCGCCGCACGCGTCGCACTGTCATTCACTGCGGCACGATCTGGTAACTCACGAACGCGAGGTACTGACTGTTCGGCGACCACGAGGATACGTTGATCGTGCCCTGACCTCCGAACAGCTTCGCGAGCACATCGAGCTTTCCGGTGCTGAGGTCCATGACTCGCAGCATCACGTCCTTGTTCTCGGGGTGATCGCCCACACCCCTCTCATATGTCAGGAACACCATCGTTTGACCGTTCGGCGATATGTGCGGAAACCAGTTTTCACCGTCGTCTTTCGTGACCATCTCCTGCTGGGAGCCATCCGGCTTCATGCGCCAGATCTGCATCGCGCCGCTTCGCTCGGAGTTGAAATAGATGTACTGCCCGTCGGGTGAGTACTCGGGGCCATCGTCTTTCCCCTCAGCGGTCGTCAGGCGCGTCTCCGGCCCGCCGTCCGCGGCGATCGTATACACATCGAAGTTACCGTTGCGCTGCGCGCAGTACGCGAGCCGCGTTCCGTCCGGCGACCAGCCGTGAAAATACGATGGGCCCTGTTCAGTGACGCGTTTGGCTGGGCCGCCGCCGACAGGAACCGTGTAAATGAGGGAGGGCCGCTGGCCATTGATCGTTTGTGATTGATCGCTGATCGCCCAGAACTTGCCATCGGTCGTCACGCCGTGGTCATTGTTGATCCGCGTGAGAATGCCGAGGTCGACAGGCTGAGGGACGCTCACCCTGTTGGAGTTCCGAGCGGCACCTGGCGGATCAGCCTGTACTTTGTACAGCTTGCCACCGGTGTTGAAGTACAACGTGTTCGTCGCGTCAGGGAACCAGTTCGGCGCTTCGATGCGGCCGGGCTGCGTGACGACGTACGCGACACGACGATCCTTCGATCGGAGGCTGATCGTTTCGAGCGTATTGATCAAGGTGGTCGCCCCGGTTGCAGGAGGAGGTGTTCCCAGCTGAACGTCCGAGAAGGTCACTTTCTCGAGACGGCCCGCGTGGTGCGCCGAGACGGCGAGGCCGACGTAGAACTCGCCCGTGAGCTCGACCTTCGCGGATCCACCGGCCGGATGGAGCTCTTCTCCGGCCGCAGCAATCGACATCGACACGTACATGCCGCGCTTCTCGACCCGGATACGTTTCGGACCGATCGCGTCCGATTGCACCTCGTGGGTGGCACCGCCGGTTGTGTCGCGCCACTGGAGTGACGTCAGCCCGTCGCCGTGCGTTGCGGCGTCAGCGTAGACAGCGTCGCGATCGAGTGTCTGACGGAGGACGAGGCACGCCTTCCGATGAGGTTCCGGGGTGCCGGCGCCGCTGCCTTCGCCGAATTCGATCGTTGCGTCCAGCGTCAGATCACCCGAGACCTTCTTCCACACGTAATGGAAGTGATCCGAGGAGCTCCACATGTTCTCGCCGCCGCCGATGATCGTGTAGGTCTTCGCGACCGGATCGTAGGACGACGAGCCAGGGCCGATTGTCGACGGAACGCCGACGTCGCCGTGGTCGGTGAAGATGCCGAGCGGCTCCGCGTCGAGGGCGCGTGCGCGAATCGCCGATGCCGCGAACAGACACGCAGCAACCGAGCCGAACAGGAAGGAGTTCCTCATGACGCACTCCGTTGCTGGAGACGAGAGGCCTTGACCGAC
Source organism: Acidobacteriota bacterium (assembly GCA_046727175.1). Classification (GTDB taxonomy): domain Bacteria; phylum Acidobacteriota; class Vicinamibacteria; order Vicinamibacterales; family 2-12-FULL-66-21; genus JBKPCD01. The sequence goes on along the minus strand of JBKPCD010000144.1, from coordinate 49,624 downwards.
TCGCATCTGAGTTTTTGAGTCAAGTTTTCGGTCAAGGCCGTCCGCGCGGCAGCGCGGCGTAATCAAGCGATGCAATCTAGCGAGGCGGAGCCTGGACGGTCTCAGGCGGAGCCTCGCTAGTTGTGCGGCGAGAAGGTTATCACGGTCACGATCGGCGAGACCCGGCCTATACTGCCCGTTCGGACCTGCTCTCGAGCGAACCATATGGTTGGCGATCAGAACGATCCGGAGTCGATGAAAGCGTTCGGCGCGGCGTTTCTCACGTCTTTGCAGGAAGCAGCCGCCCAGGCATCGGCGGAGCCGCCGTCGGTGTTGCGTGCCCTCCTCGCGCATTTCGATGGCGACGTGAAGACTTTCCCGATCGTCACGGAGTCCTTCGAGGCACACGAGCATCCGAACCTGCACCTGGCCGTAGAGAGGTACTTGGCGTCGAACGGCCGTTCGGCGGAGCTCATCGGCGTATCGAGCGACGTGCAGTGGATGGAGATCACGTTCGCGCAGCTGCTCGCGCGGATGAGTGCCGCCTCGCCGACCGCCGTCACCGACGGGCCGGTCCAGTACGTCAACCTGGATCTGCAGGAGGGCGAGGTCGTGACCTGCGTTCAGCGCGGGCTCTATCTGATTCGCGACGACGACGAGCGGATCGCCTTGCTGCTCCGCGGTCCGAGCGATTTCGGCCATCGTCGCCAGGTTTCGCTAGAAGTCATGGCGCGCGATCGAGCTGTCGCCGACCGTGTGCTCGCTGCCATCAGGCGCGCGATGCGCGAGCGAAACATTTATCGAAGCCGCGTGTTGCAGCTTGGGCAAGGAGGTCACGGTGAGCTGAGCGTACAGTTTCACAGGCTCCCGACAATCGCTCGCGATCAGATCATTCTCCCCGCGGGTCTCCTGGAACGGATCGAACGGCAGACGATTCGTTTTGCGGAATTGCGCGATCGCCTGCGTGCCGCCGGCCGTCACCTCCGCCGGGGAATGCTGCTCTACGGCCCGCCCGGGACGGGGAAGACATTGACCGCGATGTATCTCTCGTCGCAGATGCGCGACCGTACGGTCCTGCTGCTGGCCGGCCCCGAGCTCGGGCTGCTTCGTCCGGCGTGTGCCATGGCTCGCGTGCTGCAGCCGGCGACCGTGCTGCTGGAGGATGTCGACCTGATCGCGGAGCAGCGGTCCCATCCCGCGACGATGTGCAATCCGCTCCTCTATGAGCTCCTGAACCAGATGGACGGATTGCAGGATGATGCCGATGTGCTGTTCCTGCTGACCACCAATCGGCCCGATATTCTCGAGCCGGCGTTGGCGTCGCGACCGGGGCGGATCGATCTCGCCATTGAGATTCCGCTTCCCGATGCGGAGTGCCGACGGCGTCTGATCGATCTCTACGCGCGCGGATTGAACGTGTCGGTTACGTCGTGGCACGCGGTCGTGGCACAGACCGCAGGAGCAAGTGCGGCCTTCATGCGCGAGTTGATGAGGCGAGCGGCGCTGCTCGCGCTCGACGATCGCGATGATGGCGAGATCGACGATCGTCACGTCACAGCGGCGCTCCACGAGCTCGTTTTCGACGGCGGACCTCTCACGCGCAGTCTTTTGGGCGCCCGGCTGCAGATTACCGATCGGCCCGACCCGTCCGCACACTAGCATGTGCTGCAACTCGAAGGACTTTCACAGTCACGCGCCGACGGCGACCGCACGAAGACCACCAAGGCCACGAAGGCCAACAACAAGAGTTCCAGAAGATGTCCTCCTGATCTCCTGGTCTCCTGTCAAGCGGTGCCATCACAAGTCGATCGCTATTACTTCGTGAACGTCCACTGACGGCACCGTCAACGTGACCACTCCTCCTGCTTCTTCGAGGCGCGCCGATGTTCCTGCTGTCAGCAGCCGCACGCTCTTCGGCTTGGTTCCCGAAGGAATTCGGATTCGCGCATGAAACGGTCCGATCGGGATCACCTCACGCAGCGGTCCCTTCATCATCATCGGATTCGTCAGGTTGACGAGGTGTACCGTCATCGAGGCGCGCTGCCGCCAGATCGTGACGTCGAGCAGCCCCGGGCCGTCGATCTCGACAGGAGCCGTTTCGTTCACCGCCCATTTCACGGCATTGCGCAACAGCCGGCCGTGGTCGACCGACATGACTTCCCAGAACGTCCGATCGATGTCCCACGGTATATAGATGACGCGACTCTGACCTGCCTGGGTCAGGTACACCTCGCGCGTGTCGGTATGCGGCACGCGTGGATACACGTCCTCCATCGGAAGATCGGGATACGTCGGGATAAGGGTGATCGGAGACGGAAAGTCTCGGGTCGGCTTTACCTCGATGCGGAACACGCCGTTAATGATCCGCGACGCGTCCTCGAACCCGTCGAGGAGCGGGTGACGTCGTCCCGCACCCTCCTCGTCGAGGCTCAGATACGAGTTCTGCATCGGCCCCTCGATTCGCCCGCCGAACGACACCCCGAACAGATCAGCGAGCCCGAAGTCGGATCGACGTTGGCCGGTTTCGTCGAACAACGATGTGGCAAACGTCGCGAGGATGCTCCCGCCACGTTTGACGTACTGACGGATGGCGTCGCACTGCGGGTCGGACAGCGCCGCCGCGTCCGCGAGGATCAATAGCCTGAACGGGTCGAGCCGTTCCGGCGTGAGGAACGCCTCGTGCACGAACTCGAACGGCACTCGGGCCTCGACGAGCGCGTGGTACATCCCGAGCATGTGATCTTCGTGACGATCGCCTTGTGTGATGCCGGGATAGTAGGTCGCCGTCTGCTCGGAGTGAAGCAGGGCAACGCGCGCGAGCGCAGCCTCGTTGCGGAGATATCGCTCGTGACTGAAGTGCCATTGATACATCCGTTCGACCGCAGGCAGCCAGCGCTTGTCGTACAACACGCCGGAGAACTTCGTCACCCAGGGGCGCATGCCATTTGCCGTGCCTTCGGCGACCCACAGCCGAATCTCGGGTTCGCTCTGGACCGAGTCTTTCCACCGGTATGGCTCTTCGAGGCCAACGCTGAAGATGCCGCCAATCGGTCGACGGCCCATCACCGACCGGTACTCCTTCGCTCGCCGGCCATTTGCCCAGGGCGGACTGAGCCCGCGGCGCGCTTGATTGTCCGTGAACTGAATCGCAGCGAGCTCGCCCGCCGTCTTCAGATCCGGCGGCCCGTTCGGAATGAACCGCGCTTCGGGGTTTGCCGCGCGCACCGTCGCGTCCCAGCGCTTCCAGAGATCGGTCAGCCGTGCCTTGCGCCACTCGATGAATCGGCGCCGCGCCGGATCCCGCGCGTCAGTCGTACGCGGGAGCTCGCCGCCGGTCGCGTTCCTGAAGTTCTCCTGGCAGTGAACGCAGAAACAGTCGCCTCCCTGCGGCGCCCAGCGGTTCGAGAAGATCCCGTCGACCTTGTACTTCGACACGATCTCGCGATGGACCTGGTCCATGAAATCGAAGTTGTACGGGCCGAGCGCGCAGGTCACCCAGAGATCGCGATTGGCCCAATGCCGCAGCGGCTCGCCGCTTCGCGTGACCGCAATCCAATCCGGGTGCGCGACGCGGACGTCCTCACGAACCGCATGCGGATCCGTTCGCGCGACGACGCGCATCCCGAGCGCGCGGCAGCCGGCAACGAGCGCCCCGAACGGATCGCTCGTCCCCAACCACGCGCTTCGATGATGCAGGGGAATGTCCGTGGGATAGTAGGCGACGATCCCGCCGGCGCTGAGCGTGGCCGCGTCGGCGTGGAGCCGGCGAAAGTAATCGAGCCAGAACTGCGGGTCGAAGCGGCCGGGATCGTTCTCGACGAGCGTGAGCTGCACCCAGCGCATCGGCGTGTCGAACCAGCCTTCCGCGCCGGGCGTCTGTGCCGCCGCTGTCGCGGCACCGATCGCCGGCGCGCGAGGAGCGCCAAGCGACGCGAATGCGCCGGCGGCAGTGGTGATCTCGAGAAAATCGCGGCGAGACCATGGATGCGCCATGTGGCGCATTCTACGCCGATGTGGGGATCGAACAAGGCTTTCGGCTGAAGACTCTGGGCTCTTGGCGCGGCCCAAAGCCGTGAGCCCAGAGCCTGACTAATTCGCGGGCTTCGGAACGCTCACTCCGCGGTATTCCTTCGCAACAACACGGTAATAATCCGGATTGCGGTGCTCCAGGCCCGCGAGGAGCGCTTCGCAATTCGCGATGCACGGCTGCCGCAGGCCGTGATACTCGATCGCTGGGCCGAGCCGCTCGAACACGAGACCGAAGCGCTCGAGCAGCCGCAGGAGTGGAGGCGCCATCGCCGCGCAGACGTTGGTGATCCCGTGATACGCGGCCAGCTTGCCCACGCCCCTGATGAGTCCGAGGCTCACGTGCGGCGCGAGGCGGCGGGCATCGTTGGCCTGAAGGTCGCCCATGTGCACGTCGGCGTACAGGCTTTCTCCCTCGCGGCGCCTGAACATCTTGGAGATCGCGTAGCGGGAGATTTCCGCTGTTCGCTCTCGCGGGTACGTATCGAGCCGTTGGCGATCCTGGGCGCTCAAAAGACGTCGTATCGGCAGAGCTTGGTCGCTGTTGGCGAAAGGCGCACGAGCACTCCCTGGATCGCCTAGACCCGTGGCTGGAAGAATCAGACGAACACACCCGACGACCGCGCCGGTTCGTTTCGACACGAGCACGGCGTGGACCGAGTGCGCGTCGTAGTGGTCCCTCTCGCGGTCGCCCGTTTGCTGCGCCGGATCCTCGAACGCGTGTTCCACGCAGTAGACCTGATATCGCAGCGCGTACGCGGCGTCGAGAAGGTCGGGCGTGTTCGCGGGGACGACGCTGAAATGTTCGTCGTAAACGGCCGATAGATTGGAACCGGGGTCGGGACCGCCGCCGGGGGGCATACGCGCTCGAAGCAACCTTACGTCCGTCTCACCGTCCGTGTCGAGTGTGCGTTCTCCCACCTCACCGCGCAAACTCCGCGCGGTCGGTTTGGGACCGTCGCCACTCGGAAAGGTCGTAACCATACTCCCCCGAGCTCGTGGGTCGCCGGGTGATGATGCTCGGCGTCCAGAATCAGATGGCCGACATCGAACGTGACTGATGTCCCTTCAAACCGACTGCCAGATCCGGCACGCAGAATCTTTCTCAGCAGTTCATGGACATTTAAAGCGACGGTGAGGGCGCCGGAATGAGCGCAAAAACCGGAGATAATCAGCAGAATCTGGCAGCGTACGCACAATTCTGTCAGTCGGGGGGAGCCGCCCGGCGCGACGGCTCCCGAACCCACGGTCTGGTCAGAAGTCGACCTTGACTGTCAACTGTCCAACGCGCGGCGCGTTGGTTTGCGAGCTGACGCGCCCGAAGTTCGCATTGGTGATGTTCGTCTGAATCCCGCCGAAGACGACTGTGTTGAACACGTTGAAGACTTCGGCGCCCAGACGGAGCTTGACGGTCCCCGCTACGTGGAACGTGCGCCGCACGGCGAGATCCTGATTCCACACGTTCGGGTTCCTCAATCCGAACGCGAGCGTCCGCGGCGTGTTGCCGAACGTGAACGCTGCCGGAGAAACGAAGGCGTCGCGATCGATGTACGACGGCGGATTCGCTCCGAGCACGTCACCGTCGCCGTAGTCGCCGTTGATCCGCACAGGGCCCGAGAAGCTCGGATTGAAGTCGGCATAGCAGGTGCCGGCACTCGGCAGGTTGCAGCTCGCGCCAATCGAGCCGAGCGGACGTCCCGATCGGAATTGCGTGATGCCGGACAGCTGCCAGCCGCTCACGATGGATCGCAGCACGCGATTGCTGCCGCCGAACGGCACGTCGTAAACGACAATCGCGTTCATGATGTGCGGCTGATCGTTGACGCCGACCGCCCAGTCCTGGTCGATCAGGTATCCCGATCGCCACGCGAGGTTGTCCTCGGTCCGGCTGTACGTGTAATTGAAGTTGACGACCACGCCTTTCAGCCGCCGCTGCTCGAGCGTGAGCTGCAGCGAGTGATAGTTCGAAGAGGCAACGTCGCCGTAGACGTCGGTCACGCCCGAATACTGAGGAAACGGCCGCAGCATCTGCGCAATCGTGCCCGAGAAGTTCGCGAACGGAAGGCGCACGTCGGGGACGATCGCCAGCGCGGCCGCGATTGTCGCCGCCGAGGCGCGTTGTTGCAGCAGGTTGCCGAGCGCGAGGTACTTCGGATCGAGTTGATTCGACCAGTATCCGCGTCCCGATCCGCCGAGGAAGTCCCCGTGACTGCCCGCGTACGCCACGCCAACGCTCATCGTCGGCGTCAGCGCGTACTGAACGCCCCCATTCCAGTTCTGATACCGCGGTGGACGGCCGCCGATCTCCGGATCGCCGTAGGTCACGCCGCCACCCGTCGGAATCGTCGTCGTGAACCCCGCGTTGAGCCCTGGATCGAAAAACGGAGGCTTCGCGTACGACGGCACGCCGTTGGTCCAGTTGTACGCGGGAGTGAAGCCGTCGGGGCTGGGGAATGACGCGTTTGCGGAGAACCCGAGCGTGCCGGTGCCATTCCTGGCACCGGCTCGCCCGCCGACGGCGCCCCGTCGCGAGTACATGGTTCCGTACGAGCCGCGCAACACGAGACGGCTGTTCAAGCTGTACGCCGCGCCGATGCGTGGACCGATGGCGCCGTAATAGGTCGCGATTGGCGTCTGACAATGACAGCTGGCGTCACCAGACCCGGCGAATTGGATGGCGCCGCCATAACCGCTGGCGACGGGATTGGGCAGCGTCGCATTCAGGAACGACCAGCGATCGTAAACTTCGGAGTACGGCTTCAGGATGTCGTAGCGCAGTCCGAGATTGAGTGCGAGACGCGGCGTGACCTTGTAGTCGTCCTGCGCCCACCACGCGTACGTGTAGAAACGGCCGCTCGTCGCAACCTGCGAGTCCTCGATGACGTTCGTGGCATTGAGCTCACCCAGCAGGAAGCTCGCGTATGAGCTGCCTGTCGTGGTGAGCAGCGTGCCGTTCGACGCGAAGCCGGCAGTCTGCACGTTGCTGAAGCCGAACGTCGCGAGGCTGCCGTACGTGCGCTCGCGCTCGTTTGCATCCATCCGCTGCGCCTGGAACCCGAAAGTCACCGCGTGCTTGCCGTGCAACCACTGAACGTTGTCCTGGAGCGTGTAGTTGTTGAGGTACTCGGTGAATGCACGCGCGTCGGTGCCGCGCCACTGCGTCGGTGGATTTGGTCCGGCGAACGCGATTTCGGGGAACGACGAATCCGCCTCGCCCGGGGGCAAGCCGCGCAGACCCGCCTGCTGAGGATACCGCCCGTCGATCGTCGCGTTGGCGATCGGCACCGCAAGCCGCGAAAACCCCACGCTGAACTGATTCAGCATCGACGAACGCATGACGTACGTGTGCTTCACCTGCGCCGTGGTCGGTATCTCCTCGACCAGACGCGTCTCCGTGTATGGCAGCGGGAGATAGGTCTGCGGATTCGTGCCACCCCGGAACGGCGTCGCCTGGGATCGCTTGCCATGTGCAAACAGCACCGATGCCTGATGTCTCGCCGACGGATGCCAGTCCACCTTGATCGTGACGTTCCGGTTGTCGAACCCGATCGGCAGGTTGCCGCCGAGATAATTGTTCTGCAGCGCCGCATTCGTCGGCGACGGCAGGAACGACTGGAAGTACCTCGAGATCGGCGAGATGCGATCAGCGGGAATGATGTTGCCGGGGAACGGATCGCGGATGAAGCCGGTGCCGTTCGGATTCGGGCGAGTCGTGCTCGGATCGTAAATCGCCACGGGCAGCGCGCTGAAGTCCCCGTTGCGCTGCGCCGCCGTCGGGATCGAGACGAGCGTCGTCGGCGTCTGCCGGCGATCCCGGTAGCCGTCATAGGCGACGAAGACGAACATGCGGTTCTTCCGAATCGGCCCGCCCAACGTGAATCCGTATTCGTGCTGGTCGTCGTCGGGCTTCGCCGCCGCAAAGAACGGCCTTGCGTCGAGCGCCTTGTTACGGAAGAACTCGAAACCGCTGCCGCGCCACTGATTCGTGCCCGATTTCACGACGTAGTTCGACGCGCCCTGCCCGTTGTACATGACTGCCGTGCCGCTCGTCTCGACCTGAAACTGATCGACGGCCTCGACCGAGATGCCGAAGGAAAGATTGCGTCCTTCCCCCTGCACGACGGAGTTCGTGATCGGGACGCCTTCGACGTACGTGTCGTTCGTGAAGTCCTGTCCACCCATCACGTTGCCCCATCGACCGACGGATTGGACGCCGGGCATTAGAAACATGAACGCGGTCGGATCGCGCGGTCCGCCTGTGTTCATGACGAGCGGCAGTGACGTGTAGACCTCGTTGCGAATCGTCTGGCCGAGGCGCGCGTCGGCAGTACTGAGCTGCAATGGCTGGGCAGATACCGTGACTTCCTGCGTCACTCCGCCGACGGTGAGCTTCGGATTGAGTCCGACGACGGCGAGGGCGTCGACAATGACGTGTTCCTGGACGAAGGTCTGAAAGCCGTCGAGCGTGACCGTGACTTTGTACTCGCCTGGGGGAAGTGGCGAGAGCGCGTACACGCCGGCATCAGTCGTCGCTCGCGTGGTCTCGACGCCCGTTGCGACATTCGTGGCTGTGACCGTCGCGCCGGGGAGCGCCGCACCTGACGGATCGAGAACGGTCCCTTGAATCGATCCGCTGCCGCCGATTTGCGCAGCCGCAGGTCGCGCAGGAAGCGCGACGCTCATCAGCGCGATCAGGGCAATTAGGCGCGCCAGAAACGCGCCGCGCCGGAGCGGAGCGGCGACAACGGGTCCCCGCGAGCGACGGCGATGGGTGGTCCGGCGGGGCGAAGCCCCCCGGCTCGGTTTGATGCGCATCGTCACTCCTCCTGACATGCCCGCAAGCAGAGTGTTGATGCTAGTTCCGCGGATCAACGACGATCAAGCCGGCGTCTGTCGGCGAGGGAAGTATTGCATTGCAAAACGACGACGCATGTTCTTTCGGCTCGATGCGTGTATATCGGATTTTTCGACTACTGAGAGGTGACCGGCGGGTTATGCGGCGAGAAACGCTACGAAAAGGGCGGGGCGGCGTTCGCCACCCGGGCATCAGTCAACATCATTCAAAGGACGAAACGCGGTTACGCGCCGCAGGCGCGCCCGCCGGAGCGGAGCGGGGCGTCGGGGCCCCGCGAGCGACGGCGATGGGGGTGTCGCGACGACGACCAACAGCACGAGTACGACGATGGCGATCCAGACGGGGCTCGCATACCATGCGCGGCCGCTGCGGTGAATGTTGATGTCCACCTGCGGCGGTTGCGACGGCTGGGCTGACGGCTGGGCAGGTTGCTGAAGTCAGCAGCAATTGTGTGGCCCGCTGCACTGGAGCTTGCCACGGTGCAGTTGGTATCGCGAGTAACCCGAGTAGCGCGGCAAGCGCCAGAATCGGCGTTTATCGCGAAGCACATTCCAGCCTTCGCTCTCGACTCAGGGGGAAGGCTGCCCGCCGTACCCCTAGGCGAAGACGGCCATCGGCGCCGGTTTGAGAGCTACGGCTGGCACGCCCGCGCGTCTGAACTCAGGCGACGATGGTCGCCTGCACGTGAGATAAACTCGCGGCACGCGAGAGAGGATCAAGTGATGTCGTCGCGAATCATCCACCTGGGCCCAGCGCTCATCTGCGCGACTCTGGTCGTCGGAGCACAGCAGCAGCCGACGCCCACCGTTCAAACCGAGACGCCCCAGGGATCCGGCCGCAGCACGAATCTCGGCGCTGATCCCAATGGCAATCCGTTGCGACTCGCGCTGAAGACGGGCCACGTGTCGAACTATGACGAGAGCAAGGTGCGTCCTTACACATTGCCCGATCCGCTCGTCCTCGCCAGCGGCGCGCCCGTCAAGGACGCCACCGTCTGGATGAAGCAGCGTCGTCCCGAGATCGTTCGACTCTACGAGACCGAGATCTACGGCCGCATACCGGCGAGCACGCCGCGCGTCAGATGGCAGGTCGTGGAAACCGACGCACACGCGCGCTCGGGTACGGCAGTGATGAAGAAGATTGTGGGGACGGTCGGTGAGAAGGCCGATGCTCCGCGAATCAACGTGATGCTGTACACGCCGATCGATGCGAAGAAACCCGTTCCCGTGATCCTCCTCGTGAATTTTGGTGGCGGTCCGTCGCCGGCCGCCGGCGCTGGCGGCGGTCGAGCGATGAATCCGAATGCGTTCAGCGACTCGCCTGTTTCTGCGGACATCGTCGCGCGCGGCTGGGGATACGCGACGGTCGGGTATCTGGACGTCCAGCCGGATCGCGCGAACGCCTGGAGCGAAGGCGTCATCGGCGCGACGCTGACGGCGGGGCAGCAGCAGCCTGCGGCTGACGAGTGGGGCACGATCAGCGCGTGGTCGTGGGGCATCAGTCGCATCCTCGATTACTTCGAAACCGATCGGTCGGTGAACGCGAAGCAGATCGCGGTGCACGGGCATTCGCGGCTTGGCAAAACGGTTCTGTGGGCCTCCGCCCTCGACGAGCGCATCGCAGCGGTGTATTCGAGCTGCGCGGGCGAGATGGGCTCCGCGCTCGCGCGCCGCGACTGGGGCGAAACAGTGGACGACATGGCGCAGAACTTTCCGTGGCAGTTCGCTGGGAATTTCCAGAAGTGGGTGGGACGCTGGAACGAGATGCCGGTGGATGCGCACATGCTGATTGCGCTGAGCGCGCCGCGTCCCGTGTTCATCACCGGCGGCACCGGCGATCAATGGGCCGATCCCGTCGGTGAATTTCTCGCCGAGGTCGCGGTAGGTCCTGCGTATCGACTGCTCGGCAAGAAGGATCTGGGTGTCACGTCGCTCCCCCCGCTCGACACGGCGCTGACGAACGGCGATCTGGGCTGGCATTACCACACGGGCGGGCACACGGCTACACCCGCCGACTGGAAGGCGTTCCTCGAATTCGTGGAGAAATACTGGCGGTAGCCAGGTTCCGGGTTCACAGGTTCCGGGTTCCGGGTAGGTTCCGGAGAAGAACCGACCTGGAACGTGGAACCTGTGAATCCGGAACCCGAATCCGGCTACACTGTTCGTCCGTATCCCGTACACAACATCCGCGATCGGCAGAGAGGATGAGGGATCGCCCATGCTCACCGAAAGCGACGCGCTCACGTCGCCACAGGACCTTTCTGTGGCATTCGACACCCTCGACGGCAGCTCGCGACCGGTTGACGAGCGCGACCGAATCGGCGCGCTCGATGCGCTCCGCGGCTTTGCGCTGCTGGGTATTCTCCTGATGAACATCGTGGCCATGGGCCTGAATGCTGCGGCCTACGACAATCCGACGGTCACCGGGGGTTCGAGCGGCGCCAACCTGTGGGTCTGGACCGTGATGCACGTCCTCGCCGAGGGCAAGATGCGGTGTCTCTTCTCGCTCGTGTTCGGGGCAAGCGTCATCCTGTTGACGACGCGGCTGGAGAGTCGCGCGGACGCGGCGGACATCTACTACCGTCGGACGCTCTGGCTCCTGCTGTTCGGCATCGTTCATGCCTATCTGCTGTGGGAAGGTGACATCCTCTACCCGTACGCGCTCTGCGGGCTCGTTCTCTATCCGTTCCGGAAGCTGCGCGCGAAGACGCTCATCATCATCGGATCGATCCTGCTGGTGCTCAATGCCGCCGCGTACATCGGGCATGGGTTCGCGCAGCGAGGGATGATCGAGAAGGGGCAGGCCGCCGACCGCGCCGCGGCGAGCGGGAAGACGCTCAGCGAGGAAGAGGAGGACGCGCGGCGCGAGTATCAGCAGTTCCGGCGGTTCGCCCAACCGACGGCCGAGCAGCTCGCAAAGGATGCCGAGGAATGGCGATCGCACAACCCGCTCCGCGTCATCGGCGCGCGCGCCAAGTTCGTGCTTTTCGTTCATTCGTTCCCGTACTATCATCCCTTCAACTGGGACATCTGGTGCATGATGCTGATTGGCATGGGCTTGATGAAGCTGGGCGTGCTCGCGGCCGAGAAGCCGACGCGACTCTACGCCCTGTTCGTGCTGATCGGGTACGGTGTCGGCATTCCGGTGAACAGCTACACGGCGTGGCTGATGATCTCGAGCAACTTCGATCCCGTCCTGCACGAGTTCGCCGCGTCGACCTACGATCTCGGCCGCCTCTCGATTGCGCTGGGACACCTCGGGCTGATCATGCTGATCGTCAAGTCGGACTGGTTCCGAGGCGCGATGGCGCGACTCGCCGCCGTTGGTCAGATGGCGTTCAGCAATTACGTCCTGCACTCGATGATCACCGCGTTCCTTTTCACCGGGTACGGATTCCAGTTGTACGGTCACCTCCAGCGGTATCAGCTCTACATCGTCGTGCTTGCGATCTGGGTCATCAACTTGATCGTGAGTCCGATCTGGCTCCGCCAGTACCGCTTTGGCCCGCTGGAGTGGTGCTGGCGCTCGCTCACGTACTGGAAGCGTCAGCCGATGCGCCGAATGTCCGCGGACGCTGTGCTGACCGCGTGATCGGCTCTTGGCTCATGGCTCTTCACTCTGGACGTTTGAATGACCTCAACACAGCGCCGCTAGCCTTACCCTAACGGCTTCGGCCAAAGCCCGGGCGGCCCCAAGCCGAACGCCGTGAGCCGTTCCTCTTGTGTTCCCATATGAGCCGTGATATGGCTATCCAATATGGCTGGCCGGTGTCGCGCGTTGCTCGCACGGCTCATCGCGATCTTCAGGCGCGATCGACTCGATCGCGAGCTCGCGGCGGAGCTCGATAGCCATCTCGCTCTTCACATCGACGACAATCTTCGCGCCGGGATGACGCTGCGCGAGGCTCGTCGTCGCGCGCTCCTGAAGCTGGGTGGTGTGTCGCAGATCGCGGAGCAGTACCGCGAGCGGCGTGGGATTCCGCTGCTCGAACATCTGGCGCATGACGTCCGGTTCGGCGTTCGCAGCCTTCGGACGCGTCCGGGATTCACGGCCGCCGCGATCCTGACGCTCGGTCTCGGGCTCGGCGCCAATGCGGCCGTCTTCGGCGTCCTAAACGCCATTCTTTTCCAGCCGCTTCCACTCGTACACGAACCGGATCGGATCGTGATGCTGAATCGCGCCGGCAGCGCGACGCCGACGCATTCCTACCCGGATTACCGCGATGTCCGCGATCGAACGACCGCCTTGTCGGGAGTCGCGGCCTACCGCTTCGCGCCGATGAATCTTGGCGGCAGCGGCACTCCCGCGCGGATCTGGGGGTATCTCGCGACTGGCAATTACTTCGACGTGCTGGGCGTGCGGGCGATGCTCGGCCGCGCGTTCACGCCGAACGATGATCGCGTGCCGGGTGCACATCGCCTGGTGGTCCTGAGCTACGGCTGCTGGCAGCGCCGCTTCGGCGGCAACCCGGCGATCGTCGATCGCACCGTGATCCTGAACGGCCGCTCATACACGGTCATCGGCGTCATGCCTGTATCGTTTCGCGGGACGGAACTGCTCTTCAGCCCGGAAGTGTGGGTGCCGATGATGATGGAGGAGGAGATCGAGGCCGGCAACAACTGGCTCGAGCGTCGGCAGACGCACAACATCTTCGTGTTCGGCCGCCTCGCTCCAGGTTTCGACCGCGGCCAGGCCGGAGGCGCACTGAATGCCGTGGCCGCGCAGCTCGGGCGCGAATATCCGGATTTGAACGAAGGAATGCGGATCGAGCTCTCGCCGCCGGGGCTGGTCGGCAGCATGCTGCGCGGCCCCGTCATCGGTTTCGCTGCAGCGTTGCTCGTTGTCGCCGTCGTCGTACTGCTGCTCGCGTGCATCAACGTCATCGGGATCCTGCTCGCGCGCGTCACTGACACGCAGCTCGATCGCGCGATTCGTCTGGCGCTCGGCGCCAGACGATCGGATCTCGTCCGCCGTGGTCTCGTCGAGACGGCCCTCCTCTGCGGCTGCGGCGGTGCAGCGGCGCTGCTCCTGACGCACTGGTTGAGGGGTGTGCTCGCGCAGTGGCATGCGCCGATCGATTACCCGATCACCGCGGACCTCTCGCTCGATTACCGCGTCGTGGTGTTTGCCATCATCCTCGCCGTGTTCTCGACCTTGATCGTCGGTGTGACGCCCGCGCTGCACGCCGGACGGACCGATCTGCTGCCGGCGCTCAAGCGAGAAGAAGCCGGACCCCGGCCCGGTTGGCATGCTCGCGACCTCGTCGTCGCCGCGCAGATCGCGTTGTCGCTGGTGCTGCTCGTCGGGTCGCTGCTGATCGTGCGGAGCCTTCAGCACGCTGCGGCCGTCGATCTCGGGTTCAATCCACGCGGGGCCGTGTCTCTGCGGGTCGATATCGGACTTCAGGGCTACGACGGTGAGCGCGGACGTGGATTCCAGGATCGTGTGCTCGAACGACTCGGCAACGTGCCGGGTCTCGACTCGTTCGGTCTCGCCAGCTCACTGCCGCTCACGCTCGACATCTCGAATCATCGCGTGTACGTCGAAGGACAGCCGGAGCCGCGAGCCCCCGAGGTGCCGTCGGCCATCTACTATCAGATCTCTCCCGGGTTCCTTCGGGCGATGCAGACACGAATTGTCGCCGGTCGCGATTTCGACAAGAACGACACGAGCACGAGCCGCCGGGTCGCGCTGGTCAACCAGGCGTTCGTCGCGCAAATCCTTGGAGCCGGAGACCCGATTGGTAGGCGATTTCGAACAGGCCGGAGCGGAACGTGGATTGAAATCGTCGGTGTCGTCCAGGACGGGAAGTACGGATCACTGTCCGAAGAACCGAAACCCGTCGCCTATCACGCTGTCGCACAGTGGTACAACCCGAGCACCGCGATCGTGGTGCGCACGTCGCTGGACGAGACCGTGGCGCTCGACTCCCTGAAACGCGCTCTGCGCGATCTCGATCCCGAGCTTGCGCTGTTCGAGGACGGTTCATTGTCGCGGTTGCTGGCGCTCCCGCTGTTTCCGATGCGCGTCGCTGCGGGCGCCCTGTCGGTTTTTGGTGTCCTCGCGATCGTGCTGGTCACGGTCGGCATCTACGGGCTCGTGTCCTACAGCATCGCCCAGCGCACGCGTGAGATCTGCATCAGGCTTGCTGTGGGTGCGTCGCCCGCACACATCGTCCGCCTCGTCGCCAGGCGCACGGCTGCCGTCTGGGTTGCGGGTGTGAGTGTGGGTGCGATCGTGGCGTTCGTTGGAGCACCAGTCCTGGGTCCAATCCTGGTCGACATCAGCCCGCGCCATCCGGGCGTACTGATCCTCGCGACCGCCATCGTCGCGCTGGTGACCATCGCCGCGAGCTGGCTGCCCACGCGCCGGGCGCTGGTCAGCAATCCGGCGGTGTTGCTGCGCAGCTCCTAGAATCACTGATCACTGATCACTAATCGTGAATCTTTCATCGTTGGATTCCTCGGATCCCTCGAATCGCTGAATCGTCGAATCGCTCGATTGCACGTTGGGACTCGGCCGCGAGTCCAGGATTCAATGGTCAAGTTGCCTGATCGAATGATTCAAGGATTCGAGGATTCAGCGATTCGAGGATTCTGATTCGAGGATTCGAGGATTCGAGGATTCTGATTCGAGGATTCGAGGATTCGAGGATTCTGATTCGAGGATTCGAGGATTCGAGGATTCGAGGATTCGAGGATGAGGGATTCACGATCAGGGATTAGTGATTCAGCTCTACTCGGTTCTCAGCGCCACCAACGGGTTCGCCGTGGTCGCGCGCCATGCGGGTCCCACACACGCGAGAACACCGGCGATCAGAAACAGCGCCGCTACACTGACCAAGGTCACGGGATCCCGCGAGGTCGTCTCGAACAGATACGCCGACAGGATGCGCGTCAACAGCACGGAAGCCAATGTCCCAATCGCCAGCCCGCTGACGACGAGCGTGAGGCCTTGAACGATGACCTGCCCGAGCAATCGATCGCGGCTCGCGCCGAGCGCCATCCGCACACCGAACTCCGCCATCCGGTGCGAAACCGACGTCGCGATGACGCCGGTGACGCCAGCCATGGTCACGACGAGCGCCAGCGCCGCGAAGATCGAGAGCAGCGTGGCCGTCAAGCGCGGTGTTGCGAGATACGTGTCGCGAAGATCGTCGAGTGTTCGCACGTTCTCGACCGGCATGTTCGGGTCGATGGCATGCACGGCGTCTCTTACGATCCTTCCCGCAGTGGCCGGTGCGGCAGCGGTGCGAAGCAGCAACCGGCCCGCCAACCCCTGCGACTGCGCGAGCGGGATGTACATCTGCGCGATGGATGGTTCGGCCAGACCGAACTGCCGGACGTTTCCGACGACGCCCACCACTGTGATCCACGTCCGTCCACCGTCGAACGACAGCCGGGACGCGATCGGATCGCGCGGCGCGAAATGCCGCATCATGGCCTGATTCACGATCGCGACCGCTGCGCCCTCGCGACGATCCTGAGTCGTGAATGCGCGGCCGGCGAAGAGCGGAACTCCGAGCGTCTCGAAGTACGATGGCGATACGACGCGGACATCGGCCGTTGGCCGCTTCTCGAGATCCTCGGGTACCTGTCCTTCGATCTGAAACGGCGTAGGCCCCGGCTGCGAGCCGCTGAGCGGCACGGCATTCGTGACCGCCGCGGACTGGATGCCGGCTTCGGACTGCAAACGCGCAAGCGCAGTCTCGTAGAATTGAATCTGGCTCTCGGCGGTCGCGTACTTCGAGAAGTTCGGAAACGCTTCGGCCGCGAGCACGCGATCCCCTCGATAACCCGGATCGATCGTTTGCAGGCGATAGAAGCTGACGAGCAGAAGGCCGGCCCCGACGAGCAACACGACTGACACGGCGACCTGTGCCACGATCAGCAGGTTTTGTGCCGTCACGCGACCACGGCCTGCGCTGCTGCCGCGGCCCCCTTGCTTCATCGCACTCGACAGGTCCACGCGCGCGGACAGCGCCGGGAAGGTGCCGAAAGCGAGGCCAGTCACCATCGACAGCAGCAGCGTGAACGCCAGCACCCACGGATCAATTGTGATCTCGCCGGTGCGTGTCGTGAACCGTCCGACGAAGCTCGCCAGCATCGTCCTGGTGGACGCGGCGAGCAGTACGCCGAGGCCGCCACCTGCGAGCGCGAGCAGCGTGCTCTCGGTCAGCAACTGCCGAACGAGATGGCCGCGGCTCGCGCCGAGCGCCGTGCGGACGGCCAGCTCGCGATCGCGCCGCAGCAGCCGCGCGAGCGTGAGATTTGCGACGTTGCCGCAGGCAATGAGGAGTACGAGTGCCGTCGTCCCCATCAGGATCAGCAACATCGGTCGAGCGCTCCGGGTCAGCTGGTCGCGGACTGGAACCGTCGATGCTGCGAATCCGCCAGCCGGCCGATACACGCCCGGGTTTTCGTGCGTGAAGCGATCGCCGATCGCTGCCACGTCGCTCGCGGCGCGCTCGTGCGAGACGCCCGGCGCAAGACGCCCGAACACCGTCAGCGCCGAGAATGCCCGCCGGTTCTGCGGGATCGTGCGCTCCGCCGCCGCTCGAAACGGGCATGCTGAGACCGGCATGTAGACGTCGTTTTCCTGCGGGTAATGCGGAACGTTCGGCAGCACGCCGACGACGGTGTGAGGCCGATCGTTCATCTCGAACACCTGCCCGACAATCGCGGGATCGCCGCCGAATCGTGATTGCCAATACGAGTAGCTCAGGATCAGGACGGCATCGGCGCCTGGCGCATCGTCGGCCGACCTGAAGGAGCGACCAAGGATCGGCGCAATCCCGAGGACGTCGAAGAAATCGTGCGACACGACACCGGTACTGACGCGATCGGGCTCCCCGCGCTTCAACAGGTCGAAATTCATCTGGTGGTATTCGACGATGCCGTCGAACGATCGGGTGTGTTCGCGGTAGTCGTACAGCTCTTTGATCGCGACACCGACGTTGGGTCGCCCTGCGCGCGCGGCGGACTGGCGGATCAGCAGCAGGCGATCGCCGCTCGCGTACGGGAGCGGCTTGAGCAGGACGCCGTTGATGACGCTGAAGATCGCAGCGTTCGCGCCAATGCCGAGGCCGAGCGTGACGACGGCCAGTGCGGAGAACCCGGGACTGCGTGCGAGCGCTCGCAATCCGAAGCGGATATCTCTGAGCAGATCTTCCACCATCCTCGCTGCCTCCTGAGGGACCGACCGCGAGCCACCATCCCAGTCGACACTACGTTCTGTCGGGCAACGTCCGCAAGGACCTTAATCCGACAATTCCGGACATCAAGTCCGGGAGGCGTTCATCGTCATTCAACGACGGTATTCTTACAGGAGATCAGGAGGCCAGGAGTGCATTTTCCCAAACAAAAATGACTCCTGATCTTCTCATCTCCTGTTCTCGAGGTGTGAAGAAACGTCCGAGTGGGCGTTAATTGGCGACGTGACGACCAGACGCATAGGGTTCATCGGCTTCGACAACGTGACGGCGCTCGACATTGTCGGGCCGATGGAGGCGTTTGCGGGTGCGAACGTCGTTCAGGAAGACGACGGCCGACCGAGGTACGAGCTCGTGGTGCTGGGCGTGACGAACCGGCCGTTCCGCGCGGAGTCGGGCCTGCGCCTCCATCCGGACGCGACGCTGGCAACGGCGCCGCGTCTGGACACGATCGTTGTTCCCGGAGGGTGCGGCCTGCGCGCGCCGCGCACGAACGCAGCGGTTTCGTCCTGGTTGAAACGCCGCGCGCCGAACATCCGACGGATCGTCTCCGTGTGCACGGGCATCTATGGCCTGGCGCGGACGGGTCTCCTCGACGACCGTTCGGTGACCACGCACTGGCAGTTCGCGCCAGACGTCGCGCGTCGGTTTCCGCGGCTGCGCGTCGATCCGAACGCGCTCTTTCTGAAGGACGGCCCGTTCTATACGTCCGGCGGCGTCACGGCCGGAATCGATCTGTCCCTGTCGCTCATCGAAGAGGACCACGGCCGCCGGATGGCGCTCGCGGTCGCGCGTTACCTGATTGTGTACCTCAAGCGCGCCGGCGGTCAGGAACAGTACTCGGAACCGTTGCAGTTTCAGACCGAGTCGTCCGATCGATTTGCCGACCTTGCCGCGTGGATGTCGGGCCACCTTCACCACGACATGTCGATCGAGCGCCTGGCGGAGCGCGCCGGTCTCTGCGCACGTCACTTCAGCCGGCGCTTCAAGCAGGTGTTCGACACGACGCCGGCGGAGTTCGTCGAGCGACTGCGGCTCGATGAGGCGCGTCGGCGGCTCGCGAGCCGCGAACACACCGTCGAGACCGTCGCAGATTCGGTGGGTTACCGAAGCGCGGATGCGTTTCGCCGTGCCTTCGAGCGGCGGTTTGGCGTCCCGCCGAGCATTTACCGCGCACGATTCGGCACGAAGCGCTCACGATAGAATCTAGAATCCAGAACTTAGCAGGCCGCTGAAAAACGCCGGCCTGATGGAAAATGGCAAATGGGAGATGGCAAAATGCTCAGGTTTTTTCCATTAGCCATCTGCCATTCAGGATGCGTCTTTCAGCATCCTGTTAGTGCGATCGCGATACGGTTCGCTCTAACTTCTGGCTTCTAACTTCTTGTTTGATGGCACCTCTCAAAACCTGCTGTCTGCTCGGCGTTTCGGCGATCGTTGCTGTCGGAGCCGTCCGGAATCAGACGACGCAGGCGCCGATCGTGATTTCGGGGTTCGTTTTCACGACGGCCCCGTTTCCGAGCGTGCACGCCTCGACGATCGCAGAGACCGACCATGGCCTGGTTGCGGCATGGTTTGGCGGCACGCGCGAAGGCGCTAATGACGTCGGCATCTGGCTGTCACGTCAGGTGAACGGCGCATGGACCGCGCCGATCGAGGTTGCAACCGGCGTGCACCACGATGGCCAGTATCCGTGCTGGAACCCGGTCCTGTTTCGGGAAGCGGACGACTCGTTGCTCCTTTTCTATAAGCTTGGCCCGACGCCCAGGGCGTGGTGGGGCATGCTGCGCACGTCACGCGACGACGGTGCGACATGGAGTGCCGCGCAGCAGTTGCCCGATGGCGTTCTCGGCCCAATCAAGAACAAGCCCGTACGGCTGGCAGATGGATCGCTGCTCAGCGGAAGCAGCACCGAATCATCTGACAACCCGAGCCGATGGCGGGTGCACTTCGAGCGGTCCGTCGATCGCGGGCGCACGTGGTCAAGCGTCGAGCCGCCCAAGCCCGCTGACGGCCAGGAGATCGACGCGATTCAGCCGAGCATCCTGATTCATCCCGGCGGAAAGCTGCAGGCTGTCGGCCGCACGCGATCCGAGCGGGTTTTCGAGACGTGGTCCGACGACGGCGGGAAGAGCTGGACGCCGCTGACGTTGACAACGTTGCCGAATCCCAACTCCGGCATCGATGCCGTGACGCTTCGCGACGGCCGACACGTCATCGTCTACAACCACACGACGAAGGGACGGACCCCGTTGAACGTGTCGCTGTCGCGCGATGGAAAGCTCTGGGAGGCGGCGCTCGTGCTCGAAAGCGACCCCGGCGAGTATTCCTACCCGGCGATCATCCAGACGCACGATGGGCTCTTGCACGTCACCTACACGTGGAAGCGCGAACGGATCAAGCACGTCGTGATCGATCCGAATCGGTTCGAGCCGGTTCCGATGCCGGACGGGAAGTGGCCCACGCGCGGCTAGCGCCCGTTCAGATTCCAGCGCACCAGGCCGGCACCGGTCGCGATCCAATACTCGCCATCCTTCGTTTCAAGAGGTCTCGAATACTCCGGTGCGGTAAGCGTCAAGCGTGGTGTAGTGCCTGAACGTCGCGATTCGACGAGCCAGCTGCATGGCTTTCAGGCGCTGACCGGCGGGCCGGATTTCACTCCTCTCGGCGAACCCAGAACCCGACTCGCGAACCCCGAGCTTCGATTTCACGTCCACGCCTGATTCCTCGTGACAAGTTGCCGGAAATCGCGATAATTTCGTATCCGCTCATCAATGATCAGATTTCTCGCCGCGCTCCTGCTGTTCGTGTCCCTGGCCGAATCGTCGCTTGCTGCGCAATCCGAGTCGGCCAGGCAGTCCTGGGAGGAAGGGTGGCAGGCGATTCAGGCGGGAGACGGTGAACGGGCGGCAGCGATCTTTCGTCAGGCGCTCGAGCGAAGGCCTTCGGACGCGGTGCTTCACTTCGGCGCGGCAATCGCGTCACACATGCTCGGCCGCGATCGCGACGCCAGGCAGTCGCTCAAACGGGCCCTGGAGCTCGAGCCGCGTCTCAAGGATGCCGCACGCCTGCTTGGTGAAATCGAGTATCGCGACGGGAACGTCGAGGAGGCGATTCGCGCGTACGAGCAGGCGCTGGGGCAGGCGCCCGGCGATCTCGAGATCCGGGAGCGGCTCGATGCCTGGCGGAAGGAGTCCACCCTCCACCGGAATCTGACCCAGAGGAACGACGGCCGCTTCTCGGTCGTGTTCGAAGGCAGAACGGATCGCGCGCTCGCCGAGCGCGCGATCACGACGCTCGATGCCGCGTACTGGCGGATCGGGAAAGCAATTGGCGCCTTTCCCTCGAATTCGATATCGGTGACGCTGTACACCGAGCAGCAGTTTCGCGATTTGACCGGCGCGCCCGAATGGTCCAGCGGGCTCTTCGACGGCAGGATTCGCGTGCCGGTGAAGGGCGCACTGCAGAATCCGAAGCAGTTCGAGCGGGTGCTGGCGCACGAGCTCACTCACGCGATGATCTACGGTCTCGCGCCGCGCGGGGTCCCGGGGTGGCTGCACGAAGGGCTCGCGTCGTTCTTCGAACCGGAGGACGCCGCCGACGCGGTGCGCGTCCTCCGTACGACCGGCGTGATCCCGCTCGCGGCCCTGATGGAGGGTTTCACCCGCCTCAACTCGCAGCAGGCCGCTGTCGCCTACATGGAAAGCCTCGTGATTGCCGACAGCCTGATGCGGCGTGTCGGGAACCGCATGGGCATGGTCCTCCAGGGTCTCGATCGCGGGCAGACGCTCGACGACAGCCTGCAGCTCGTGGGCGTCGCGCTCGCGGATCTCGAGGCCGATCTCGTGAAGAGATTCAAGTAGGGCGTCCCGGGGATCCAACGTCCCCGCCCCTTCACCCGTCTAACAGTCGGCCACACCTCCGCGACCAGACGAAGGAGTTGTCACGTGCTGAATGCCATCCGCCTCGCCGTCCGACAGTTTCGTCAACATCCGGGCTTCGCGATTGTCACGGTCCTTGTCCTCGGCCTAGGGACCGGGGCGGCGACCACGGTGTTCACGGTAGTCGACTCGGTCGTGTTGAGGCCACTGCCGTACGCGCAATCCGATCGCCTGCTGACGATGTGGGACACGAACCACGAGCGTGGTCTGGCGCACGAACCGATATCGCCGGTCAACTTCATGGACTATCGGCTGTTGCCGACGTTCGCAGATGCCGCGGCGTGGTGGCGTCCGGCGGTCAACCTCGTCGAGCCCGGTCAGGATCCGGTGCGCGTGAATACGATTGAGGTCAGCGCGAACATCTTCGAGGTCCTCGGTGTGCGGCCGCAGATTGGTCCTGGATTTCCGGTTGGCGGGCCGTTCTTCGCACGCAACGAGCTCGTCGCGGTCATCAGCGATCGTCTCTGGCGAACGCGCTACAACGCGGATCCCTCGCTCGTCGGCCGTCAGCTGAATCTGGGCGGCGCGCCGTACACGATCGTCGGCGTCATGCCGCCGAAGTTCCATTACCCCGATGACATCGATGTGTGGCAGAGGCTCAAGTGGGATCTCACGCAACACAGCCGCGCCGCTCACTTCATGGAATCCGTGATGCGCCTGTCGGATGGCGTTACCCTCGAACAGGCGTCGTCGGCAGCGAGCGCCCTCGCGATGCGGCTGCAGGCCGACTTCACGGCGACGAACAAGGGCTGGAACGTCCGGCTCATCCCGCTGCTCGACCAGCAGCTCGGGTACTACCGCCCGGCCTTGATGGTGCTGTTCGGGGCCGTCGGGCTGCTGCTCGTGATTGGATGTCTGAACGTGGCTTCGTTGCTCCTGACGCGAGCGCTCTCACGCGAGCGCGAAATCGCAGTGCGTGTTGCGCTCGGCGCATCGCCGCGACAACTCGTCCGACAGCTCTTCGCAGAAAGTCTCGTCCTTTCCATTGCGGGGGCCGCGGTTGGCATCGCGACGGCCGCGATCGCGCTGCCGCTGATCGTCAAGCTCACACCGGTCCAGATTCCCCGACTCGACGAAGCCAGCATCAACGTGCGTGCGCTGGGCCTCGGTCTCGGCGTCGTTGCAGGGACGACGACGTTCTTCGGTCTGGTCCCGGCGTTGCTGCTGATCCGTGGTCATCTGACGACGGAGCTGCGCGCTGGTGACCGGACCAGCTCTCGCGGCGCCCGACGCATCTACTCGGTGTTGGTTGCCGGTGAGGTCGCCCTGGCATGTGCGCTTCTCGTCTGCTCGGCGTTGCTCGTGCGCACCGTCGCCCGGATGATGAACACGCCGATAGGCGTGAAGGCGGACGATGTGCTGACGACGAAGGTACAGCTCGATGGCGAAGCGTTCAGGAACTGGCGGGTCGTTGCCGACACGCATGCAAGGCTCGTCGAGCAGATCCGGCAGCAGCCGGGTGTGAAAGCGGCCGGCAGCGGCAACTTCCCGCCGCTCGAGGTCGGCTGGCGCGTGCCATTCGGAATCGAAGGGCAGCCGCCGCCAGCGAGGCCCGAAGACGCGCCGCAGGCGCAGATTCAAAGCGTGACGGACGGGTATTTCGATGCGCTCGGTGCGACGATGGCGCTGGGGCGTGCGTTCAGCTCGTTCGACACCGCCGACACTGACGGCGTCGTCATCGTGAACGAGACATTTGCCAATCGGTTTCTGACGGGACGATCGAGTCTCGGGAGCTATTTGCTGACCCGCGTGTCCGGCATCGGTCCGCTTGCATTGAATCTGAAGCGCACGAATCCGCCGGCGTCTCAGGGCATGCGCTTCCAGGTGATCGGCATCGTGCGTGACGTCCGCAACGCGCCGCTCGGTCAAAACATCGAGCCCGCGATCTACTTCACGGCGCGCCAGTTTCCGTTCCGCGAGCTGCTGGTTGCCGTCCGCGCGTCCGATCGGAACGCGGCCGTGGCGGCGGTACGCTCGGCTCTCAAGAGTGTCGCACCCAGCGTGCCGTTCAGCTCGGCGCGAACCTGGGGAGACATCTTCGCGGCAAAGACAGCCGAACCCCGGCTCCTGATGACGGTGCTCGTCTTCTTCGGCGCGCTTGCGGCAGTACTCGCAGCGATTGGCGTGTACGGCCTGTTCTCCTGGTCGGTTGCGCTCCGCACGCGCGAGCTGGCGATCCGGATCACGCTCGGCGCGCGCCCGCGAATCGTCGGCGCGCTCGTCATGCGGCACAGCGCGATCCTGATTACGGCGGGGTTGCTCAGCGGGTTGGTGATCGTCCGGTTCGCCGCGACGGCGCTCTCTCGAGTCCTGTTCGAAATCAAGCCGAGCGATCCTGGTTCGATGGCGGCCGCGAGCGCCGTGCTGCTGCTTGCTGCCGTCGTCGCATGCGTTCCTCCCGCGTTGCGCGCGATGCGCGTCGACCCTGTCGTGGGATTGCGGATCGAGTGATCGCCGCATGTCCGTGCCCCTCCGGTACGCGACCACCACGCCGGACATGACGATGCAATGACCGTTCGAGAGCTGCGCGGGCAGGCCATCGCGCGCCCTGACGAGCATTCGAAGTCGCAGTCACCGCCTCGAATGAGACGGGTTCGGCAAGACGCATTCCACTTGTTGTAGATTGTGATGGCATTCTTCTCCTCTGACCCGCGCGAGACACCGTCGAGAGTGAACACGAGGAGTCATCATGATCCGTTTGCTTGCCGCGATTCCGTTGGTTGCGCTCGGTTCCGCAACCGCATTCGCACAGATCGCAGCACCCAGGGCGACGACGCGAGCCCGGCACGCCGCAGCGATTCAGAGTACGAGTGCGGCGCTCGTCGAGTTCGAGATGATGACGTGGTCTGAAGTCAGAGACGCGTTGCAGGCCGGCAAGACGACAGCGCTCATCTACACCGGGGGCACGGAGCAGCGTGGACCGCAGAACGTCAACGGCGGTCACAACCTGATGGGCCGTGAGACGGTCAAGGCAATCGCGGCGAAGCTCGGGAACGCGATTGCCATGCCCGTCCTGCCGTACACGCCGAACAACGCCAGCGCGCAGCTGCCTGGGACGATCGGGCTGACCAACGAGCTGCTGTCGGCGGTCCTCGAGCGAATCACCGAGCAGACGATCGTGACCGGCTTCAAGAACGTCATCCTCATGGGTGATCACGGTGGCGGTCAGCCGAACGTGTATCGAGACCTCGCAAAGAAGCTTGACGACAAGTACGCGCCAGAGGGCGTTCACGTCTATTACTGCGACGAGGTCTATTCGAAGGCCAACGCCGATTTCAACAAGTACCTGGCGGAGAAGGGGCTGCCCTCGGGAGGTCACGCGGCCATCGCGGATACGGCGGAGATGCTGTATCTCGGCGGCGACAAGGGCTGGGTACGAAAGGAGCTGCTGAAGACCGCGGTCGGCGATTCTGTCGGGCGCGGCGGTCGGGGGCGCTCGGACGATCCCAACGCACCGCCACGCGTCAATAACGGCATCACCGGCGACGCACGCCCGTCGACTCCCGAGCTCGGGAAGATGGCGTTCGAGCAGAAGGTGGACTACGCCGTCCGGCAGATCAAACAGCTCCTCGAGTCCGGCACCAAGTGAAAGGGGACAGGCGCCGGTGCCAGCCACTCGGGACAGCCAACCGGGACAGCCAACCGGGACAGCCAAACGGGACAGCCACGGGTGGATGTCTCTGTTGGGTGTCGCGCAGTGGACCGCGTGAAATGCGCGTGTCGTCAGCACGTCAGCCCGTCGAAGACAGGCCGGGCTTGAAGCTCGGCGCGCGGCGGCCTCGATGCTGAAAACCGGGCTCCAATCGGCCCAATCCGGCCGTATACTGCGCGATGGGTTTGTGTCCTTCGTAGGTCGATCTGGATGAAAGCCCCCACAGCCGCCGTCAGTTCACTGATCCTCGCCGTCGCGGCGGCGACACCCCTCGCACAGCGGGCTAGCGGTCCGGCACCAGCACACAGCGTGAAGCCTCCGATTCCGATAGCCGTGGCACATGCGGCGGCAACATCGCCCGCCGCGTCGCTGCGCGACGTGATCGACGAGTACTGCCTCCGATGCCACGATGCTGACCACGAGAAAGGCGGCCTGATTCTCGAGAAGTTCGACCCCGCACGCGCTGAGCAACACCCGGAACTCGCCGAGAAGATGATCCGCAAGCTGCGCGCGGGCCTCATGCCGCCCGCGGGCGCGGAACGCCCTGAATCATCGACGCTCGTCGCGCTTGCGACGTCGCTCGAAACGCGTCTCGATCAAGCGGCAGCTGTTCGGCCGAATCCCGGCAGACGCACGTTCCAGCGGCTGAATCGCGCCGAGTACGCGCGATCGATTCGCGACCTGCTCGGGATCGACGTCGACGTCTCCGCGTTCCTGCCGCTCGACACGATCAGTCACAACTTCGACAACATTGCCGACGTGCAGGTGTTCTCGCCAACGCTGCTGGAAGGGTACCTCCGCGCCGCGAGCACGATCAGCCGCGAGGCCATCGGCGATCGCGACGCGACGCCGAGCTCGACGACCTATCGCGTCGCGCGGACCGCGTCGCAGCTCGCGCACGTCGAGGGGGCGCCGTTCGGGACTCGCGGCGGCCTCTCGGTCATCCACAATTTCGCCGCTGACGGCGAGTACACGTTCAGGATGATGCTGCACTCCATCCCGACGGGTCAGCTGTACGGGAGTACGGCGCGCAACGAGCAGCTCGAAGTGTCCATCAACGGCGAGCGCGTTGCGCTTTTCGAGATCAACCCGCGCATGAGCGAGTCGGATCCGAACGGGATGAACCTTCAGACGCCGCCGATCGTGGTCAAGGCCGGACCGCAGCGTGTTTCCGCCGCGTTCCTCCAGCGATCCGAGGGACCGGTGGACGACTTGATCGCGCCCATCGAGCACACGCTGGCCGACACGCAGATCGGCAGCGCCATTGGCGTGACAACCCTGCCGCACCTGCGCGATCTGGCGGTGATGGGCCCGCACAAGGTCACAGGCATTTCCGAGACGCCGAGCCGCCGCCGGATCTTCAGCTGCCGGCCGGTGGCGCGCGAGGAGGAAGCCGCTTGCGCGTCGAAGATCATCTCGACACTCGCGCGCCAGGCGTACAGGCGGCCCCTCACACCCGAGGATCAGAAGGGACTGCTGGGGTTTTTCGAGGATGGCCGCAAGCAGGGGGACTTCGAGCATGGAATCCGCTCCGCGCTGCAAGCGATTCTCGCGAGCCCTCACTTCATCTTCCGTCTCGAGGAAATGCCGTCGAGCGCGAGACCAGGTCAGAACTATCGAGTCAGCGATCTCGATCTTGCGTCGCGGCTGTCGTTCTTCCTCTGGGCGAGTCCGCCCGATGAAGATCTGCTGACGGCCGCACGCAAGGGAATCCTGAGAACGCCGGCCG
This sequence comes from Acidobacteriota bacterium, assembly GCA_046727175.1. Taxonomy (GTDB): domain Bacteria; phylum Acidobacteriota; class Vicinamibacteria; order Vicinamibacterales; family 2-12-FULL-66-21; genus JBKPCD01. The sequence continues at coordinate 22,231 of JBKPCD010000144.1, read as the reverse complement.
TTCTCGAGGCGCAGGTGCACCGCATGCTCGCGGACCCGCGGTCGTCCGCGCTCGCGACGAGGTTCGCGTCGCAGTGGCTGCGTCTCCAGGACCTCGAGAAGATTCATCCCGATCCGCTGTTCTATCCGCAATTCGATCACACGCTTGCCGAAGCGATGCAGCGCGAAACCGAGCTCCTCTTCGAGCACGTCGTCCGCGAGGACCGCAACGTGCTGGAGCTGTTGACGGCCGACTACACGTTCGTCAACGAGCGGCTCGCGCGGCATTACGGCATTCCGAACGTCGTGGGCACGGGCTTCCAGCGGGTGGCGCTGACCGACGAGAACCGGCGTGGGCTCCTCGGTCAGGGCAGCATTCTCACGATGACGTCGGTCGCGGACCGGACGTCGCCGGTGTTGCGGGGCAAATGGGTGCTCGAAGTGTTGCTCGGTTCGCCGCCGCCGGCTCCTCCGCCCGACGTGCCCGATCTCGAGGAGACGAAGGCAAACAAGGACGGACGGCTGCTCTCGGTCCGTCAGCGGATGGAGCAGCATCGCTCGAATCCCCAGTGCCGCTCCTGTCACCGGGTCATCGATCCGCTCGGCCTCGCGCTCGAGAACTTCGACGTCACGGGTGTGTGGCGCATGCGCGACAACGGTGTGCCCGTCGACGCCTCGGGTGAGCTCTACGACGGCTCAGTGTTGAACGGTCCGATTGCGTTGCGCGAGGCGCTCCTGAAGCGGCAGGACGTCGTGCTGCGCACCTTCACCGAGAACCTGCTCGCGTACAGTCTCGGGCGACGTGTCGAGTACTACGACATGCCGACCGTTCGTGGGATCGTCCGCCAGGCCGCGCCCGACCATCGGTTCGCGCAGTTCGTGCTCGGGATCGTGAAGAGCCCGGCGTTTCAAATGAGCCGGGCGGAGATGACGAATAACGACATGACGCGGCTGGTCGAACCGACGCGGCCGGTAGCTCGGTAGCTCGGTAGCAGCGCCTGCGGCCGCGGCGAGCGAGCGAAGCGAGTCGAGCCGCAGCGCGCGGGGGTGGGCCCCTCGCGCGCTGAGAAAAGCTAGTTTTGTAGCTCGGAAGGCCGGGGTTCGGGATTCGGGGTTCGGGTTCGTTACGGGTGAGTCGGAGGGCGGGGTTCGAAAATCGGCGTCTGAGACGTTTGCGGCTGCCGAGATAAATACAGGAGACCAGGAACCCAGGAGAAACTACAGGTAGTTCTCCTTCTCGTGACCTCCTGTGTGAGGCCGGCCGGCGAAGCAAGAACGCTAGCGAATCCCGAACCCCGAATTCCGAGACGCGGACAGTGACAGCAGAGGAGTCGGCAATGTATCTGACGAAAAAGCACATCTCACGCCGGACCGTGCTTCGCGGAATGGGGGCGACGATCGCCCTGCCGCTCCTGGACGCGATGGTGCCGGCGCGAACGTTGCTGGCCAAGACGGCGGCGGCAGGCCGGACACGCTTCTCCTGTATCGAGATGGTGCATGGCGCAGCCGGAAGCACGGTGCATGGCCTCGCCAAGAACATGTGGTCTCCGGCAGCTGTCGGTCGTGCGTTCGACCTCTCGCCGAGCAGTCTGAGTCCGCTCGAACCAGTCCGCGACTACATCACGATCGTCAGCAACACCGATGTGCGAAACGCGGAGGCGTTCCAGCCGAAAGAGATCGGCGGCGACCACTTCCGCTCGAGCGCAGTCTTCCTCACGCAGGCACATCCGAGGCAGACCGAAGGGTCGGACGTCTACGTCGGCACGTCGATCGATCAGCTGTACGCGCAACGATTCGGTCAGGACACGCCCATCCCGTCGATGCAGCTGTGCATCGAGAACGTCGATCAGTCCGGCGGCTGCGCGTACGGGTACGCTTGCGTGTACACCGACACGATCAGCTGGGCGTCGCCAACCGAGCCGCTCCCGATGGTCCGCGATCCGCGTGCCGCGTTCGATCAGTTGTTCGGCGTGGGGGCGACGCCCGAGCAGCGCGCGGAGAACCGACGGACCAATCGCAGCATCCTCGACTGGGTGACGGGCGAAGTCGCAAGGCTCGCACGCGATCTTGGACCAACCGATCGCACCAGACTGAGCGAGTACCTGAACGACATCCGCGAGATCGAGCGGCGGATCCAGAAGGTCGAGGCGTACAACAGCAGTGGCGAGCAGCGGGAGCTGCCCGGTGCGCCGCTTGGGGTGCCCGACTCGTTCGAGGACCACGTGAAGTTGATGTTCGATCTGCAGGCGCTGGCGTTTGCGGCCGACATCACACGCGTGTTCACGTTCAAGCTCGGACGTGACGGTTCGGCACGCGTCTATCCGGCGAGCGGTGTGAACCTGCCGTTCCATCCTGCGTCGCATCACGGCGAGCGCGAAGATCGCATTGTGCAGTTCGCGCAGATCAACAAGCACCACGTCAGCCTGGTGCCGTACTTCCTCGAGAAGCTGAAGAACCTGCGGGAAGGCGATGGCAACCTCCTCGACAAGACCCTCGTCATCTACGGATCGCCAATGGGGAACTCGAACGTCCACAATCACAAGCGTTGCCCGCTGTTCCTCGCCGGCCGCGCGAACGGCCACCTGAAGGGGAACCTGCACGTCAAGGCGCCTGACGGCACACCGATGGCCAACGTGATGCTGAGGCTGCTCCACGACCTGGGCCTCGACGATCTCCAGCGTTTCGGCGACAGCACCGGAGCGTTCGACCTGACCGGCGTGCCATCACTGACCGAGGCGGGATGAATTGGAAAGTAAGAAGTAAGAGGTGAAGAACGACCGATTTGAGTCGCGAAGCTTTTACTTCTCACTTCGTACTTCGAACTTCTTACTTTCTGTGGAGTAGCGATATGCAACGCATCAGCGTATGTGGTCTGCTCGCGGCGCTGTGCCTGAACGGCCTACTGTCGGCATCATCGGGCGAATCGCGCGTGGCGGACGCAGCGCTGCTCGGCGACGCCGCGGCAGTCCGCGCACTGCTCAGGCAAGGTGCGGACGTGAACGCCCCGCAGGGCGACGGCACGACGGCGTTGCACTGGGCGGCACGTCACGGCGACGCGGAGCTCGCGCAGATGCTGATCTACGCCGGCGCCAACATCAAGGCAACGACGCGGCTGGGTGCATACACGCCGCTGCTGATGGCAAGCGAGCTGGGACACGCCGCAGTCATCGAGACGCTGATCAAGGCCGGCGCCGATCCCAAGAGCGCCACGACGAACGGGACGACGGCCGTGATGCTCGCCGCGGCGGCAGGAAAGCCGGACGCGGTCAAGGTACTCGTCGAGCACGGCGCTGACGTGAACGCAAAGGAATCCGTCAGAGGTGAAACCGCCCTGATGTTCGCGGCGGCCTCGAATCGCCTCGACGCGATGAAAGTGCTGATCGCCGCTGGCGCCGACATTCAGCTCGCGAGCAAGGTGACCGACCTGAGAGGACAGACGAACGCCGAAGAAGAAGCGTTCCTGCGCGCGCAGCAGAGCGGTCGCGGCGGTGGCCGCGCCGCGCGCGGTGCCGCGCCTCCCGATTCCGCCTCGTCTCCCTCGCCTGAAGCCAGGCCGAATGCAGCGCCGACGACCGGCAACACTCCCGCGGAAGCGGCGTCAGTCGCGGCGCAGCCGGCAGACGACGGCGCGCAGCGCGGTCGCAGTGGTCGTGACGGCGGGGCCCAGGGAGGCGTTGCCGGTGTGAGCCGTCAGTTCCGTTTCGCCGAGCTCGTCACTGCACAGGGGGGCCTCACCCCGTTGTTGTTCGCCGCCCGTCAAGGGCGCATCGAGGCGGTGAAGGTGCTCCTCGACTCAGGCGCGGAGATCAATCGTGTCGCAGGCAGCGACGCGACGAGCCCGCTGCTGATGGCGATCATCAACGGCCAGTTCGACCTCGCGGCTCTGCTGCTGGAGAAGGGGGCCGATCCTCAGCTCGCAAGCGATAACGGCGTCACGCCCCTCTACGCAGTGCTGAACGTGCAGTGGGCGCCCAAGGCGTTGTACCCGCAGCCTCGCGCATACCTTCAGCAGAAGCTGGCGTACCTCGACCTGATGAAGATGCTGCTGGAAGAAGGCGTCGACGTCAACGCGCGATTGAAGAAGAAGGTCTGGTACTCGGGATACAACTTCGATCTCTCGGGCGTGGACGAGATCGGCGCGACGCCCTTCTGGCGCGCCGCGTACGCGAGCGACGTCGATGCGATGCGGCTCCTGATTTCGTATGGCGCGGATCCGAACATCCCGACGGTCAAGCCCGCGGGTCGGCCGCGCACCGGAGATGGAGGACGCGAGACGGTCGAGGATGTGTCGGGCGTGCCGCCGTTGCCGATCGGCGGGCCCGGCGTGCCGCCGTTACAGGCCGCCACGGGCGTCGGCTACGGCGAGGGGTTTGCCGCCAACTCGCACCGCAATGCCCCGAGCGGATGGCTGCCAGCCGTGAAGTACCTGGTCGAGGAGCTCGGCGCCGATGTGAATGCGCGTGATCACGAGGGGAATACCGCGCTCCACCATGCGGCGGCGCGAGGTGATAACGAGATGATCCTCTACCTCGTGTCAAAAGGGGCGGACGTGAAGGCTGTGAACCGTGCCGGCGAAACCACCGTGGACATGGCAAACGGCCCGGTGCAGCGGATCCAGCCATTCCCCGAAACCATCGCGCTACTCGAGAAGCTCGGTGCCAAGAACAACCACCGCTGCAAATCTTGTTAACCGGTCATTCCGACATGAGCGATTCGTGGACACGTAATTGAAATCGGCAATCATTGGCCTGCCGCTCAAACGCCAATTCGGCCTAAAATTCAACTCGCGCGGCTCATCGCGTCGCTGTCGCCCGTACCCCGATCACGAGAGGATTCAATTCGCCATGATTCAGCCAGCCTCGAAGGCATTTTTGTGTACGGTTCTCGCGTTAGCCGTTCTGGCGTTCACGCCGGCGACCACTGCTGCACAGAGCGAGGGGCGATTTGCGGTCGGCGGCCAGGTCTCGTTTCATTTCCCGGTCAACAGCGAGCTCGATAATTCCATCGGGTACGGCGTTGCGTATCGGTTGAGTCGTCCCGCCCAACATAGTGGTTGGGGACCTGACTTCGGATTTGGATGGTACAGCGTCGATCTGTCGGGTCCGCTCGACGGACACCTCAATGTGCGGCCGCTCCTCGGGGGCGTGTCGTATCGCATCGTTCGCGGGAAAATCCAGACGCACTTCGGCATTGTCACAGGTCCCGCCTGGGTCAAGGTGAAAGTCGAAGAGGAGGAACTTGAGAAGTTCTCTCAGCTGGTCGGGGTGCCAGTGGTCGGCGTCGATGCGAAGAACACGTGGGTCGTCAAACCCGGAGTTCGGCTCACGTACGATCTCCGTCCGAGAATAGGCGTGTTCGTGGGGACCGACTACGAGATTGCTCGGACGACGTTGGAGATCAGGACCGCCACGGAATCCAGGGAGCGCCGCCTACGGGCGGACGTTATCAACATCAAAACAGGGTTGATGGTAGGAATCTTCTAACCCTAACGGGCCGCTGAAAAACCGCGGCCAGCGAGGTTCACCGGTTCCCCGTTCCCGGTTCCCGGTTCGAAAGTGCTGGTTCTGCGCCGTAATGAGAACCAAAACCGGGAACTGGGAACCTGTGAACCGGGAACCTCACGCAGGATGCGTTTTTCAGCATCCTGCTGGAAACGGTGCTCGTCTGCGCTATCTCGGCCAGGCCTCAGAACCTATTCAACTTCTTCCGCGCCGTTCACGTCCAACCACCATGACCTCTCTTGAAGGCTTCTTCCGCGATCTGAAGCACTCTCTTCGGATGTTCCGCCAGAGTCCCGGGTTCACCGCTGCCGCCGTGGCCGCACTGGCACTCGGCATCGGCGCCAACACAGCCATCTTCTCGGTTGTGAATGCGGTCATGTTGAAGCCAATGCCGTTTCCCGATCCCGATCGCATCGTGATGTTCCTGAACAGCTCGCCGCAAGGCACGGGATCGGCGGCGTCGCCCGCGAAGTTTCAGCACTATCGCCAGCAGGCCGATGTCGCTCAGGACGTCTCGGCATTCCGAATGGGCGTGGTCAACTACACCGCAGGCGCGGTTCCCGAGCAGCTGCGATCCGGGCAGGTGTCTGCCGATTACTTTCGCCTGCTCGGCGCGCCTGTCGTTCTCGGCCGCACGTTCAACGCCGACGAGGATCGTCCCAATGGCGACAAAGTCGCTGTGCTCGGCTACCGGGTCTGGACGCGGCGCTTCGACCGCGATCCCGCCGTGATTGGCAAGACGCTCGTGCTCAGTGGCGATCCGTACGTTGTCATCGGCGTGCTCGGAGAGGCGTTCGACGTTCAGGAGTTCGGCCAGCCACCGGACGTCTGGGTGCCGTTTCAACTCGACCCGAATACCAACAATCAGCTGCACTACTTCAGAGTGATGGGCCGTCTGAAGCCTCGGGTATCCCTCGATCAGGCGAAGGCGCGTCTCCAGCTGTCCGGAGCTGAATTCCGGCAGAAGTTTCCCAACGCGATTGGGCCGAACCGCAGCTTTACCGTGCAGCCCCTTCAGCAGGCGATCGTCAGCAACGTGCGGTCGTCCCTGCTCGTGCTCGTGGGCGCAGTCAGCTTCGTTCTGCTCATTGCGTGCGCAAACGTCGCCAACTTGCTTCTCGTGCGCGCGACGAGTCGGCGGCGGGAGATTGCCGTTCGCTCGGCAATCGGCGCCGGACGCGGCCGAATCATTCGTCAAATGCTGACCGAGAGCGTCGTGCTCTCGGCGACCGGAGGCGCAGTCGGTCTGTTTCTCGGCACCATCGGCATACGCGCACTGCTGGCGATCAACATGGCCGGTTTGCCGCGCGTCGGCCGGGACGGGTCGCTGGTTGGCCTTGATTGGCGTGTTGTCGCGTTCACGACGATTGTGTCGGCAGGAACGGGAATCCTGTTCGGGCTGATTCCCGCGTTGCACGGCTCGCGCACCGACGTGAGCGCCACGCTGAAGAACAGCGGCGCACGCTCGGGTGCTGGTGTGCGGCAGAACAAGACGCGCGCACTGCTGGTGGTCAGCGAAGTGGCGCTCGCCGTCATTCTGCTGGTCGGATCGGCATTGCTCATCCGCACGTCGATAGCGCTGCGCGCCGTAGATCCGGGGTTCGACGTTCAGAACGTACTGACGATGAAGATGTCGTTGACGGGACCTCAGTTTTCGAAATCGGAGGGCGTCGATCAGCTCATTCGCCAAGGCGTAGAGCAGCTTCGTGCGGTGCCCGGCGTCGAGCTGGCGAGCGCGGCGTGTTGTGTTCCGCTCGAAGGCGGTTACGGCCTTCCGTTCATCATTGTTGGCCGTCCTCTCGAGGGTCCCTCGCACGGTGGAGGCGGCTGGCTGACAGTTTCGCCCGGATACTTCGAAGTCTTCAGAATCGCCGTCAAGCGAGGACGCACCTTCACCGATCGGGATACCGGCCAGTCACCGGCCGTAGTGATCATCAACGAATCCATGGCGCGCCGGTATTGGCCGAACAGCGATCCGCTCAACGATCGACTTGCGATCGGACGGGGACCGATGCGCGAGTTCAAGGACGAGCCCGAGCGCCACATCATCGGTGTGGTGAGCGACATCCGGGATGGTGGTCTCAACAGCGATCCGCAGCCGACGATGTACATACCGCAGGCGCAGGTGCCCGACGCCGCGAACGCCTTGAACGTGCGTTTGACGCCGATGGCCTGGGTGATCCGAACACGCGGCGAACCGCATGCGTTCAGCGCCGCCATCCAGGAACGGTTGCGCCAGGCGACCGGTGTGCCCGTCACCGATGTTCGCCCGATGAGCGAAGTGGTCTCGCTGTCGACATCGCGCGACCGCTTCTACATGTGGCTCATGACCGTGTTCGGCAGTGCTGCGCTGCTGCTGGCCGCGATTGGCATCTACGGGCTGATGGCGTACTCGGTCGCGCAGCGCACGCCGGAGCTCGGTATTCGCCTCGCGCTCGGCGCCGACGCGAGTCAGGTGAAGAACATGGTCGTGTGGCAGGGCCTCCGGTTGACGCTCGTCGGAGTCGCGATCGGACTCGCATCAGCTTTTGGGCTGACACGACTGATGGCGACGCTGCTCTTCGGCGTCACCCCGCGGGATCCGCTGGTGTTCACAGCGGTCCCCCTCGTGCTCGCCGCCGTCGCGTTGCTGGCCGTCTGGCTGCCCGCCCGCCGAGCGAGCCGCGTCGATCCGATTCTGGCGCTGAGGTACGAGTAGGGGGACAAGGGACAAGGGACAAGGGCCAAGGAAAAGGAAAAAGGCAAACGGCGAAGACTGGGTCCTTTTTTCCCTTATCCCTTTTCCCTTTTCCCTTTCCACTTTCCACTTTCCATTACGGGCGCGCCACCGCGTGGTTTTCATGAAACTTGGCCGCCCAGGTGCGCGTCTTCGTCAGATACAGATCCCCGTACCGGACGCTCGGCTCGATCTCGGTGTTCTCGAGCCACTCGTTCCACGTCGTCACTACAATCCAGTCGGCTCGCAGGTCGATTGCGGCCTGCCACTGACGGTCGTAATACGCGCCGCCCTCCCGGTCGGTGACGCGCGGCACGCGGCCATCCGTCAGATGGGTGTCGTCATACCCGGGGCTGACGGTGGCGACCCAGATCCTGCGTATGCCGGTGTCGTTGGGTAGCAAGTGATATGTTCGAACACTGACGCTTTGCGTCCGATCGAAATCGCGAATCGTGTCGCCCTGAAAGTCGTTCGACGGATAGTAAAAGAGCGCATCGAGCGCGCCGAGCCTCGTCGCGTTGATGCCCTCGCCGATCATCAGGACGTCTCGGCCGCTCGCACGCAATCGACTCAGGGCGTCGGCCCATCCTGCCTGCGACATGCGCTGCGCGGCGTACGCCATCACGACCGGACGACCGCCGACGCGAAGATAGGCGGACTGCGGCGCGTAGTTGTCGACGATGTCCACCAGCCAGCGGAAGACGGTATCGGGATCCGCGGCGCCGTCCTCGTGCTGCGGATTCGCGGCCGTGGCTTCGAGGAGCGCGGCGACCTTCGTGCCGGCCGTCTGTGCCGCCGTGAGGCACGCCAGCATCCGCCGGTGATCGATTCCTCCTGCGTAGTCTTTGCCCGCCCACGACACGACGAGCGCATCGAGCCCGGCGCTCTTCGCCTGACTCATGACCCGCGCGAGGTCGGCAGGATCGTCAGTGGAGTACGGTTGTAGTGGTGCATCGATGAACAGCGGGCTCGCCCACCCTGCGCGGTCCCACCATGGGTAGAAAAACGCGAGCACCAGCCGGCTGTTCACGCCACGGATCGGTCCAATCGGACCGTTGCGACGAAGCAGGTCCGACTGGCTCGTGTAGCGGCCTGCCGCACCGTTCAGGTCAAAGACGTCGACAGGCGCTTCGGACGCGTTGACATTGCGCACGTCGAGCCGAGTGCTCGCGGATTGCGGGGCGGAAAGGGTCCAGCCGATTGTGGACCCGGCCGGAACCTGAGCGAGAATCATGTCGATGACGGCGTCCGTTGACGCCCCTTGCTGGCTTCCCGTCATCCGAATCGTGTTTCGATCGATGGTGAATCGCACTGTCGACAGGCCGCGCTGAATCGAGAACACCGCATTCCCGAGGAGCGCACCGTCGATTGACAGATCGAGCGTCGGGGCGGTCGTCGTGAGAAACGCGCGAGTGCGGACGAGATCTGTTGCGGGATCCGGCGGCAGCACCGACGGCCCGTGCCGTTGTGCCATGAGGAGGACGGCCATGGCGGAAACAAAGAGGAGCTTCGCGCTTCGGGGCATTGGGCTGAGAATTTTGGAACCAGGCTGGCGTTTTCAGCATCCGTAGTCCGAGCATATGTCATCCAACGCCGGATGGATCTGCTGCAGATGCTTCGCGCATAATTCGGCGAACAGGAGCGCGGGAGAAGAGGATTTACAGGAGAAATGGAGAAAAGAGAAAACAAGATTCTCTGTGAGCGTAGTGAAGGCGGTGAAGCAGATAAGCGAAAGAAGATAAGGGAAAGGGAAAAGGGAACTTCAACGTACTCCTAACAGCAAATCGACGACGCGCTGGTCCAGACGTTCGTAAGGCAGCGACCGGCCGGCGAGGGCATCCCGGTCGAATGCGCGAGCCTTCAGCTGTTCTGCGCGTTCGCGCGAGTACGATCCAACGACCGCGTCACCGTCGTCGCGACGGATCTCGCTGAGCAGCGCGCGGATTTCCTTGTCCTCGGCGAACTGCTTGGCCTTCTCCTTGAGGATCAGGTACGTGCGCATGCAGCCGCGCGCGAAGTCCCAGACGCCCTCGACGCTCTCCGTCCGATACGCGTGCGCATCGAAATGGCGCGGCCCGATGTAGCCGGATTCCTCGAGCAGCTTGACGACGAAGAAGAGCGCCTTGATTGACTCCGATCCGAACCGCAAGTCCTGATCGAAACGACCTGGCTTCTGGTCGTTGAGATCGATGTGAAAGAGCTTGCCCGCTTCGATTGCCTGCGCGACGACGTGATAGAAGTTCAACCCGACCATGTGCTCATGAGCCACTTCGGGGTTGACGCCCACCATTTCGGGATGGGCCAGCGTTTCGATGAAGCCGAGATACGCGGCGGTCGTCGGAAAGTAGATGTCGCCACGAGGTTCGTTCGGCTTGGCTTCGAGCGCGAAGCGCAGGTCGTACTGCTGATCGCGAGCGTACTCGCAGAGGAAATCGATCGCCTCCCGGAACCTTTTGATCGCCTCGATTGGGTCCTTTCCCGCGTCCACTTCGGCGCCTTCGCGGCCACCCCAGAACACGTACGTACGCGCGCCTAGCTCCACGCCGAGATCCATCGCCCGCATCGTCTTCTGAACCGCGTACGCACGAACGCGCGCGTCGTGCGAGGTGAACGCGCCATCCTTGAACACCGGATCGGTGAACAGGTTCGTGGTCGCCATCGGCACGGTCATGCCGTGCGTCTCCAGCGCGCGCCGGAAGTCGCGGACGATGCGATCGCGCTCCGACGGGGACGCATCGATTGGCACGAGATCGTTGTCGTGAAAGTTGACGCCCCACGCGCCGAGCTCGCTCAACCGCTGGACCGCGACGACGGGATCGAGCGGCGGCCGGACGAACTCGCCGAACGGATCGCGTCCGCGATTGGCAACCGTCCAGAGGCCGAAGGTGAACTTGTCTGCCGGCGTAGGATCAAGTGTCATCGCGCGACCACCTCGAGGGCTGCGGTTGTCAGCTTCGTCGAGCTCGTTCCGACCATCACGTCGAACCGGCCGGGTTCGACGACACGCTGAAGCTGGCGATTGACGAGCAACAGTGCGTCGGGACCGAGCGGGAAAGTCACAGTCTTGTTCTCTCCAGGCGCAAGCGTCACACGCTCGAACCCGCGCAGCTCCTTCGTCGGGCGGGTCACCGAGCTGACCACGTCACGGATGTAGAGCTGCACCACCTCGTCACCCGCACGGGTGCCCGTGTTCGTCACGTCGACAGTTACCGTCGCGCGCCCAGCGGGGCCGATCGACGCCGGCGTAACCGTCGGCGTCGAGAGTGTGAACGTCGTGTAGCTCAGGCCGTACCCGAACGACCAGAGAGGCTCTCTCGTGAGATCGAGATACGAACGGAACGACGTGGGCCGACGATTGTAATACACGGGCAGCTGACCGACGTGGCGCGGGATGCTGACCGGCAGCTTGCCGCCTGGATTCACGTCCCCGAACAGCACCTCGCCGACTGCCGTGCCTCCTTCCTGTCCGACATACCAGGCTTCGATGATTGCGGGCACGCGCTCGGCCACTCGAGGAATGGCGAGGGGACGTCCGTTGATCAGCACGACAATGGTCGGCTTGCCAGTCTGGACGACCGCACCGACGAGCTCGTCCTGTTGGCTCGTCAAGGAAAGGTCGGCGGCATCGCCGAGGTGAGTGTCGCCGTACGCCTCGCGGGACGTCGATTCGTTCGTCCCGACGACGACAATGACCGCGTCGGCTTGCCGCGCGATCTTGACCGCTTCTTCAATTCTCTGACGATTGAGCGCAGGGTCGCCCATCACGACCTTGTCCTGCGACCAGTTCGGCTCGTGCTCGGTGATGCGAACGCCCTCCGCATGCAGCACCTTCACCGCCGAACCAGCCTTCGCGGTGATCCCCGTCAGCACGTCGACGCCACGACCCGGGTCTCGGGAGTAGCCTCCAAGGTGCACGCCTCTGGCGTTTGGACCAACCACAGCCAGCGTCTTCAGCTTCCCGCGATCGAGGGGCAGCAGGCTGTTGTCGTTCTTGAGCAGCACGATCGATTTTCGCGCCGCCTCGAGCGCGACTGCCTGGTGTTCCTGTGTGTTGGTGACGCGCTCAGCTTCATCCACATTCACGTAAGGATTCTCGAAGAGTCCTGCGAAAAGCTTCGCGCGAAGAACGCGACCGACCGCGCGATCGACAGTCGATTCGGCAACCGTCCCATCCTTTACCAGGCCGACGAGTGCAGGAAAGCCATCGGGGTCTGGCAGCTCGATATCGACGCCGGCATCGAGCGATTGTCGCGCCGCATCACTTTTGTCCGCAGCTACGTGGTGACGGCTGACGAGCTGCTCGATCGCGAAATAGTCGGAGACGACGAGCCCTCGAAATCCCCACTCGCGTCGCAGAACGTCGTCGAGCAGCCAGCGATTCGCGTGTGACGGCACGCCGTCGACCTCGTTGTAGCTCGGCATCACACAGAAGGCACCGGCCTCCTTGATTGCCGCCTCGAAGGGGACGAGCAGCTCGGCGCGCATCAGGCGTTCCGGGAGCAGTCCCGGCGCCGTGTTGATGCCGCCTTCGTGCGATCCATGGCCGGCAAAGTGTTTGAGTGTGGCGAACACCTTGTCCTTGGCAAGCGGCAGACTGGTCCCCTGATAGCCACGAACGGCGGCAACACCCAACCGCGACACGAGGTACGGATCTTCACCGTACGTTTCCTCGATGCGTCCCCAACGAGCGTCGCGTGCGAGATCGACGACGGGTGACAGGACCTCCTGACACCCGCGGGCCCGCGCTTCCCTGGCCGCGACGCTCATGACACGCTCCACCAGCGACGGGTCCCAGGTACTGCCGAGCGCGATTGGCACCGGGAAATGTGTCGCGCCGGGAGCGGCGAACCCGTGCAGTGCCTCCTCGTGGAACATCGCTGGAATTCCAAGCCGCGTGTTCTCGACGAGCCACTTCTGAATCGCGTTCACGTACTCGGCGTGCTCGCGGGCGTTGCGTCCGCGAGGTCCGGTCGGCGTGTTGCCGGCTTCGCTCGGTCGCGAGATCTGGCCGATGCCGTTCCCGAGCAGCCCCTTGGCTTTCGATGGATTGAAGCGCCCGTCGCCGTCCTGGATTTGATTCTTCCGTACCCAGATGCCCTCGAGCTGCGCGACCTTCTCGTCGATCGTCATGCGCGACAGGAGGTCTGCGACACGTTCGTCCACGGACTGGGTCGGATCGCGGTAGGTCGGAGTCTGTTGCGCGGCGAGCGTCGCGACCCAGGTCAGCGCGAGGACAGAGGCGATTCGGCGAAGCACAGTCGGCATGGCGGCTGGTCTCGAGGGCGACCGTGTTTAATTCGGTCGTTGAACTTGGACGACGCGCGGGACGTAAGCATATGAACATTCCGTGTGGGAGTCCAGCCGGCCAACTTGACAGCGTCCACAGTGGCTCATATAGTTCGTGGCAAAAACAATACAGGAATACCGCTGCGGACGTTGTCACAACACTCGAATGCCGTCCGGCGCGGCTAAAATGTAGGGCTCGACTCGGGCTTCTACGTCAATGCGGAAGATAGACCTCACGAATTTCCAGCTCGCGACGAGCGAGACCGCACGTCAAATCAATCGGCGCATCGCGCTCAATTTCATCCGCAGACATCAGCCGATGTCGCGAGCAGACCTCGCGCGCCGCTCGGGTCTTCAACGCAGCACGGTATCGGCCATCATCGACCAGCTTATTGGCGAAGGATGGGTGACGGAAGGAGCAATCGGCCGTGCGCCGCGCGGCCGGCGGCCGCGATTCCTCCACCTGAACGTCGAGCGGGCCGGGATCCTGGCAGTCGAGCTCCGGCCGGAGATGACGACCGTTGGCCTCGCCGGCGTCGACGCGCGCTTTGTCGTCCAGCGGACCTGGCCGACGCCGCGCGAGCCCGACGCCTTCGTTCGTGAGCTCGCGCGGACCGTCGCGACGTTCAGGAGCGCGCATCCGCAAGTCGTTTGCGAGGGAATGGGCGTCAGCCTGCCTGGGCGCGTCGATGCGTCTGGCCAGCTCGTGTTCGCGCCGAATCTGGGCTGGCAGCACGTCGACCTCAAACGCGAGATCGAATCGGCGATCAAGCTGCCCGTCGTCCTGGAAAATGCCGCGAACGCGTGCGCGCTCGCCGAGCTCTGGTTCGGGCGCCACCCGGAGAACGTGCGCCACCTGATCGCCGTGACCGTCTCCGAAGGAATTGGCGTCGGGCTCCTGCTGAACGGTCAGCTCGTCCACGGCGGTCACTCGATGGCTGGTGAATTCGGCCACGTGATGCTCGACGAGAATGGCCCTCCCTGTCCGTGCGGCAGACGCGGCTGCTGGGAGCGCTACGCTTCGAATTCAGCAGCCGTCCAGTACTACATGGGCGAGGATCCAAGCGCAACGCACGAACGGCCGATCACGCTGGCCTCGCGTTTCGAGGATCTGCTTCGCTCCGCGCAGAACGGTGAAAAGCGCGCCGTCGAGGCGCTGGATCGCATGGCGCGTTATCTGGGCATCGGACTCGCCGGCCTGGCGACCGGCCTCGCGCCCGAAGTCATCGTGATCGTGGGTGAAGTCACCAGCGCATGGGACCGTGTCGGCCCAGTTATCACGCAGACGATGAAGGAACGATCGCTGCGTCACCAGACGACGCGGATTGTCCCGACGGATCCGGCGACGCAGCCGCGGCTGCGGGGCGCCGTCACGCTGGTCGTCCAGCAGCACTTCGGGGCGCCGAACGTCGCGTAGCCACGGATGTACGCGGGTACGGCCACACGAGACGCGGATTTACGCGGATGTGCGCGGATCGGGTCAGACGAGACGCGGGTTTACGCGGATGTGCCATCAGGCCTTGCTTTTCACCGGGCCTGCTGAAGATGGCTCAGCGATTGACCGAAACGTCTTGTAGCTGCGAGCGACCATATGATGATACGTGTCTCCCGCCTTACCTTGACTCTGTTGTTCTGTGCCCTCGGTTTCAGCGCTGCGGCATGCGGCCGCCAGGGGGCCACCGCACCGGATGTGATGCCATCGCTCATGCTGGCGTCACCTCCACTTGCGGCGTTGTCGACCCTTGCGCGGACGGGAAGGTTCACCATCACCTTGGAAGGGGACCAGATCGTAGGCGACTACACCGCGGCCGTCTCGGCCGAAGCGGCCGGGCGGGAAACATTTTCTCTCGAGATGACCGTTTCTGGTGGTTCCGGCGCGTTTGCGTTTGCTGCCGGCACACTCGTTGGCGAAGGAAAGGGGACGTCCACCAGCACAGGGAGCTTTTCGCTGAAGATCACCGGCACCATCACGTTTCCACTGACACCCGGCACCAGCACGAACATCAAGATGACAAGTCACGGGACGACTTCGTGCAGCGAGGATCACGTCCTACTGATGAGCGGCGAGGGGGCCTTGCCGACGTACGGTCGTGCAGTCGTGGAGTTTAGACCCGATTCGGTGAGCGCTCTGTGTCCTTAATGGGCCGCACGACGTCGCGCTGGCGCTTCCGGCCATCGTCGGCGCATCCGGCGCAACGCAGGTGCCGAGCCGGAGATGAGCACCGACGAGCGCGACGGCCCGATGCGCTCCGCAGCTAAGTGGCGCCAGGCAGTTGCGGGAACGAGTGACGAGTCGCCGGCGGCAGGTGAGGAACAGCACCGCGCCGGGGCGGCCTGAATGAACGCAGTCCAGCGCGAAGATACACCCGGGGAGCCCCTCGGCCCGATCGGTTTTCCCCCTCGTTGCACCATCGTCAACGCACCGCCCGGTGAGCACACGATCATCGAGTGTTCGAGTGGCCGGATCGGGGTGGCAAGACCACTTCAGACGAGCTGTGATCCGTCGTTTGCCGGTGGCATTCGTTTCGGCAGTGGTATAAGGTGAACAATTGTTCTCCATTCATTCGTCCGCTTGCCATCATCGGGCAAGCATCGGCCCCGGAACAGAGGGGCAAGGCACGGCCGACTGGAAACAGCTTGTGGGCGTTGTCCAAGGGGCCCCCGGCGCGCGTTTTTGGCGCGCTGGGGCCGAAGGGAGGAGGGACGTAATGCACTGCCTGCGGGGGAGAGGTTCGTCGTTCGGAGGGTACGTCAAGGCAGCGTTCGCGCTGCTGCTCGTAATTGGTACTGCGACACCGGCGTTCGCGCAATTCGATCGCGGTCAGATCTCGGGAGTCGTCAAGGATGAATCCGGGGCGATTGTGCCAGGCGCTACGGTTACCGCGCTGCACGTTCAGACGCAAGCGCTGCGCACGACGGTTACTGACGCCAGCGGGTTCTATACGTTTCCGAACCTTCCATCCGGTCGGTACAACATCACCGCGGAGCTGCAGGGGTTCAAGAAGGCCGTCCGCGAGGCCGTGCAACTCGACGCGACGGGATCGCTGACGATCGATTTCGCACTCGCGACCGGCGCGCTGACCGAAGAAGTGACCGTCACCGCGGAGTCGACGCTGATCCAGTCCGACGCCGCGCTGCGGAAGACGATCGAGGCGAAAGACATCGAGCAGCTTTCGTTCCAGGGCCGCAATCCCATCGGCGTGGCTGCTCTGAAGCCGGGCGTCATCGGCGGCAGTTTCAACAACTTCAGTTTCTCCACATTGTCCAACGGCGACTTCAACATCAACGGCAGCCGGAACGACGAGAACAACATCACCATCGATGGTGCAACAGCGATCCGCACCCGCTCGAACGGCGCGATCATCGGCGTCCAGAACGTGGACACGATCCAGGAAGTGCAAGTGCTCACGGGCGACTACATGCCCGAGTACGGGCGCGTGAGCGGCGGTCAGATCCGATTCATCACTAAGAGCGGCAGTAACAGGTTCAGTGGAAACGCTGGGTATTACCTGCGTGATGACAAATTGCAGGCGAACACCTGGGCGCGCAACCGCAGCCCGAACTCGTTCGAGAACAGCGGCCCCGCGCCGTTCGATTTCAAGCAGTATGCCTATGCCGTCGGCGGCCCGATTCCGTTGAAACAGACGAAGGACAAGCTGTTCTTCTTCGGAGCGCAGGAGTGGGTCAACTACTTCGCCGTCGGGACGAACGTCGCAGTAGTTCCGACCGCAAAGATGCGGACCGGCGACTTCAGCGAGCTGCTCGATCCGAACAACGGATTTACTGGCGTTCGCGTCATCACCGACCCGACCACGGGGCAGCCCTTCCCTGGCAATATCATTCCAACGAACCGCCTGAGTCCCAATGGGATTGCGATGCTGAACGCGTATCCGTTGCCCACGCCAGGGTTCCGGCAAGGAGCGAACAACGTCATCCTGAACAGCGAGAACCCGCAGGATCAGCGGAAGGACAACATCCGCCTCGACTACCGGCTCAATGACAAGAACCAGATCAGCTACCGCTACGGGAAATTCAGCTGGACGGCGGTGGATGCTTTCCGAGGTACTTTCCCGTACGCGCGCACGGATTGGGATCGTCCGAACAAGACGATGACCGCGAGCTGGACGAGCACGCTCTCCAACACGCTGATCAACGAGTTCAGCTTCACCAACTCACTCGATGAGGTTTTCATCAACGTCTTTCGCGGCACCGACCTGTTCCAGCGGAGCAAGTACGGCATCAACTATCCGTACATCTTCCCTGAGAACAAGGAGATTCCCGACAAGATCCCGACGATTACCATCACCGACTTCACCGAAATTGACGGCGGCCCGTATCCTTCGTCCTCGCGCGGTCCCATTTACACCTTCAACAATGCGACGACGTACTTGAAAGGGCGGCACACGTTCAAGGCCGGGATCGTGGTGGAGTACTCGGGCCAGGACGATTTCGATCAGATCAACGTGCAGCCGATTCCAGGCAGCACCAACAATCAGAACGGCCGTTTCCAGTTCACCAACGTCGCGCCCACTCAAACGGCAATCGCGAATGCAGCGCTGGGGGCGTTCACGAGTTACGCCGAAATCGGCACGCGTGCGGAGACGAAGTACCGGTCACTCGCGACCGACCTCTTCTTCCAGGATTCCTGGCGGCCGACCGACAATCTGACGGTCGAGGGCGGCGTACGGTGGGTGTACTGGCCGCCGTGGTACGCGAAGGAGAACGACATGGCGACATTCGATGCCGGCCGGTATAGCTTCACGAACCAGGCCGTGATCGATCCGGCGACTGGTCGCATCCTCTCGGGCCCTCGATACAACGGCATCGTGCTACCCGCTGATGGATTCGAAAGCACCGCGAGCGACCTGCCCCTCAACGATCCGGCGGTGCTCGCGCTCTTCGTCGGCGCGCCGCGCGGCTTCGCCAAGACGTACAAGAACGTCTTCGAGCCTCGGCTGGGGCTCGCGTACAAGCTCAACGAGAAAACGATTGTGAAGACGAGCGGCGGCATCTTCCACAATCGTGTCGCGGTCAGCGATTCGATGTTCCTCGGAGGAAACCCACCGTTCCAGCCGCAGGTCGGCGCGAGTAACGGTATCGCCGACAATCCAGGCGGCGTTGGAGGCGCGGCGAACCTGCCGCTCGGAATGACGGCCATCGACCTCAACTTCAAACATCCGACGGCGTACATGTGGTCGGTAGGCGTCCAGCGCGAGATTCCGCTCAACTTCATCATCGACGTGACCTACGTCGGGCGCCATGGGGTGTACAACCAGCGCGAGCGGGATATCAATCAGGCAGTCGCCGGCACACAGCAGGCGAACCCGGGTGTGAACCCCGCGGCCTTCCGTCCATACAAGGGCTTCGGCACCATTCGACTCGCCGAGAATGCGGGTAAGTCACGCTACAACAGCCTTCAGATCAGCGCCGAACGGCGCTACCGGAACGGCTTCAAGTTCGGCATCGCCTACACGCTCGGCCACTCGGAGGACAACGCGAGCAGCAAGCGCGACATCCTGTTCAACAACTACGACGACACCGGATTCTGGGGCAACTCGAGCTTCGACCGGCGGCACGTGCTCGGGTTCTCGTACATCTACGACCTGCCGTTCTACAAGGAACAGCAAGGCGTCGTCGGAAAGATCGCCGGCGGATGGCAGATTACCGGCGCGACCTTCATGCGCTCGGGAACGCCGCTCTGGGTGACTGAGGGTGCGGACATCGCCGGGACCGGCGACACGTTCGGCAACCCGTGGAATCTCAATGGCGATCCCAAAGCCAACGCGAACGAGCAGTTCTCGGCAGGTACTTCTGACCAGAACTTCTGGTTTGACAAGACTCTCTTCTCCCGACCCAACGACGGTACGTTCGGCAACGGACCCCGGAACAACATCTACAACCCGGGGCAGTACCAGTGGGACATTGCGTTGTTCAAGAACATCGCGCTGGGAGGCTCGCGCACGTTGCAGTTCCGCGCGGAAATGTTCAACTTCCTGAATCACGCGAACTGGGAAGGCGCACAGGCGAACCCGACGAACGCGAACTTCGGCCGTATCACGAGCAAGGACGGGTCCAGACGCGATACCCAGGTGAGCCTGCGGTTCGCGTTCTGATCGCACGCCAGACGCCCCGAACAGAAGCGGGAGGCTTTGGCCTCCCGCTTGCCTTTTGATGCGGCGGATCCTTTTAGAAACCCGCGATAGATGCGTCCAGCACCGGCCCTGTTGAGATGCCTTCCGTTGCCCGTCCAGTTCTGCCGTCCGCCAGCCATACCCCGCGTTTTCGATCAGCGGCTGCAGCAGCAGCGGCGGCAGACGAATGTTGCGCAAATGTGAGCCGCCGATTCTCAGCGCCGAAAGGCTGGGTACCTCGTGAGGCACTCGACCGACCTCACCGCACCCCGCGCAGCAGCACGATGTCCGAGATCGTCGTCGCGCGCGAGATCGCGAGTTGCTACCCCTCCGGCGAAAACGCGACCTGCAGGATCGGACGATCTGGAAACGCCGCGAGGCGATGCGGCGTCCCGCCAGCGATCGGCTGGATCCAGATCGCGAGGCCGGTGCGATCGACATACGCGAGGCCTTGCCCGTCAGGCGTCCAGTGCGGAACCGAGCCGGGCAGCTTCAGTCGCGCGATCGGCGCGCCGCCCTCGGCCTTCATAACGATTTGCCGCCGGGTCGGCAGTATCCGCGTCGGAGCGCGTGAGCTTCGCCAGCCCGAAGTCGAGGACCTTCACGCGCCCTCGGTGCTCGCCTTCGCCGATCATGATGTTGCCCGGCTTCAGGTCGCGATGGAGGATCCCCTTCCGGTGCGCCGGTCTACCGCCCTGTACTTGAACTCATGGACTTCTCCCAGAATTGGATGGCGCGGTCGAGCCATCCTTCCGCACTTGTACCAGTGCCAGGACCGAAGCCATGACCGAGACCGTTGTATCGATGGAACTCCACTTCGGTGCCGGCGCCCCGTAGCGCCGCGACTCGCCGCTGCATGACAGATGGAGGGGCAATCGCATCGTGCTCGCCGACCACCACAAAGGTGGACGGCTCGTTGGCCGAGTACTCCGAATGGCCCGTATAGGCCATCACCACTGCCGACGGCTTGGGAAGGTCGTCTCCGCCGAAACTCGCAACTCCGTGCGACCCGATGGCCGCCGCCATTCTGGCTCCAGCCGAGCTGCCCCACAATGAATAGCCTTGGATGCCGACGCCAAACGTTCTTGCGTTTCGGAACACGTAGGAGACGGCCGCAGCGAGATCGCGCGTGGCAACCGCGCCGCCAGCGCCGGCACGGTATCTCAGCACGAAGGCGTTATATCCCTGCTTGCTGATCGCCGCGGCATAGGGGAAGCCCTCGTGGACGGAGCCGACGTAGGAAAAGCCTCCGCCCGGAGCTACAACCGCAAACGGCGCTCCGGGCTTCCCACGAAAGAAGAACAAGCCTGTGTTTGACTTCGCCCGCTGCTCCTTCTTCTCTTCCTCTGTGTAGAACTCGTAGAAGAGGGTCTTGCCGTTATTCACGTCTTCAATCATGTGATTCAACGCGCTGACCACTGTCCCCGGATCCACGTGGCTGTGATACGGCAGAAGGGATCCGACATTGCGCAGCCGCATCCTGTTGTCATAGCTGCGGTCGTCCCACGGCAAGAGCAGACGGCCGAAGCCGGCGAATGCTGGATGGTTCAGGAGATCCAGGATCGTGTGATCGGCGGTTAAATGCTCGCCCTTCGTTCCGATCGCCTGTTCTGTCCTGAGCTCGCCGTCAGCTCGAAGTGACACCTCACGCTCGTTCATCCCGCCCCCTGCGACAGATGAAGCGAACAGCCACGACAGCACCACGCATGTGATCTTGGGCGCAGAGACATGAATTGCCATATTCGTCAGTCAGTCGGGTCGCCGAGTGCCTGGCCAGTGCGACGCGTGTACTCGGCGGCGACGTAGTCGATCGCCTCTGCCACTGCATCACTCCGCCAAGTCTTCCGTCACCGCTTCATACCGGACGCCGAGCTCGTCGTGCATCACATACGGCTCGAGCTCCCAGGGTTCAGTGTGTGCGCCGCCATGCCGAGCTCGTCGATCAGATGTTTCGCGTCGTTACCGCTCCGCTGCTTGTCAACGTAGTGAGATACGTCGGCGCGTAGGACGTACCACGATCGCGGAAGGTCGACGAGGTCGTTCGACTGTCGGTATGGATTACCGGCTCCTGCGCTGCGGTGATCGCGGTGGCGAGGAACTTGCTCGACAGAGCGATCGCGCGGTGATAGTTGCAACGAGTCATACAACTGCTGCGGGCGTGTATCCGGAGGCGTTCTGTTACTTGCCGAGCGTCCTCGTGACCGCCGTCATAGCCTTGGTGGCCTTCGGCCAGCCGGCGTAGAAGCCCAAATGGGTCAACGCTTCGGCGATCTGAGCGCGGGTCAGGCCGCCCTCGAGCCCGCGGCGCAGGTAGACATCGAGCTGGTCGTCGTCGCCCATCGCGGCGAGCGAAACGATGGTGACCAAGCTGCGATCCCGAAGACTGAGATCGGACCGCCGCCAAAGGTCGTCGAAGACCACGTCGTTGGTGAGCTGCACGAACTTCGGCGCGACCGCGCCCAATTCGTCATTCACGGCCTTGGCCCGTGCCCCGTCTGAGCCGGGAGCTGGAAGACGCGAAGTCACGGCGCGCAGTGCTGCGGTGTCGACCTTCCGGGCGGTGTACACCTGCTCGTAGGCCTCGAGCGCCGACACCGCGCTGGGCCACCCGCAGTAGAT
>JBKPCD010000143.1:0-56833 GCA_046727175.1 Acidobacteriota bacterium | reverse complement strand
GCGCTTGCGCCGTCGTGCGACGGCGCGCCCAGGTCTCGAGGGTAATGCGTTCGTCAGCGGTCAGCACGAGTGGTTCCAGTGGTCGACCCAGTCGCATCGGCGCGTCCTCCTTGTAGCCGAATACGACCGTCGATCAAATTAATTTCACGAATCTCTGACTCAGGACACTAGCGTCGGTTTGAAAAGTGCGTCAACGGCGAGGTCCGCGAGTTTGCCGCGACGCCCCTCACAGCCAGTCGACTCGATCAATCCACGATCGAGGGACGGCTTCGCCCTCGCCAGAAAAACAACTGTTGTAGTCCGTGTTCTGATCCGTTCCGCGGTCGACTCTGAAAACATAATTGAAGGCAGGTCTCACTGCTCCGAGCCAATCACACTCAGCCATACATAGATGGCATAATTGTCTGTATGAAGAAGACTCTTCATATCGACGAAGATCTCCTCCGCGACGCCAGGTCGGCGTGTGGCGCGAGGACGGACACCGACACAGTCCGACTCGGTCTCGAGGCGCTGGTGCGCCACGCCGCCTATGAGCGGCTTCGCGCCCTTCGCGGTTCGGAGCCGCGCGCACGCGAGACCGGACGCCGGCGTGAACGCGCCAAGCCGGTCAGGCACCCGGCGGCATGATCGTCCTGGTCGATACCTCAGTGTGGATTCGGTTCTTGGCCGATCGGGCGCCGCATGCGGCGGATCTGGATGCGCTTCTGAGCCGTAACGAAGTGAGCGGCCACGACTTCGTGTACGGCGAACTCCTAATCGGCGACAAGGGCGGACGGCGGCAACTGCTCGCAGATTACGCGCAGATGCACCGGGCGCCGGTTGTGAGTCACGTCGATGTCGTGGCGTTCGTCCGGGAACGGCGCTTACACGGGCGCGGGGTCGGCTGGATTGATGCGCATCTCCTGGCCTCCGCTCTGGTCGGCCGGCTGAAATTCTGGACGACCGATCCGCGGCTGCGGATTGTGGCCGAAGAACTGGGTGTCGCGTACGACTGAACCGCCACGACCCGGTTCCGCACGTCACCGCGATTGGGAAGTTCCCGCCTGCGTCGCGAGGCAAGCTCGATGCGCTGGCGCATGCAGCGTTTCGCGAGCATCGGGCCAGGCGGACGAAGCTCCTTGTGAAGCAGTTCGCGAGTCCCTGTGTCGCGACGAGCGCACTCTACAGCAAGAAATCCGAACTATCTGGCGCGAAGTAAGGATCTGCTCAACGCTGCCCCCGACCATCCATCGTTGCACTTCGAGAAGATCGGTTCATATTGTCGGCATCATTCGCACTGACCTGCCAACGATTCGCAACAGCCGCAACCCGTGAGATTTCAGCGACGATTTGGTCGGCGAACGCCCACATCGGCCGGTCAGCGATCAGGCCTACGAACGTGAATCATTGGTCGGGCGTGTGTCAGGCGCGTCCGCGGCGTTTGATGAGCCACCCGTCGAGGTTCGCTTGCGTGATCAGTCGAACCGCTATGGGCTGGCGCGTTCACGCGATGAGGGCGACCCTCGGACTGATCCGTGTCAGCGGCCACGCAATCCGCTCCGGTTCTGGTACTAAGTACTTCATTTCATAAATACGGTGACGTATTGTCACTTGCCAATGTCCGGCCGTGACGGGTATCCTCTTTCGCAAGGAGGTACCGTCTAACCGTATCGAGACGTCATCCGTGCCAAGGCTGGTCCTGTTCGCCGCCCAGGGGCTCTCCAACGACATCATCGCGGCCCGCTTGGATACGCCGCGCCAAATCATCAGTAAGTGGCGCAAGCGTTTCTTCGACCGACGCCTCGCCGGCCTCGAGGAGGAGCCGCGAGGCGGGCGCGCAGCCCGCTTGTCCCCCCACCGTCGTCGTTGAGGTGAAGCGGATCGCGTGCGAGTGTCCGAGGAATGCCGGCATTCCCGTCGCGCGCTGGTCGTTGCCCGATCTCCGTCGTGAAGTCCTCGCGCGTGGCCTGGTTGCGACGATCAGCGGCACGACGCTGTGGCGCTGGTTGGACGCCGATGCCATTCGGCCCTGGCGCCATCGCAGCTGGCTCTTTCCGCGCGACCCGCGCTTCGCCGAGCGCGCCGGGCCGATCCTCGATCTCTATCAGCAGCGCTGGGAGGGCCGGCCACTGGGGCCGCACGACTATGTCATCTCGGCGGACGAGAAGACGAGTATTCAAGCGCGTGAGCGACGGCATGCCCCGGCGCCCGTCGCGCCCGGCCGGCCCGCGCGCCTCGAGCATGAATATCGTCGACAGGGGGCCTGGGCGTATTTGGCGGCGTGGGACGTCCATCGGGCTCGCGTGTTTGGACGCTGCGAGCAACGCTCCGGCATCGCGCCGTGTGATCGGCTCGTCGACGACGTCATGATGCAGGAACCATATCGCTCGGCCAGACGCGTTTTCTGGGTGATCGACAACGGGTCGGCGCATCGAGGCGCGAAGGCCGACGCACGCTTGCAGGCCCGCTGGCCCACGTTGCAGCCGGTCCACACCCCGCTGCATGCGAGTTGGTTGAACCAGATCGAGATCTACTTCTCGATCGTGCAACGCAAGGTCCTCACCCCGAACAATTTCGCGACCCTCACGGCGCTGGAGCACTATCTGTTGGCGTTTCAACACCGCTATCAGGCCATGGCGCAACCGTTCCGCTGGACCTTTACCCGAGCGGATCTGCAGCAGCTTCTCGCGAGACTCGCGGTGGCCCGGCCGGCCGCATGACAGAAAATACGTACCGTAATTCCGAAATGGAGTACTTAGTCGCCAAACATGTCTACGATGCGTCGCGCGCCGCCTGACGCCGATCCGGAACCGCTCCGCGCCATACATATCTGGCATAATTGTCTGTATCAAGAAGACTCTTCATATCTGCTCCCGCCACAGATTCCACGCACAGCATTCCCCGACGTTGCTCAGCCGGTCGAAACGGTGTAGCACCCAAAGGTAGCCGACGTCTCACCCGACGACATACGTTTTGTAGTCGCGGTTGATTGCGGCATCTTGCGCGATGCAGACGTGTCGGCATCATTCGTGCTGACTGCCAACGATTCACTACGCGGCGGAGCTGGATGAGATTTCGTGGCGACCGGTTGGCTATGCCCACGCTGGCCGGTGACGCGTCCAGCCTGGCGAATGTGAATCATCGCTCGGGCGGGGTCGGGCGCGTTCGTGGCGAGTATCGAAAGGGCGTGAAGGAGTGTGGCGAAAATGCATGTGATTCGAGTGGTCTTTCTTGCCGCAGTGTGCGTTGTGGGTCTTGCTGAGGCGGCACGCGCGCAGAGTGCTCCTCGAGACACAAACACCGACGATAGCTGGAAGGTCACGGTGTACCCAGTCCTTGTCTGGGTGCCGCTCGGCATTAACATCGACGTCGACATCCCGCCCATCGATGGTGATCAAGGCGGATCAGGTCAGATCCTTGACAGCCGGTTGGATGGCGCGTTCTTCGGTGGCGTGACCGCGTCCAACGGCGTGTGGCGAATCGAGGGCTACGGGATTTGGGCCGGCTTCGGCGGCGACAGACCGGATCGGCCTTTCCTCGTCGTCGACCTGGATATCATTTACGGCGAGGCCAGGCTGGGACGGAAAGTGGCGCCAGACCTGTATGTAACAGCGGGTGTGCGGCGGCTCGCCCTGAAATACGACATCACGCTGGGTGACCTGCCACACTTTTCCCGTGAACCCGGCGTTTGGGATCCCCTCGTCGGCATTGGCTGGCATCACGAAGGCCCCAAAGTGGAGTGGCACGCATCATTCGACGGCGGCGGTTTCGGAGTCGGCGCCGACGTCGATCTTGGTGCCGAATTCCGCGTGGACTGGAAGCCGGTACGACACTTCGGCCTCACGGGCGGCTACAACGTGCTGCACCTGAAGCTCTCCGATTCTGTGGCAGGCAGAGACCTGACCGTGAAACCGACCCTGCATGGTCCGGCAATAGGGTTGGGGTTGTATTTTTGAAGTGCCCCTCATCCAGGTTTGCTTGCCGAATGAGTCGAACCGCTTAAGGTCTCGCGCGCTCACGCCACGTACATGAGCGCGACCTTCGCGCTGAACCGCTTCACCAGCCGCGCAATCCGCTCGTGTTCTGGTACTAGCGGGCAGAAGAGGAGCTGCGGTATGTATCGCGTTCGACAGGGCTGCCGGTTCGCAGGCCTTGTGCTCGCGATTCTCTGCAGCGTGCTGTTTTCGCTGCCGACTGCGCGAGGCCAGCTCCGGCCGCATCCGGCGGCTCTGGAGGGCGCGTCGGCCGAACTGATCGATCGTCTGCGAGCTGACCCTTTTACCTATTTTCGGTTCATCAATCGCGCCTGGACCGAGCGCGTCTGCGAGGCCTTTGCCGACGTGACGGATCCGACGATCGTGCGCCTCCACGGCGACGCGCACGTCGAGCAATTCGTGCTGACAAAAGATGCGTGGGGCCTCGACGACTTCGACGATTCTACTCGCGGCCCCTCGTTTGTCGACATCGTTCGGTTCCTGGGCTCGATCGATCTCGCAACGCGTCAGCGCGGCTGGACCCGCGATCGTGACGAGCTTTGGAACCGCTTTTTCGAGGGGTACCGTCGCGGGCTGTCCAATTCGGACTATCGGCCTCCCGAGCCCGACATCGTTCGTCAGCTGCGACAGCAGGCGCCGGTCACGCCCGCGGCTTATCTCGCGTGGGCCGAGAGACAGATGCAACCGATGGACGAGGCACGATTGAAATCGGTCGTCGCGGGGATGGAGGACCTTGACCGGTTGGTACGCCGCGAGCGTCCGAATCTTGCGTCAGGGTACTTCGCTGTGACGCGTGCCGGGTGGCTGCGTATGGGCGTCGGCAGCGCCGCGACCAGGAAGGTCTTGATCCGCGCGCAGGGGCCTACGACCGATCCAGATGACGACGTGCTCCTCGAGGCAAAAGAGGTCACGAATCTCGAAGGGGTCCGTTGCCTCGAGGGGCCGACCAATCCACTGGCAGTTCGCGTCATCGACGGAACCCGACAGCTCGGTCGCTTGAAGCACGACGTCCTGGCGGTCGGACCTACGCTGCTGATCCCCGCCGCCGCCGATCGCGCGGAACACTGGCTGGAATGGTGGGTCTCCAGCTGGGAGCCATCCTATCGTGAGGTTCACCTGAGCGATCTCCGATCGGTCAAGGACCTCGCCGACATCGCCTTCGATTCAGGCGTGCAGCTCGGCGCGGGCAAACTCATCTCCGTCCGGAAAGAGGCGCTATCCTCGGTCGTGACACGCGAGGATCGGCTGCGGAAGGAAACCTCCACCATCGTCGAGGAATTGCTCGCAGGATGGCGCGAGCTGGCAGGACGATGAGTCTGGCCGGATCGTTCGGGCGATAACGATGCTCCGTCGGTCCTTGCGCCAGGTTCCCGAAGAGCTCTCAGCGAACGCGCAAACTTGTGCTATCTTCGGGGCGCCATTCAGAGAGTTTCGCTCATGCTCTCAGGCCCCGACCGTAAGACGGATAGTGGTCGCCGTCAGGACGCGGGTCCGCACGCGATAGCGTTCGTTGCAGAACGGCTGGCGTGGATTGTCGCGATCGCTGCACTCACCGTCACCGGATTCCTCTACTTCTCAGGTGTTGCCGGGGAGCGGCGGGAGCTGACTCGTTTCGCGGAACTGCGCGCCGCCAGCCAGCTCGAGACTGCACGCCCCGATCTGACGCTCTGGTCTCCGCAACGCATTCAGGCCTGGCGCGACACGTTGGTCAGCAAGGGACCAGCGCCGCTTGCGGTCCTCCGAATCGCCCGAATCGGACTCGAAATGCCCGTTCTCGAGGGCACTGACGACTGGACGTTGAACCGCGCCGTGGGTCATATCGCAGATACCGCCAGCCCTGGAACAGACGGCAATTGCGGAATCGCAGGGCACCGCGACGGGTTCTTCCGCGGGCTCAAAGATGTTGCGCAGGGCGACGCCATCGAACTCGAGACGCTCCGCGGCACCGAACTCTACCGCATCGAGCGAACGTGGATCGTCGGACCCGGTGACGTTTCGGTGCTCGATCCGACGCCCACGCGTTCGATGACGCTCGTTACCTGTTATCCCTTCTACTTCATCGGGTCGGCGCCTCAACGGTTCATCGTCCGGGCGGTGCGTGCGTCGCCGACCCGTGCAGGGGGTTCACGGTAGCCCGCGCAGTGGTGTCAGAGAAGCGACGACCTCTCATTGACGGGAGCGAAAGGAGACGTCCAATGCGGCGTAAAGGCATTCGGTTCGTGGCCGTCCTCACGGCCAGCTTGCTCAGCCTGAGCGTTGGTGTCGCGTCGGCGCAGCAATCCTCAACAAAGGCAGAGACCAAGAAGTTCACTGTCATTGCCGTGGACGGCAACCAGCTCGTGGTCCGGCTGCCCGAAGGGACGAGGGAGATCACGGTGCCGAGGACTTCCGGTTCACCGTCAACGGGCAACAGATGTCGGTGCACGAGCTGAAACCTGGAATGTCGGGGACGGCTACGATTACGACTACCACGACCGTGACGCCGGTGACGGTGACCGAGGTGAAAAACGGCACGGTGCAGCAGGTGGGCTCGACCATCATCGTGCGCACACCGGAGGGGTTCAAGAGTTTCACGCAGGGCGAGGTGGACAAGCGCGGCGTCAAGATCATGAAGGGCGGAAAACCTGTCCAGCTCGCGGATCTTCACGCTGGCGATCAGTTGGCGGCGACGATCATCACCTCGAAGCCACCGCAGATCATGACCAAGCGGCAAGTCGATGCGAGCATCGCCTCCGGCAGTCCCGAGAAGGGCGCGGCGGCGACGTCAGGAGCAGCAGCCACGCCGCCCGCATCGGGAAGAGCGACAGGCACTGGAGCCGCTGCACCGGCGGCGCCTGCGGCTCCCGCACCAAAGAAACTTCCAAAGACTGCCAGCGAGTTGCCTCTCGACGGCCTCATCGGCTTCGTCTCGCTGGCGATTGGCGTGACGCTCACGTCACTTCGTCGACGCCGAATGTCGTAGTGTCCGGCTTCAGCGGACCTAACTCGCTAAGGCCGGTACCGAGGTTGAACATGTTCAGGTCAATTCTCGTTCTGGCTGTTGCGTCTGCTCTCACGGCAGCCTGTTCTCGTCCCGGCGCGCCGCAGTCCGGCGCCGCAGATAAAGCGCCCGAGGCCTCTGCACCGCCGGCCGCAACCCCGCCCGCATCTGGCGGTGCCCAGCCTGGCGCTTCCGGAGCTGCAGCAACCGAGGCGCCAGCTCAGGCGCGACCGCAAAGCGCGCAGGGCCCCGCTTCTGCCACGGCCGCGGCACAGCCGCCGCCGGCCGCCCCGCAGTCACGGTCTGCAGCGGCCGCACCCGTGCCGGAGCCGAGTGCTCCGCCAGCGCCGAAGTTTCGCGAGGTGACGATACCTGCGGAGACACCGATCTCAGTGACGCTCGAAACCCCCGTCGCGTCGGACAAGAGCAAAGTCGAGGATCAAGTCAGAGGGAAGCTTGCCAAGCCGATCGTCGTCTCCGGGACGACCGTCGTCCCCGCGGGGTCTGAGCTGACCGGATCGATCATCGACGCGAAGGAGTCGGGACGGGTGAAGGGAAAGGCCACGGTCGCGTTTCGATTCGACGGAATCAACGTGCGTGGGGAGAGCCACAGAATTCAAACCGCGCGCGTCACGCGCGAAGCTGCGGCGAGCACGAAGAGCGACGTGAAGAAGGGCGCGGTCGGCGCAGGCGCCGGCGCGGTGATCGGCGGCATCGCGGGAGGCGGATCGGGTGCTGCAATTGGTGCGGGCGTCGGCGGCGCAGGCGCTGTGCTGGCGACCAAGGGCAAGGAAGTCGAGCTGCCCGCCGGCACGACGGTGAGCACGAGGTTGACGGAATCTGTGAAGGTGCTGGTGCCAATGGAGAAGTAGGAGCCCGATTCGCGAGACCTTCTCGCGCACGTGAATTCATCCACTCTGACCGCTTGGGTTACCATCACAAGGGCGATCCCGACCGACCACAAGTTGCCCATGATGTCCTGGATGTCGCCGCCGGCCGTCTTCAGGTCGCCGAGCGCAACGGCATACTGCGCCCCGAAGATCTGCACGCCGAGGCGCGCAGGCGGCCGGAACACCCCGCCAGCGCCGATCACGACCGACAGCACCTTCTGGGTCGGTGTAGCTGCCACTCGACACCCAGATATCCGCAGGCCCAAGCGTCGAGGTCATCTGGGACAGTCGCGACAGCTTCATCAATCCGAGCCGCGGCTAGCTCGCTCGCGCCAGCTACCGCGCACTGATTGACGGCTTCTTCGGAGGAGACTCGAGCTGGCAGAAGGTGACGTGGATGTGCGAGCGTACGCGCCGTACTTCGATCTGCCTTCGACCGCCGACGACTCCTACGGCCGGTCGGGACGCGGCTATGCCGAGGGGCACGTTCGTAAGTCGGTTTCGATTTCCCGTAACCCGGTCTGCGACGCCTCCTCACTCGAGCGTGAACGACACGTACATGAGGCGACCTTCGCGCTGAACCTGCAGCGTCACCGGCGTGCCCGGCTTGACGGCCTGCAGCAGCTCTCTGAGATTTGCCAGCGTGGACACCTGTCGATTGTTCAGGCTGCGGATGACGTCACGTGGTTGGAGAGGCACCTCGCCGGCAGCGCCCGACGCGCGAGCAACGACGATGATGCCGTAGGGATCCCGGAGCCCGGTCGCGACTGCCGCAATGTTCGAGTCGATTTCAACCCCCAGGATGCCGAGCTCGGGTACCAGGTTCCTCTCAGGATCGGCCAGCGACGACACGGAATCGAACTGGCTCTTCTCTTCGACGGCCGCGACTCGAAGGGTGTGCTCGGTCGTACCTCTGAGCGCGACTATCTGCACCGGCTCCGTGGAGTCGCGGAGGCGGAAGAAGTAGTTCACCGACGGCAGGTTCTCGACCGGCTGGCCATCCACGGAGAGCAGGACGTCACCGACCTTCAGGCCGGCTGCCTCCGCCGGACCGCCAGGCCACACGTCGGAGACGATTACGCCGAAGTCACGCGCCAGGCCGAGCGATGCAGCCATCACGGGAGTGATCGTCTGCATGCTCATGCCTACCTCCTGGCGGCGAAGCTGGCCGAACTGTTTCAGCTGACGGAAGACAGTCCGCGCCGTCGCGGATGGAATCGCGAATCCCAGCCCGTCGTTGCCTCCCGACTGCGACAGGATGAAGGTGTTGACGCCAACGACTTCGCCGCGAACGTTGACCAGCGGTCCACCGGAATTCCCGGGATTGATCGGTGCATCGGTCTGAATGTAGATGAGTGGCGAATCGGGATCGGTCTGCCGTGCGACGGCGGAGACGAGCCCATGCGTCAACGTATTGCGCAATCCACTCGGGCTTCCGAATGCGAAAACGGTTTCCCCTTGCCGCAGCTGCTTGTAGCTGGCCAAAGGCAGCGCCGGCAGCTTCATGCCGTCGACTTTCAGGACGGCGAGGTCGATCTCCGTCGTCATGCCCACGATGCGTGCCGTGACGATGGGTGTTCTCCCTGACAACGCGGTCGCGATCGCGCCCTCTGCGTCCACGGGCGGCAGGACGATCTGAACGCGCTGTGCACCGCTCACTACGTGCGCGTTCGTCAGGATGTAGCCCTCGGGGTCGATCACGAATCCCGAGCCGACTGATCGCTGTCGAGTCACGACCGCGCTGACGTCGCCCCGGGCGCCGTCTTCGCGCGCGCCATACCCTGTGACCAGAATCTGAACGACGCTTGGCCACACCTTCCGGGTCAGTGCATCGACCGACTGGTTCCATCGATCCAGCGCATCCGGAGATGCGGGCGCCGGTTTCTGTGCGCCGAGGAGCGGTGGAAAGAGCACAACGAGAAGTCCGAGGAGGGCAGCAACCGTGCGTAACGGTGCTCGTCGCCAACCGCGCGGCGTCATTGGGATCATGAGCCCTCCTCCTTGATGCGATGTCACGGCGGCAGCGCGTCTACTTCTTTGCTGGTTCGGCAGAGACGACCAGACCCTGCGTATAGGTAATGTCGATCTTGTCGCCGGGACTGACCCCTTCCAAATTCTTCTTATCGGCGATTTTCCGCGTCAGCGTCCGGCCGTCAGCAGTCACGACCGTGATTGACGGCACGTTCATGTCGACCGCTTTGACGGTTACGGTGGTCGTCTCCTGCGTCCCCACTACCCCGCCGGGCACATCTTTGAGTCGTCCGCCAGCGGCGACGGCGCCAGACGTTGCGGCAGCGGCGCCAGGTTTCCGGACCTGGAAGACGAGCGATTCGTAGTAGGTCGCCTTGATTGTGTCGCCGATCTTGAGCTGGTCGAAGCGCGTGACGTCGGGACCAACGGTGAAGGTGTCTTCATCGCCGTTCTCCGCGCGCAGCGTCACCGAGCGTTTGGCGGGGTCGATGGCCTTGATGGTCGCGGTCGCCGTCACCTGGTTCTGTTTGGTCACCGTCTTGTCGCCCTGGCTCTGACTCTGAGGCCTGGCGAACGCCACGACGGGCAGCGTCGCGAGCAGCGCGACGAACGCGAAGGATTTGGACATGGCTGTACCTCTCCTGAACTGGAAGTGTGTTCTTTAGCGCAAGAGCCGTACCGCTGTCGCGAAAGCACGCCGGGGCGCTAATTATGCTGTCCAACGCCAGAATCAAGAGATCGGGCGTGGTAGGGTGGGTTTTCGACCCACGGCGAATCGGACAATCTCCAACCAGCCGGAGGTTGGTTGTTTGCCGGAGCCGGAGAATGCATCGCTCGACGGGATTCGCCCGAGTCCGACCTTGGACCCGGAATTGCTCAGTCCGTCGTCGTCTTGCTGAGACTCAAAGCTCCGATCACTGGCCTGGCGGTCGTGACGCTTGGACTGGGGGCCCTCGCGCTCGCGACGCCCTTCACCCGCGCAGAGTCTCCGCCGTCACGCGTCGGGTGGCTGCTCGCGTTTGCGGCGGGCATCGAGATCCTGCACGCTCTTCGACGGCCGACGGCGGCCGCGCGCCGGCAGGCGACCGTCGGCGCTCTCATCAGCCTGATGATTGCGCTCTTCCTGATCAATGCGCCGCTGGTCGCCGCTCAGGCGCTTCGATTGCTGGTGGCTGGGTGGTTTGCGGTCGACGCGGTCCGCTATGCGACCAGCATCGGGCGGACTACGGATCGCGCGGACCGGGCATGGAAGGCGCTCGCCACCCTGGGCAACCTTGCCGTCCTGTTGCTGTTGATCCTGGCGCGCGGCGCGGCACTGACGTGGGTCGTGGCGATGGCCGGCGCGCTCAGAATCTTCGGCATCGCCTGGAACATTCGAACCGCGCCCATTCTCACGACGAGCGACGCCGACGAAAGTGTCGTCAGCGAGCTCGGACTCGCCGATGAACCCGAGGCCGTTGCCCTTGCGGCTGACGTCAGCGCTGCCGAGGGATCGCGCGCGCCAAGCGATCGCGGCTGGACGTTCGCGTTCATTGCGACGCTGTTTGCCATTCACGTCGGGCGCATGAGTACCGACTTTACATTCCTCGGCCTCGTCTCGCCAGGCGTCGCCGTCCTCGGCGACATGCTGATCGCGGTGCTCTTCGGGTTGTTCGTGATGAATCCCGCATACCTCATGTGGCGCGGCCCAACACGCTGGATCGAACGGCGCGTGTGGGACGCGTATCTTCGCGAGATCCGATCTTCACCTGCGAGCTGGATTTCGCGCGTGACAGGCGCGTGGCTTCGATGGCGGCTCTCGTTTGCGATCCGGATGCGCGCGGCGCGGTTCTCGATTCCGGCCGCGCTCAACCACGCGCTTCAGAGCGGCCTTCCGTTTGCCGCGATCCTCGCGGCGACCGTTCCCGTGTGGGGCATGAGCT
The DNA here is from genome assembly GCA_046727175.1 of Acidobacteriota bacterium. Lineage (GTDB taxonomy): Bacteria > Acidobacteriota > Vicinamibacteria > Vicinamibacterales > 2-12-FULL-66-21 > JBKPCD01. The sequence goes on along the minus strand of JBKPCD010000143.1, from coordinate 45,096 downwards.
GGTACTTCGATACCGAGAACTGGGCGGCCGGGATGTGGAACTCCTGGGCGGAATCTCGCACCGACGAGTGGCGAGCTGCGATGGTGCGCGCGGTCCTGTCCGACGGCACCCGCACAGCGCCCTTGCCGTTTGCCGTCGAGCCTCCTGGCGTCGATCAGGGAGATTTCTCCTTTATCGTCATCGGCGACACGGGGGAGGGCGATGCGTCTCAGCATGTTCTCCGCGATGTGCTCCTGTCGGTTGCAAACCAGCCACAAGTGCGTTTCGTCGTCATTTCCTCCGACGTCGTGTATCCGACCGGCGCGATGAAGGACTACGAGGCGAAGTTCTGGCTGCCGTTCAAAGGCGTCACGAAACCTGTCTATGCGATCCCCGGTAACCATGACTGGTACGATGCGCTCGAAGGTTTCGCGGCGACGTTTCTGCAGCCCGACGCTGCGCGCGCGAGCATACGCGCCCGGGCCGAGGCGGACCTTCGCGTGACCAGTACGACCGCTGGCCGGATTGAAGATCTGATTCATGAAGCCGACCGTCTTCGTCAGGCGTACGGTGTTCCCACGGGATTCCAGCGCGCACCCTTTTTCGAGTTCCAGACCGATCGCTTTGCGCTCCTCGCGATCGACACCGGTGTTCTCCGCACCATCGACGCCGAGCCGGCCGCCTGGCTGAACGGCGCGCTCGATCGCGCGGCCGGCAAATTCACGATGGCGATCGTCGGTCACCCGTTCTATGCCGGCGGGCATGACGTCACCGAAGGTGATGCGCAGTTTGCAAGCCTCCGGGATCTGCTACTTCGGCGCGGCGTCACGATCGCCATGGCTGGTGACACGCACGACTTCGAGTACTACGCCAACGCACGCCCGCCGGGAACGCCGATTGTTCACTACTTCGTCAACGGCGGTGGAGGAGCCTATCTGAGCTTCGGCACAGCGCTCGCCTGGCCGGCACGCGCACCGACAACTGACTGGGCGTACTACCCGAACCACGATGCGGTCACGGGAAAAATTGAGGCACGCACGCCGTGGTGGAAAAGGCCGGCGTGGTGGTGGACCCAGAGTTTTGCTGCGTGGCCGTTCTCGGCCGAATGGCTGTCGGCGGCCTTCGACTACAATGTGGCCCCTTTCTTCCAGAGCTTTGTCGAAATCAGAATCGAACGCTCGGCGAATCGCGTCCGTGTGATTCCCTACGGTGTCCACGGACACCTCACGAGGCGCGATCTCGCGTCGTCCGATCGCCTGCGCCCCTCAGCCGGCGATAACATCCCGGTCGAATGGATAGTACCCATGACGAAATGAGCGAAGCGAAGTTATCATCAACCCCCAAATGACGATCGGCAAACCACGCTACCCGTCACTCTTCCAGGTCAACACGATGGTCTGGCTGACAGATCTCGCTCGGAGCCTGGGCCGGCCAGCTGCGCTCGATGATGTTCCGGACGAAGAACTGGATCGTTTCGCTCGTTCGGGGTTCGACTGGATCTGGCTGTTGAGCGTGTGGCAGACCGGTCTGGCCGGGCAACGGGTGTCCCGCACCAACCCGGAGTGGCGGGCGGAGTTCAAGGAGACGCTGCCTGATCTACGGGAAGACGATATCGCCGGGTCGGGTTTCGGCATTGCTGGCTACACGGTGCATCAGTCGTTGGGAGGCGACGCTGCGCTGGCCCGCTTGCGCACGCGATTGCGGCAGCGCGGTCTGCGGTTGATGCTCGACTTCGTGCCCAATCACACCGCGCTGGATCACCCGTGGGTCGACACCCATCCAGAGTACTTCGTCGCCGGGACTGAGGCAGACCTGCAGCGGGAGCCGCAGAATTACACGCGGCTTGGCGCCGCGAGCGGACAGCGCATTCTTGCGTACGGGCGCGATCCATATTTTTCGGGGTGGCCGGATACGTTGCAGCTCGATTACAGCAATCCGGCGACGCAGCAGGCGATGAGCGCCGAGCTTGCGAGAGTTGCGGGCCAATGCGACGGCGTGCGCTGCGACATGGCGATGCTCGTCCTGCCTGACGTCTTCGAACGTACCTGGCGCCGCCGGCCGGAGCCGTTCTGGGCGCGTACGATTCAGCAGATGCGAGACAGGGTCCCCGGCTTCTGCTTCATGGCCGAGGTCTACTGGGATCTCGAGTGGACGATGCAGCAGCAAGGGTTCGACTATGCGTACGACAAGCGCTTGTACGACCGTCTGCGCGACGGGCATGCGCGCCCGGTGCGTGACCACCTCTACGCCGGACTCGACTACCAGGACAAGCTCGCCCGGTTCCTGGAAAACCACGACGAGCCACGGGCGGCGGCCACCTTTGCTCGCGACGTCCACGAAGCTGCAGCGATCATCACGTTCCTCTCACCAGGGCTGCGATTCTTCCACCAGGGTCAGTTCCAGGGACGAAGGAAACGCATCTCGCCACACCTCGTTCGCGCACCAGTCGAGCCGCTGGACGACGCGTTGCAGACGTTCTACGACAGGCTGCTTCCGGTCCTCCGTCGGGCGACGGTTCGTGACGGGCAGTGGCAATTACTCGAATGCGTTCCGGCGTGGGATGGCAACTGGACATGGGACGGGTTCGTGGCCTTTGCCTGGCAGCTCCCTGGCGCGGAGCGGCTCCTCGTGACGGTGAACTATGCTGCCAATCGGGGACAGTGTTACGTGCGATTGCCGTTCGGAGATCTGGCCGGCTCCACGGTGCGATTCGACGATCTCATGAGCCAGGCGAGTTACGATCAAGCCGGGAGCGATCTCGCGTCGAGAGGACTCTATCTCGACCTACCGGCCTGGGGGTACCACGGCTTCGAGATGCGATTCGTCTAACACGCCATCACTGAAAAAAGCCGGCCTGATGGAAAATGGCAAATGGGAGATGGCAAGATGCTCAGGTTTTTCCATTTTCCATTTTGCATCTGTCATTCAGGATGCGTTTTTCAGCATCCTGCTGAGGTCAGAACGCCTGCCCGATGCTGAAATAGAAGCGGCTCCGACGCTCGCCCGGACGCGGGTCGAGCACGAAGCCGTAGTCGCTGCGCAGCAGCACCCACGGTGTACGCAGGCGAATTCCGACGCCGGCAGACTCGCGAAGGTCGGTGAACGAGAAGTCCTTGATCGTCGGATAAACGTTGCCCACGTCGACGAACAGCACTCCATCGATGGTCCGGATGAGGGGCATCCGCAACTCGTTGTTGAGCACCAGAACGGCGTTGCCCCCAGCCGGCACGTTGTTCACGCCAACCGGACCGACCGCGTTCTGCTCGAAGCCGCGCAGCGTCGTGCTGCCGCCCGCATAGAAACGCTCGCTCGTGGGCACGTCGCCACCCAGGCCGTGAGCCAGTCCGATGCGCGCACCGGTGGCGAAAACCAGGCGGGGCCGCAGAATCTCATTGGTGAAGGGCTTCGGTTTCTCGGGACGCAGCGGGAAGTAATGAAAGTATTGTCCGTAATATTTCAGATAAGGACGATCCGAGCCGAGCCAACTGGGTGAGTACGCGAATGCCTGCGACAGAAAGTTGCCTTTGGATGCGTCGAGTACTTCGTCGCGCGTTTCGCGAGTGAGCGTGCTGCTGAGCGGCGTGACCCTGACGGTTTCGGTGACACCGACGCCAAGCGACGGCTCGAGCGTGGTTGCCAATTCGTAGCGATACCCGTAGCTCCAGACATAGACCTTGCGGAACTGCACCTCCTGCTGAATCGATGCGCCCTTGCGGCTGATGTCGAACGGGTCCGTCTGCTCGGTTGGCGGATTGAGGTCCTCTCGGAAATAGGCGCTGGCGGTGGTCTTGCGCGGCCAGGAGCGAAGGGACGGCTGGCTGACATAGACACGGGCTTCGTGGATCTCGCTGTCGTAGCGCCCTTGCATACCAAAGACCCGCGCCTTGCCCAGCGAGTTGTGGATTGAAAAATCGAGAATTCCGCCCAGTCCACCCTCGGTGTCGTACGACAAGCCGTATCGCAACTGCACCGGCTGGACCTCTCGTACCGACACATTCAGGCGGACTGGTTTTTGGTTGTCGCCCTCGTCGCTTTCTAGGCTCGAGGCCGCGGGAGCACCGGCGAGCGGAGCCCCCTCGACGTCTTCCCGGGTGATGTCGGCGATAGAGAACGCACCGGTACTGTAGAGATTCCGCCGCGAGCGCGCGAGGACGGCGAGGTCGAGCGCCTCTGACGGCGACAACTCGATCTCGCCGCGGACGAGACGTTCACTGATCCTGCGATTGCCCTCGACCGCAATCTCGGTGACCACGCTCTGTCGGCCTTCGACGATTGTGAAGCCGATATCCACGCTGGCGGCGCTTCGATCCACGACGAGCGCGTACTCCGATCGCATGTCGTTGTAGCCCTTGCGCCAATAAAGCTCACGGATTCGCTCGAGCGCGTGCTCGGCCGCGGCTGAAACGAAAGGCGCGCCGGAAACAACCGGAAGCTTCGCCCCGATCTCGGTCGAGGTGTAGACCGTGTTGCCGGTGGCAGTGACATGCCTGACCTGGAAGCGTTGCCCTTCCCGCACGGCAAGGACGACGCGGGCGGTCGTCCGCTGAAAATCATAACGAGGCGCGTCGATCTCCGCAGACAAGTATCCCTGTTCGCGGTAGTAGCGCAGGAGCAGGCTCGTGACTGCCGCGGGATCCGTGAACAGCTGGCGTTCCAGATGTTGCTGTTCGATAACCCTGTCGAGGCGATCAGGATCGATCCCCGACGCGCCTTCGAATGCGAGCACCACGCGGTCGTACCGAGGTCCCGGCCGTATCTCAAAGACGGCTCGTCGCTGATCGCCGCTCTCCTGCACGGCGCACTCCACCTGAGGCTGCAGGTATTTATCGAGCATCAGCCATTCCCGCAGCGCCCGAACGCTGTCGTTAGCACGCTGCCTGTCGAACACGCCGTGGTGCCACACGGTGCGAACCTCCTGCTGGATTTTCGACGGTGGGGTCACGCCCTTGAACTCCAGCTCGACGAGAGGGCCGCTGGCCGCGCGCAGCGTCAGATTCGCCCTGCCGTTGTCGGTCTCGCGATCCAGGCGGACGCGTGACTGCAGATATCCAGATTCGAGATAGTGCTGTTCGATTCGCTCGACGCCGCTTCGCGCCGCAAAGAACTCGTACGCGTCACCCTCCTTCAACTTGAACAGCTTGCGGAGCCTGGCCTCGTCGATCGCGGCGTCGGCCGACACCGTGAGGCGGGCAATCGTCGGGCGACGGCCCGACTGGCGCCTCGGCGCCGGGTCACCGCCAAATCGCACGTCGTGGCGGAAGTCGACGCGATAGCTGTCGTCGTCCCGTTCGCGCACGCCGCGCAACTGGAATCGACGGGTGACGTCGTACTCCGCGACCCAGATCTGGTCGTTGCTGTCTGTCAGGTTAGTGGAGTAAATCAGTTTCACCTGGTCGGTCACATTCTGCCCGACGGTCAGCCGTGCGGTCGGGTCCGTTTCGTTGGCGATCAGCACTGGCTCAATCCGTACTTCGCTGATGCCAGTAGCCCGCTCGAGTCCGCGTCCGAACTTCGAGCCGACGCGGCCTGTGAGGTACGACAGCGCCTGCACGCGGGCGACTTCAGATTCCTCGCCTCGCATCTCGTCAACGGTGCGCCCGGTCACCACCAGCGCCATGATGTCCGGCTCGGACAGCGGCGGCTCGGACGTCCAGCTCGTCTCGGTCTTTCCCGGCGTTCCGGCCACGGCAATGCGGACGGAGTAGTTGCTTGCCTTGGTGTTCAGCACGAGGTCGATGGCTGGGACGATGCGCCGCTCGTGGACAAACGTGATGACGCCACGCTCCACTTCGTAGCGGCGCGCGTTCAGCGTGATCTGGCCGCCCTCGGCAAGCGTCAGGCGGCCGGTCAGCCCCGGCTCGTATGGTGTGCCGACAATGCGGAGATCCGCGGTGATCTCGGCACGCGCCAGGTTGTTGTCGATGATCACGGGCGCAGCCGTGTCGACGTCGATGTTGAAGCGCACGCGCTCGAGAAGAGGGTTTCGCGCTTCGGTGAAGTCGATGGTGCGGGGCGCGTTGATGGCGGCAAACAGCCCTTCATCGAAGTTGATGTCGGTGGTCAGCCCGGCCTCGTGAATCGTCACCTGGCCCGCGACGAGAAATTCGTCGCCGCGGCGGCTCAGGCGGATCGTCGAGTCGGACAGACTGCGCAGATCCAGCGGAGCATCGTAGGCAAAGTCTTTCGCCGAGATCTGCAAGTCGATATCGCTGATGCTGCCGTTCCCAAGCGTCACACTGCCGGAGCCGTCAAGAGTGCCCCCGTTGACCTCGCCGCTGATTTTGGTCAGCTTCATTCGGGTCCCTGCCAGATCGACGTGAGCGTTGACGTTCGTAGCGGCGATGTTCAGGTCGTCGCTTGCAAGGGTCGTATCCGCGAGATCGAACGTGCCGTCCAGCTCCGGCGCGGTCATGGTTCCGTGCGCGGCGAGCTTCAACGTCGCGGTGCCGTCGGTGCGGATCCTCTTCGTCAGCACCGACAGCGCGGCGACTTTGAGTGTGCCGTCGACCTTCAAATCGAGAGAGCGATCGCCTACAAGTCCGGCGGATCCGCTTGCCACGACGGCCCCGGCAGATCCGGAGAGCGCCAACCGCTCCACGGTTGCGGTACCGGACTGGATGCTGATCCTCGACGGCTCCTGCTGCGTGAGCGTCAGTCGGTTGAACGCGATCTCGAGTTGAGGAAAAGCGATGTGCCCTTTGAGAGCGGCGAGATCGGCGCGGGTGGCCGACGCGTCCAGATCCAGACCGACATGTCCGGTCAGCCCGGGCGGCATGCCCGGAATGGCGGCTGGATCGAGACCACGCACCGAGGCTTTGATGGTTGCCGGACCCCCTTTGCGCGGGACCTCGACGGGCAGGGGTGGAAGGACTTCGAGGGGGATTGTGCCGGAGGCATCGATCGTCGCGCTGCCCCAACTGCTCGTCAGCCGTTCGATCTCGGCCGCGCCGTCGGCGACTCGCGCGCGCAACTGAATGTTGGAAGCGCCGGGTTCCAGTTGTGGGGACAAGAGCACGCCGTTCTCAACTGTCACCACGAGATCCGGCGTGATCGACTCCAGTGTGCCATGGAGCGAGCCTGCCAGCGTCACGACGCCATCGCTGCCGATATTCGTGTCCGTCGGCAGGTACTGCGCGAGCGTCGCGAGGTTCGCGCGTGCCTCGACAGCAAGGTCGCCAGTCCCGGCGTACGGGGTCAGCGGCAGCTCGCCACTCACGACAAGAGACGAATCACGTGCTGTCAGCTGCAGCCGCTCGATGTCGAGACGGTGATTCGCGTATCGCACCTCGCCGGGGCTCATCACGCTGAACGGCTGCCCATTCCACGAGCCCGCAACGGCCTCGATGTTGGCCGTTGCCCGGCCACGAGTCGGCTCGGCGAGATCGCCCGTTGCATTCACCGTGGCACGTAGCTGGCCGGCGACCGGTGTCCGCAGACCGAGCGGCAGCCGTTCGAGGTCGAGATCGTTGGCGCGTAGCGTGAGGGTCGCTGGCCACGGGCGGGACAGGCCGACTAGCGCGTTCGCCTCGAGGTTGAAGCGCTCGACTGACGCGTTGATGGTGGCCTCGTGATTCGCCGCGGTCGCGGCGATCACGAGTCGACCCAGTTGCGCCACTGGAGGGTGATTCGTCGAGTGCGTCCGCATACCATCGATCTCCAGCGAATCGATGGCGAGATTCAGAGTCCCGGCGGGCGAGCCCACGCTGCCTGCGCCCTTTCCAGAGAGTTGAACATTACCTCGAATCCGCTGGCCGCCGGGCAAACTCAACGCGAGGAGTCGAACGTTCTCCGACTGGAGATCGAGCGTGTAGCTCTTTCGATCCAGGTTGTACCAAGCTGCGGCGCTGATCCGGCCGGGAGCGTCGGGTTGCGGCTTCTCGATCGCCAACCGCGACAGAGTGACGTCGCGACCGGCGAGGGCAACGTCTGCATTCAGCGATCCGAACCTTTCGCCGAATGCGATGATGTCGGTCCCCTCGAGCGTGAGGCTGGCGAGCGGGCGCGCAACCGTGCCGCGGAGTGTGCCATGTGCGCTTACTCTTCCCGAGACAGGCGCCCCCTCCGGGTTGGCCCCTCGAACCAGCACCTGCAGATCTGCTGGATCAGCGTCCAAAACAAGGTCGAGTGGCTGATTCCCCGTCAACCCGACAGTGCCCTTCAAGCCGGCGTGGACCCCTTCCCAATTCACGTCTGCGCCTGCGATGGTGAGCGCCCCAGGTGTGAGGGCCAGATCACCGCCGATCGCGATGCCGTTCGCACCTCCGATCGCAAGCGACGGCGCGCTGATATTCACGTCTGCAGTCGGCTTGTCGACGGTGCCAGCAAGTCGTGCGTCGATGATCGCCCCGCCGTTGACCGGCGCCAGCAACAGCGCACGCCGTGCCCTGCCGAGAAATGTTTCCACGGCGCTGGCGGTTCGCGCGAGGTCGCGCACGCTTGCGTGCAGTTGGCCCTCCAGACGGCGTCCGTCACGAACCTGCACTCGACCGGTCAGCTGCGCGCCGGCCGCTGTGATCGACTGCAGCTCAGCGGCGATCGTTCCTCCGCCGAGATGCGCCGAGAGGCGGCCAGCCACGGAAACCGCCCGCCGTGCGGCGGCCGCTGTGGTCGGAGTCAAGACCGCGGTTCCCTGGCCCGACGCCTCGAGGTAGTCCAGGCCCGGCCATTTTGCATCGAGCTTTGCGTCGAGTCGGGTGTCGGCAACGTACGGAACGTTGAGGCCGCGCATGATGGCGGCCACGTCGACACCACTGAGCTCCCCGTGCACGCGCGAGCTATGTTCCCGGCTGAGCGCCAGCTCTCCGCTCGCGGCGAGACGGCCCCAGGGCGCCTGGATGCGTGCCGACGACACGTTCGCCTGCCGGGCCACCGCGTCGTAGGCCGCGCGCAGTTCCACGTCAGCGGCGCGGAGCGATCGAAACTCGAGCTCCGATCCCGACAGGTGCGTGTCGATGGCCGGAGCAGACAACAGCCCGCGGGCGGTCGCGTCTATGGCGACCCTTCCCGCGACGGGATCGCGCACGTCGAGGAAGGCAGCCGCTCGCGCCACGTCGATGCTCCCATGCAGTGTCAGCCCGACCTCCGGAGTGTCGAACTTGCGGAGCAGCCCGGCCAATTCGGCCCGCGAGCCGACAGCCTCGATCTGCAGGCGATCGATTCTCAGATCGTCATGGCCCAAGTCGAGCACGCCGGCGACGTGATCGACAGCGGCGGCGTGGTTCCGGACGTGAAACTGACCGTCGGTACTCTCGAACCGGAGTTGATGACGTTCGGTGAGCGCGTTTCCCGTCATCTCTACCGACGAGAGCGAGAGCGCGAAGTCCACCTGGTTCGCCCGGTTCACGTAACGGACGCGCGCGCTCGGAACCGATAGACTCGCGATGAGGTAATCGAGCGGCTTGCCCGCTTTGTTCGCGTCGGTGGGCAGCCGTGGAAGATTGTCGTGGCCATCCGCATCCACGAAGTAGTGGAGCTCCACATCCTCCGCCAGGCCTGACTGCACGACGTAGCGGCCGCGGAGCAGTTGCGTCAGGCTCAAATGGATCTGCGCGCGCCCGATCGTCGCAAACACCGGGAGGTTTGACGCCCCGGCGGAACGGAGCCGCAGATTCCGCACCCCCATCGAGAGCGCGAAGAAGTTGTATCGAAGCTCATCCGTCTGCAGGTCGATCTGCCGCGATGCCAAAAGAGCGGTGACGTGATTTACTGCAATCCTGCGCGCTGGCCCGGATTGGAGGGCAAGCAGCAGCAGGACGATCAGCAGACACACGGCACCGCCGGAGATCGCGAGGGTGCGAAGCACGCGCCGCTTTCGAGGTGGCGGGTCGTTGGATTCCCTTGGCTGTCCTGCCACGGCGAATTCTGGAAGGGCAATCGTCGCACTATTCGACGAGTCCACGCAAAGCCGTCAGTTGACTTGCGGACTATCATCTTGTCATCTCACGACACGAATCGCTGCAACGACTCGAGATTCTGTCCCGCCATTGATCGCTCCGATTTCAATGGCGTAGTCGCCTGGCGCGAGCGGCGCGAGGACGACATCCCCAGTGATCCATCGGCTGCCACTCGCGTCATCGACGCGCTCGCCGACCGTCACCGGGACGCCGAGCGGCTGGCCGGTTCGATCGAGCAGTCGCCCGGCGCCGGGCTTGGTCGCGTCGGTTGCCGGCAGCTCCACATGGACGCGATCCGACCGGCTGAATCGCAGGTCCGCGGCAGGCAACTGGCGATTGGCGGTTGACGGTCCTCGCCGATAAATCAGCGGTGTCATCATCTCGGGCATGATGCTGATCCGAATAGCGTCGGAGACCGGTGCTGCGGCGCCGTCGGCCGGTGTCACGCGCGCTTGCACGTCCATCTCGGCCGGTTTCGTTCCCGACGGGAGCTTGACGGACGTAAGAAACGTCCGCTCGCCCGGCTTCAGCGTCACGCGACTCGTCAGCGTTGTCCCGCTGTTGACGACTTGTATGTCCGCGCCCGCGCCTTGCGCCCACTGGTCGGATCTCGATGCCGAACCTTCCGCGACTGGCAATTCGCCCGCGATCCAGACGACGCCCGCCGTCGTGGAGCCGGTCGCGTAGAGGCGCAGCCGCGCGTCCGGCCTGATCCGCGCGAGCGACTTCATTGCCGTTTCCACGGCCGAAGCCGCCTCGGGGGCTGGCGCTGCCGTCGCAGTTCGCGCAGCGGTGACTTCCTCCGCGGTCGCGGCTCGGTACCCGCGACGCGCCCGCACGTCTACGCCTGGTCGATTGACCCGCACCTTCAGGGATCGGTACCGGCCATCGAGCTTCGTGTTCGTCGAGTAATAGCCCAGCAGGTAGTACGAGGTCAGATCGTCCGCAATTCGCTTGAGGCCTTTGTCGAGGTCGTTGCTGTCCATCACCGCGATGCCATCAGTGTTGGAGGCGAGCACGTGCATCGCATCCTGCCGGGTCCTGAGCATCGCGCGATCGACGCTGATCGGAGGGGGCGCGTCGGGGCCGATCGGGTTGTCGAATACCGGAAGCCCGCGGGGGTCGATGGGATAGAAGCTCGCGTTCGCGCGATTCGCGTCCTCGAGAATGTCCCGGAAGAATCTGTCGTCGTCCATCGCCGCGAGCCGCATCCGGTCCGTGTCGCAGTCCATCCGAGTCTGATCCCCCGCCCTGCGCGGATCTTTCGTCGTGAGCTTCCCGTCGGGGCCGACGCCAACGGGGTCGACCGTAGGAATAGGGTCCGCTGGCCGGCCGGTCATAGGATCCGTCCGCAGCTTCATCAGCGACGGATCTTCGCGATAGAGCAGCCACCCTTCCGTAACCGTCAGGATGGCTTTGCGCTCCTCTCGAATGGCGTGGAGATATCTCACCAGGTCCTGGAGGGACTCGAGCGTGGCGCGCTCCCGCTTGCGATCGATCATCTGCTTTGCCAGCGCGGACGTAGTGCTCCGCTCTCCGGCGACCGACGGGTAACAAGTCTCGTATGCCTGTTCTCTGTCGTCTTTTATGAGGCTGAAACGCTGACCCCACGGCCAGTGGCGGCGCAGCTGCTCCTGGAGCACGTCTGTCTTGCGCCCGAGGACGAGCTCGGACGCGCTCATCGCCGGCGTCATGATGCCGACGAGATCGTCGGGCCCAAGGATTCGGTCGAGCAAGCGAATCAGCGGCTCGTTGATGTCGTGCGCGGCCGCCACGCTCACGTGCGGCGTGTCGAGGAAGATCACGAACACGCGGTTACGGGGATTCTCGGCCGCTTGGAGCATGGCGCGCTGGGACCCCGGATCGATGCGTTCGGTCTGAGGTCCTGCGGGCCGGACGACGACGTGTTCGAACGACTCGATCTTTTGCGCTGTGCCGTCCTCGAAAATCTCGAATTCGTTGGCGTTGAGGTCGAGGACCGGGCTGCCGTTCTTCGTCGGGTACGCATCAACGCGGACGAAGTTAGCTTCGGTGCGAAAACGGGGCTGCTGTGGAGCCGCCGATGTGCCCTGGGGCTGCTGGGCCGTGGGCGTCGAGACAATCAGCCCCGCGAAAAGGGCAAGAGTGCTGTAGCGAACTGCAGAGTGCACGACGGAATCCTGACTGACAGGCGCGGCTGGCGCCCAGAGTCTACGTCAGATTGCCGTTCGTCGGGGCGGGTTTTCGCTCGAGGCTGACGGGTTGGTCGGCGAATCGAACCAGCCTTGCTCTTTCAGGCGGTCCGCGTACACCCGCGCCCAGTTCAGCGCGAGCCACTCCTCCTGGAACACTTCGGTGAGGACGAGGTCCCGATCCTGCAGGACTTTTACTTCGACTGGCGTCGCGTCGGCGTACAGGACGCACCGCACGTCGCTTCGACGGCGACGCAGAGACCAAAGCACGCGAGCTCCGGGCCGGAGCGTGTTTGTACTCACGACGTGGCGCACTCCCGCGCCGATTCGTTGTCAGGGAGGATTCAAGATTACAGGCGGATCGAAGCTGGAGTCAAGCCTGGATTGCCGATGCGCGTTCTTCGCGGGTGCGATGCGTCGTCGAGAGGCCAGAGTTTCTGGCTCCGGCCAGAGTTGCCGACCGACCTACGCGGTACGCGAGCGCTTTTTCAACATCGCAAGGGGTACGTCCGGTCCATTTCCATCCACAACGACCTGAGGTACCATCTCGCCTGACCCTCTGAACGTTGGGGGTGAGTGATGAAGACGCAACTCCTCACGTTTGGGCCGACCGTCCGTCCACCGGGACGTGGTTCATTCGGTACTCGTCGAGCAACTACAGCTACAACAACTGGTCGGCATATCAGTGGGGCTTGCCCGGCGACATTCCCATCGCGAACGATTTCGATGGTGATGGGCTCACGGACCTGACGGTCTGGCGTCCGTCGAGCGGCGTGTGGTACATCCGATACTCGTCGAGTCACTACAGCTACGGGAGCATGCGAGTAATTCAGTGGGGGCTGCCGGGCGACATTCCTCTGGGAAACACGTCGTGCGGCAGCGGCCGAGGCTGTTGATCGATTTCGCAACGAAAGGAGATGACGTCATGAAGACCGTGGCAATTCTCACGTTGGCGCTCTTGTCCACGTCTTCGCAAGGCAACGGGCAGGCAAAGGGCGCCGCCAAAGGCCAGACGGCCTCCGGCGAGGCGGCGATCAAACAGGTGGCCGATTCGTACGTGAAAGCGACACTCGCAGGCGATGCCAAAGCGATTGCGGCGCTGTACACCGAAGACGCACTCGAGATGCCGCCCAACGAACCGATAGTCAAAGGTCGCGCGGCCATTGAGCAGTACTACACGAAGGAGTTCTCGGGCCCGACGAAGGTCGGTCAATTCACGATTACCCATCTCGAATCACGGGCGGCCGGCGACACGGCGTACGACATCGGAACCTACCAGCAGAGCATGACGCCGCCGGGACAGACCGCGGCGACGAGCGATACGGGAAAGTACGTTGTGATCCTGAAGCGAACCGGAAGTTCGTGGAAGGTCGCGTACGCGATCTACAACAGCGATCAGGCGCCGCGTCGGTGATCGCATGCTAATCGACTTTTCCGGGGCGCATCGTCACCTGCAGCCCGCGGCGACGTAACTCGGTCAGGAACGACGATACCGGCACCGCACGTTCGGGCGGGATCACTCCTCGGGCTTGGATTTCGCCCGACGCGATCATCTGCGCGACAATCGACGCGGGGACGGCCGTATCGAGATCACCTGCGCTGGCAGCCCATGCCGGTCGCGCGGCAGCGTGACAATCGACCGTCAGGATTCGCCGAACTCCGCGCTCACGTGGCGTGATCGCTACCACGCGCGCGACCTCGAAATCCTCGGCGATTCGCGTGCGTCGTCCTGATGTTCCAAGATCTTCCAGCCGCTCACCTCGCCGGAGTCGCCGAATCAGCGTCCGCACGAACGACCGGTCGAAGCTGACTTTGAAGTCGCACGTGCGAAGCCCCGCCTGTTTGAGGCTCACCGGAAGCGTCGCGATTTCACTATGACGCGTGCGGACGATCCAGCGCGGACCGATCGGGCGCGGAAACCGCGCGAGCTCCCAACCAGATCGTGGAGCAACCGTCCGAAACCGTCCGCCAGCGAAAATCCACGGGCGGAGCGTGAGCTCTTCGACAATCGTCTGCGCCGAATAGGCGAACACGAACGCGTCGGCCGGCAGGCTGCGATCGTACGAGGCCACCCGGATCCGCAGTTGCTCGACGCGTCCGAGTCGGTCGACTGCCATCCGGGCGAGGACGTTCGTGATCCCCGGCGCGCATCCCATGCCCGGGACAGCGATGAGCCCCGCCCGTTGGAAATCGCGGTCGAGCAAGAGCTGCCGCCGAGTCCAGGTGAAGAGCCCACCGAGGTCGACGTAATGAATCCCCGCGGCGAGCGCGGCCCTCATCACGTCGAGGTTGTACGTGTGCTGGGTGCAGTTGATGACCACATCATGGCCGCGGAACAGGCGAGTCAACGTCCGTGGCTTGCGAATGTCCGCGCTCGCGGCCGTCACGCGACGGCTGGAGAGCGATGCGACAAGTGCGCGTGCGCTCGCGGCGTTCAGGTCACCGCAGGCGACGGCATTGTGCCGATCCGACGCAAGGAGATCGCGCACGACCACCCGACCGATCGTGCCCGCGCCTCCCAGGACAATGAATCGGCGGCTCACTCCCCTGTCAGCTTGTTGTATTTCACGTACGGATACCAGTAAGGCTTGACCTGCTGAGCGTAATCGAGATGCACGTGCTTCGTCTCGCGGAACTCGTCGAGCCCCTCTTCGCCGAGCTCGCGGGAATGACCGGTCTGCCGCATGCCGCCGAACGGGCCTGCGTCGTTGTCCGTCAGCGGATCATTGATCCAGAACGTGCCGGCGGTGATGCGCTCCATCGCCTTCATCGACCACTCGAGATTGCTCGTGTAGATGTTGGCGCCCAGGCCGTATGAGCTGTCGTTCGCTCGCGCGATCGCCTCGTCGATGCCCTTGACTCGCATCACCGGAAGAATAGGACCGAACGTCTCGGTCCGCACGAGACGCATGTCTTGTTGTACGCCATCCATGACGGTGGGTTCGTAGAAGAACCCTTTCTTGAATTTCCGCGACCGCTGTCCGCCGCAGAGCACACGTGCACCGCCGCGCACCGCCTCCTGGACGCGCCCGTGAATGTCCTCGAGCTGCCGCTCGCTGATGAGGGGACCGATGTCGGTCTTGGGATCGAGACCATCACCAAGACGGAGCGCTCGCGTCAGACGGACGACGCGCGTGGTGAATTCGTCGGCGATGTCGTCGAAGACATAGAAACGCTTGGCACCCGTGCACACTTGCCCGGTGTTCAGGTAGGCCGCCCAGACCGCCGCTCGCGTGGCGACGTTGAGATCCGCGTCGCTGCAGACGATGAAGGGATCGTTGCCGCCAAGCTCCAGGTGCGTTTTCTTGATCTGTGCGGCGCAGAGCTGGCCGACCCGCTTGCCGGTCTCGACCGACCCGGTGAGCGCGACGAGGTCGGTACCTGGGTGAACAACCAGCGCCTCGCCGATCTCTTCTCCGAGGCCGGTCACGATGTTCACGACCCCAGGAGGGAGAACGCTGAAAACTTCGGTCAAGGATAACGTTGCAAGCGGAGTTTCCTCGCTCGGTTTGAGCACCACCGTATTGCCGGCCGCGAGAGCGGGGGCGAGCTTCCAGGCCATGAGCAGCAGCGGATAGTTCCAGGGCACAATCGCCGCAACGACGCCGTAGGGTTCTTTGATTGTGAAGTTGACCTGGTGCTCGGCCACGGGGGGCAGCGACGATCCGCGCGCATGACGTCCGATTTCCGCGTAGTAGTCGAAGCAGGCAGCGGTCCATTCGACCTCGTCGCGATTCTCGCAGTACGGCTTGCCACCCTCCTTGGTCATGAGCGTGGCGAGTGCCTGACGACGCTCGCGCATGGCGTGCGCAAGACGATGGAGCAACCCCGCTTTCTCGACTCCCGGCAACCATCGCCAGGTCTCGAATGCCTTCCGGGCGGCGCGTACGGCCCCATCGGCATCCTCTGCTGTGCCTCGCGGAACCTCGTCGAGGACCGTCTCGGTCGCGGGATTGATCACCGGAAGGGTCGGTCGTGTACCTTGCAGTCCCCGGCCACCAACCCATTGATGCTGCATCGACACCTTCGACGGATGACCCGTCTGTCATCTTCACTACGCCGGACCAGCTCCCTGTGTTGCCACGTAGAGCGCATAGATCGACTGGCTGGCCGCCATGAACAACCGGTTCCGTTTCGGCCCGCCGAAGGTGAGATTGCCGCACACCTCAGGAATCCGAATACGACCGATCAATTTGCCAGCCGGATTCCAGACCGTGACGCCGCTGTACCCAAGCGCCCGTCCCGCGTTGCTCGAGACCCAGAGATTGCCTTCGACATCGCATCGAAGGCCGTCGGGACCGCATTTCACGCCGTCCACCATGCAATCGGTGAAGAGGCGCCGGTTCGACGTCTTGCCATCCGCGATGTCGAACACGTAAACCTCCCCTTTCCCGCCGGGCCCCGTGTCGCCCGGGCCCTTACCCGTGCTCGCGACGTAGACCTTGCGGAAGTCCGCAGAGAATGTGATGCCGTTCGGGTCGGGCACCTGGTCTTCGGAGATGACCATGTCGATGCGGCCGCTCGGATCGACGCGATAGCAGTTCGTCGGCAGTTCGCGCTTGAACGTTCCGATGCCGGGTTGTTGTCCCAGACGAGGGTTGAGACGCCCGGCCGCGTTGCTCGGACCGCCGCCGGCGTCGGGCGCTCCTTCGTACAGCTGACCACCGTACGGCGGATCGGTGAACCAGAGGCTGCCGTCGCGGTGGACGGCGATGTCGTTCGGCGAATTCAACCGCTTGCCTTCGAACGAGTCCGCGATCACGGTAATAGAGCCGTCGTGCTCGTATCGGACGACGCGGCGCGTGAGGTGCTCGCAGGAGAGCTGGCGTCCCTGGAGATCGAACGTGTTGCCGTTGCTGTTGTTCGAAGGGCTGCGGAACACCGACACGTGCCCGTCATCGTCCAGCCACCGGAACTGGCGATTCGTCGGAATGTCGCTCCAGAGCAGGTAGCGACCCTGGCTGTTCCAGGCGGGCCCCTCGGCCCAGAGCGCACCTGTCCACAGGCGGACGATCGACGTGTTCGCCTGCGTCACTGCGTTGAACGACGGATCGATTGCCAGCACGTCCGGGTCGCTGAAGTACGTCGTCGGCGGGGCGTTCGGCCCGAAATCGCGCGGAGGATTGGAGATGACTGTCGGTGGAGACGCGGGCTGCGACTGCTGTGCCATCAGACCTCGGGAGACGGCGGCGGCTCCGGCCAGTGATCCAAGTGCGAGCAGCCGGCGGCGCGAAAGATGTGTCGTCATGGAGTGTACTCCTCCACCCCGTCGCGCACAGAACGCGCGCCGGGGGCCCCGGTCCTCCACCCCGTCGCGCACAGAACGCGCGCCGGGGGCCCCGGACCGGGCGCGCACATCTTACACTGCGTCGGCCGCCGCCTCGTCGGTGCGGGCGCTCAAATACCCATCATTCTGAGATGTCGATCGATGAAATCTGCTGCCTCCCCTTGCGTCGTCGGCAACGCCTCTTTGGCAGTCGCACCGAGAAGCGACGCTCCCGTTCTTCGCGCAACGAGTTGGGCAAATCCGCGAATCCATTCGTCGGTGAGCGAGTCGAGTGGCTCGTCGCCTGGGTCCATCGCGACGCCAGCGACCCTGGTCAGGACGGGATCGGTAATGGTCGGCCGGTCCAGGGTTGCCGGCATATCCGCGGCGTCACGCGCAGCGTCGAGCCGCATGAAGAGACCGGCAAAACCGGTCGCGGACGCGTCACGCGCATTCAGAGGGCCGGCTAGGCCGAAAAGCTCCGTTGCTGTGGCTATCACCGACGTGTGCTGCAAAAACCGGTTTTCCACGATGCCCTTCGGAACCCACGGAGAGACGATGAGCGTCGGCACGCGCAGGCCCCGACGATCGAACTTGAACGCCGGCACCTGGAATTGTGCATCGTCGTCCGGATTCGGCGAGTTCTGGCCGTCCGGGTTCGGGGCAGCCCGTGGCGCAACGTGGTCGAAGAATCCGCCGTGCTCGTCGTAGGTCACGATTAGCACGGTTCGTCGAAACAGCTCGGGATTTGCGGCGAGCGCATCATAAACATCGGCGATGAGGTGCTCTCCAAATCGCACGTCTTCGGGAGCGTGTTGTGAGTTTGCCGGCTGCGCCGGCTCGGTCGGTGTTGCGGCCTCGTTGACGAATCGCGGGAGGATGAATACGTAGTTGGGTAACTTCCCCTGGCCGACGTCGCTTTTCCACCGTTCGTCGAACCGTCGGAAGTGGATTTGCGAACTCCCAAGGTTCTTGAATTGCAGGACCTCATTGAAGTCGTGGAAGTACGTGCACCACGTGAGCCCCTTTTCGGCGACAAGTTCGTAGATCGTCTTCGACATGTAATCACGGTGGAATGCGTTGTGTACGTAGCCCTCCGACGTTGCGGCGTGAATGAACATCCGGTTCGGCATCGTCGGGCCCGGCACTTCGCAGAACCAGTGGTCGCAGAGGCAGAATTCCGCTGCGAGCTGGTTGATCGCAGGCAGTTGATCCGGCCCGAACGATCGCATCACTTCCCCAATCTGCTCCGCAGTCGGGTGGTGGGTCCCGCTCGTGAGCGAGTCTTTGTATGAGCGGACGAATCCGTTGTTCCTGACCGGCGTGGTCGCCGATGGACCTGTTTTGCTGTTGCACAACTGGACGCAGACCGCAGTGAACGAGTGTGACGGTCCGTCCTTGTCGTGAACCGCAAACGGCGCCGGCTGCGTGGCGGAGAATTCCGGGTTCGTCGCGGACACGGGCTTCGAAGGGTCGAGTCTGTTCGAGAACCCCGTGCTGGAGCTCGAGACGTTCTCAATCGACTGCCCAGCGCCTGGTTGCGAGAACCCGAATAGGTGATCGAACGAGCGATTCTCCAGCATCAGCACGACGATGTGCTCGATGCGTGACTGAGGGAGCGGCATCAAGACCCCCTAACATTCGCTGTCGGGAACCGCGAGTTTCATCGCGCTCCGCCGGTCGCCGGTTCCGGCGCATTCCAGTACACATGGCGTGCGATCCGCTCCATATTCAACTCGAGGATCTCGTGCGGACCGACCAGAATCGTTCGCGATCTTCTCGGGACGCCAGCCAGCATCTGGAACGAGCCGTCGAGCGGCATCACGAGTGGGTTGCCCGGAGCGCCGGAGAACGCTTCGATGCGGCCCGATTTGAGCCGCAGGCGCACCCACGCATCCTGCTGTGCATAGCCAAGGCCCCGGCGCAGATAGGCGTAAAGCGTGCGGCCGTCGATCGGGAACTCGTCGAGCAACACGGATCCGCTGTCGGGATCGATCGCTATGTGGTGACGGCGCCCCGTAAACGACCAGTCGGCCCACAAGAGTCGATCGGGACCGCCTCCCAGCTTTTCAACAGTGCCGCCTGAAGGCAGCGTCGAAAACGTCCACGCAGCGTTTCGCGGTTCGTCGGTTTGGAGGTCGTACAGCGCACCTTCAGAAAGATACGCGGGCGTCCTTCCAGACAGCCATTGGAGGGTCCGGGGTGGCGCGCCTTCCCCGCGGAACGGCGGCGCGCGCATGTCCACGGTCCTTCCTCTCGCGTCGAAGGACATCACGCCAGCCATCGTAGGAACGAGGGTGTAGACGGATGCGTCCCGCACGCCGCCGACGGGGGCGCCGATCACGACCTCGTCCGAGAATCGACCGTCCTGCAGACGGCGCTCACCGGCGCGGCTCGCCTGAGATCTGGGTGCAATCGAGAACGTTGCACCATCTTGCAAGTACCGCCAGAAGCCCGCGTCGGCTGCCCAGACCGGGCAGCCCTGCATGCGTGCGGTGGCGCCGCCGGGTGCCAGCCGCACGAAGTCACCAGCCTGGTCCTTCAGGCACAAAGACGGTTGAACCGGGTCGCGATTACTCTGAACCGTCAGAACGTCGACGGGGTTGATGGCTGGCGATGACGGGCGCGAGAGCTGCTCCAACGCGGCGGAGCCCAGTGGCAGTTCGAACCACCCGCGATCATCTGTCGAGAGATGCAGCTTGCCGTTGAACACCGACATCGAATTGATCGTGTCGAAATCGAAGCCGCCGCGGTCGAGCCGCACCGGCTCTCCTTTCCAGGTCGCGACCAGGCTGCCGGGCTTGTCACCGATGCGCCCGGTAAGGCGCCAAGTCCAGTACCTTGTATCGACGTCGAACGATTGCCCTGCGAATGGATCGGGACCTTCCAGTTTCGCAAATCGCACTGGGTGCTGGCGCTCGTCGAGGTTCAGTGCATAAACCGCGTTGCTGTCGCCGTCGTACCGCAATCGCGCCTCGTTCCCTCGTATCTGCAAGTCTGTGATCACCCGGCCCGCTTCACCTGGCACACCCTCGATCAATCGAAAGGCATTCGGATTGAATCGCCAATCGCCGGTGCGCGCGACGAGACCTGCGGGCGTCGCAATCCACAGCGTCCCGTCACTCACCTGGATGGTCTGCCAGACGTCGATTGCCGGTCGGTTCTCGTTGTCGTCCCACTTCAGCGGTGTCCAGTCTCCGCCCGGCATCCGCATTTCGAACGTGAGCGTGTTCGAGGGAACGCTGCGAACGAGGCGCAGACGCCGGCGCTGCAGCACCGGAGGATTCTTTTCGTAATCCGCGACGGTTTCCACTTCTGACGGATCGGTGATCGAAAGCCACGCACCCTTCGCGTACCTCCATAGCCGAGGGCCTTCTGCGACGTAAAGCGCGGGAGCGAGGTCGACCTCGGAATTGTGAGCCATCGGGACCGGTTGCGGGATGAGCACCAGCCGGGCAGCATCGGCAAAGACGTGGTTACGCGACGCGGCAGTGATCGCCAGACTGCTCCCCTCGTGCACCCCGACATGATTGCCGCGCCAGATCGTGAAGATCTTCGAGTCGAAGGACGCGACCTGCTGGATGTCGTCATGGGGAAACCGCCCTTCTCGCAGCTCAATCAGGTCGTCGGAATGGGAGGAACCCCTGGGCTCCGGCCGCAGAAGGTACCGGCCTGCGATTCCATCCGCATCTGCCGTCCATGACCACAGCGCGGACCGCGCGCGTATCCGGCACGACAGCGGATCGGGCTGATTGGTTGGAGCAAACGTGCCGCCCGCGGACTCCTGAAAACAACCACTCGATCCGCATGCCACCACGAGACCGGGCGCGCTGCACGGCTCGCCGATGCGATCGATTGGCTCCGCCTGCACGCCGCCGAACGCGAACAGCTTCGCGTTCTGTAGCCCGAGGTTGGTATCGCTGTACGTCTGCAGACCCGCGGCCGTGCCGATCATCAGCCTGTTGTTCCTCGCTGCTACAAAGCGCACGACATCGAACGGGAAGCGGCCGTCCTGCGGCTCGACGGAAATCCACGTCCGGCCATTGCGGAAATGCTCCACTTGCAGCTCGGGGTGGACGATGCCGTCCTGCAACGTGAACCGCAGCGGTCCAACGGCAGCCAGGACTCGTCGACTGTAGGGATTCGCTTCGGGCGGAACTGCTTCGAACGAACGCGCGCGCGGGTTCCAGGACGAGACGGACTCGCCTCGCTTGACAAAGAGACGCTCGCCGCCCGAAACAGCGACCCGGTCGATGCCATCGACGCGAGATGCAGGCAATCGCGCGACGACTGCAAACGATCCGTTCGTGTCCGGCGGCCTGGCGATATCGACGAACGCCTCGGAAACGAGGAACGCTTCGCCCTGAAACGGCGCCGCGTCGACCAGTCGGTCCGATATGAGGCCAAGCTCGTTCGAACGAGCGATCAGGCTTGTTCGTCGCGATCCGTCGGACTGTTCGACGGTAATCATTCCTCGACGTCGGATCCATTCCAATCCGTCGTAGGTCGCCACCACCGAGTCGGACGTTCCTGCATCGATCGGATCCCATAGACCAGGACTCGAGCGGTGATACCAGCGACCACCGCGTAAGAATCGCGCATGGAGATCCGGGCCCGACTGCAGCCAATCTCCCGTTTCCGGATTACCCGGCGGACCGTCATCGAAGCTGGCCAAGGTCGAGATCGAATGAAGACCGGCATCCGATAGCAACAGCACGTCATTGCCGCTGAACGAGATCGCCTTGCGGCCGGCGTCCCAGAGAAACAGTCCGTTTGTGTAGGCGCTCGTCTCGTGCGCATCGATGTTCCGGATCAGCGCCAACATGCCCTTGCGGACTTCCTTGAAGAACGTTACGGATCCGACTTCGAACATGCGAGAAGCAGGCCGTCGATCGAGCCAGCCGTCCACAATCGCGTATTCCTCGCCCTCGACGCGAAACCATCCCCTAGTGGACTCGATGCGGCCGCTCCACGGTACGGGCCAGAATTGCACGGAGGAGGCGTTTAGATTCAGGTCGGGATCTGGAAAGCCCCAGATCCCCGCTGCATTCGCCGTTTGCCAGTGCCCGTCGCCAAGCGCGCGCACCGCGTCCACGCCTTCGAACAGCAAGCGCCGCTGGCGGACGAAATCCTGTTTGGAGTACTGGATGACGCGTTCGGGTGTGCGGACGAGAAACGTCTGGGCGGAACGGTTCCATTTCAACCAGCCCACGTCGAGCGGCGGATTCGGGCGTGCCATTGTCTCATCAGGGAGGCTCAACCCTGGATTCTCGTCATATTTCAGATATCGTCGGCTGCTACGGTCGGGAACTTCCACCCACCACACGGTTTGTCCGCTCGTAGTCGTCGCCGTCACGACTCCTCTATCGGCTACGCGACCGTAGGAGACGGGACTGTCACCCGGGTCGAAGGTCGCCAGTGTCTGCCACATTCGAGTCCGTGGATTGAAGCGCTTCAAGGCGTACTGCAACAGGAACACCCACGTGTCGTTGTCTTGCTGAACGTCAACGATTGCGCCTCCCTCTGAATCGAAATGGGCCGAGCTCGACGTGAAGAGTGGAGACAGCGTAACCGATACCTGTTGAACGCCCCCCGCGCTGACAGGCAGCAGCCCGGTGTAGAAGTCTCCTGTCGTGCGCTTTGCGACGACGACGATGGACGAGGCAAGAGGCTGGAGATCGATCGTCGTTCCGGGAGTCAATCGACCGGCGCCATCGAGTACGACCTCCACTCGGCTCCACTTCTTGCGCGTGATGTCGTACCCCCACACGTGAGTGCCGGTAGTGAACCAGAGCGCGCCGGGCATGACGTCAGGGAAATGCCAGGAGCGAATGATCTCCGTAGCCGGCGGACCGCTGGTCGGTGAATCAAGGAGCCGTCTCGTGTGGTTCTCGGTAAGCTCGTCGACAGCGCCGTCGCTGCGGATGGCAATCGCGCGCTTCGCGGTCTCGTCGACGGCGAGCGCGCGAACCTGCAGGACGTCGGCGGGCGCCCGGAGCCGCACCGGGTCGGACGAACAGCTTGCCGGCAAGTCGATCGTCGACCGAAAGACGTGCAGCGTTGTCGGATGCTCGGCCGGATCTGCCAGGACCAGGACCGACCCCAGCGCATAGAGATCGCCACGACCAAAAGTGGCGGGGACGTTGGAGCTGTACCAGGATCTCCGTAACGGGCTGTAGAACCGTAAACCGGCATTCGTAGTTACGGCAATGACCCCGTTGGGGAGCCTGCGTGCGTCGCGGAGCTCTGTCACATTCGGCCCTGCTGTCGGATTGTGGAACAGACACTCCGGTGTCGCAGCGGACAGCGTCGGGTGCGGTGCAAATGTCGCAATCGGCTGGAGCTGAAGGTAGCGTTTGCCCTGTTCCCCTCTCGTGAGCCAGAGTCGGTCGCCATCGAGAAAGAGATTGTGGACGTCGCGGGCGATTTCACGGGATCCGAGTCGGGCCACCTCCCCCTGCAGGCTCAACGGCTCTCCGTTGACGACGGCCTTCAGGCGTACCCGCTGACCTCCCTCGATCCGCCACATCGACGCGATACCTCGCGAGCGGGTGTCGTATCGCTGGATGGCGCTACCCCACGCAAGATACACGTCGCTGCCGCTCGACAGCACATCGTCCGGACGTCCGTCGGGCATCGCGTACGCATAGCCGCCAACCAACGTCGACGGCGTGGATCCGAGCGTGATCAGTCGATCAGCATCCGAGCGTGCGTACCACGTACCGCTGCGATGTGCGACTTCGACGGGACGTTCACCCGGCGGTCCGTTGAGATAATTCCCCCACGCTCGCGCTCGTCCCGAATACAGACGCACACCTTTCGTGGTCGAAACCGCCAGCGCATCGTCTGGACCCGTCACGTCGAGGAGACGCGCCCGGTCCATGTCGGGTGTGCGTCCACCAGTCAATGCGACGAGCCCGGCATCTCCAACGGAGATCACGCGTCCTTGACCGTCGATGACTCGAAGAACATTCGCGCTAGAGGGATCGATGGCTCCGATCGGCCCCTGGATTGTCACCGGCGGCAACGTGAACACGAGGTTCCCGGCTTCGACCTGTTGCTGCGTCAGTATCCTCGCAAGATAGGAGTCTCCCTGAGGCTCGAGCCCGAATAGCCGAGAACCCGACGTCGTCACAATCGACGCAGGCGACTGCAGCCAGCCGGGCACCCCTGCGGGACGGTAGAGTGAACGTTCTGAAATGTCGTGCACGAGTGCGCCAGGCGTCCCGAAGAAGAGGACCTTGTCACCAAAGGTGACGGCATTCTGAAAACGCTCGGGCGAGGCGTTCGAAGAAGACGCGGCGAAGATTATTTTCCTGTCACCCTTATCAGCGAGAGCGAATGCATTGCCGGCCGCAGTCAGGACCGCGACGGGACCGGATCCATCGGCCGCGATTCGACTCGGTCTCTCGTCAGGCAGTGTCCAATGCACGGAAGCTTCACCCGCCAAGGTTTTCGGCGTGAGCCGACCAACGCCGCCCGTGTAGCCGAAATAGAAACATCGCACGCCCTTGCACGGGCCGACGGCGCTCACTGGATTCGCTGTCTGCTGGTGCCACGACCGCAGCCGTGTGTCGTAGTTGAAAACGCCCTGCTCGCCGGCAATCACGAGATGATCGTTCCACTGCTCGGCGTAGAACGAACCCGCCAGCGTCAGTCCGGGATAACGATTGGTGGCATCGATCAACACGACGGGCTCGGCTGACTTCGCGCGGAGGACTGAGAGCCGCACACAGTCGCTCGATCCATCACTGCAGACGAGCCTCTGCAGCACGAAGAGGCCATCGTCAAGCGTGGACTCGAGCTGCATCACGGCTCCCGGCAACTGCTTGACGCGTCGAAGAGCGACGGGAGCAGGGTCGACGGTCAGCTCGGTAACGCCATCAGCTCCTCCGACAAAGAAACGTCCGTTCCACCAGGCAACGTGGCTGACGCTCGTCAGTTTGTCCCCGGGCGTGCGTGCAACAGCAAGCCAGCGACGATGCCGAAGGTCCTGAATACCGAGGCCGGCAACGCCCGCTCCGACCACGAGCCATCGACCATCGGGCGACGCGGCAACCGCCGTCAGGTCTTTGTGCTGCACCGGCCTCCCGTCTCGTCCCAGGAACGCGGCGTCGGGAATGACGACTTCCCAGTCATGATTACGTCGCCTCACCAAGCCGCCGTCGACGGTAACGCCCCACAGTGCAGCTCGTGCGCTGCCTTCCGGGGCGGAAGTCAAGAGCCGGACATCCGGCCGGGCGAGCTGGCCGTTCGCAAACGGTCGGTCGGTCGACCAGACGCGCGTGTCCGGATTGAACGAGTGGAACGTTCCGCCGGTCTGTGAAATGACGACCTCGCGATCCGGAGGATGAAAGACGGCATCGAGGAAAGGCCTGGCCGGCAGCTCGCGCCGAACGTTCTCCAGAATGCGGTTGTCGGCCAACGGGCGATGCGTCCATTCGCCCGGTTCGATCGGTACGAACGTGAGAATGAGGGCGACGAGTACGGCGGCGTACATCACCGTCGAACCAAGCACGCCGGCGATCAGGATCGGATCTGTGCGACGAACGAGCGGAATGGGACGCGATGTCAGTCGATGCTGAATCAGGGCGCCGTCGCCGCGATCCTCGGTCACCCATCTGGCCGAGACCTGTCCGGAGCGAGACGCTGGCGACAAACGGCCACCAAAATCGGGTCCCGCGGCATCGTTCAAGGCTTCGACTGTGGACCACTCGTTCTTGATGGCTTCGTGAAAGATCGGCCCGGAAATCCCGGTTGCGTTCTCGAGCCGCAAGGCGTTGCTGGCCGCGAGCTCACCAGCGAACCGATAGTGATCGGCAACTGGCGCGCGTCCGGAAAGGCCACGCGCGATTTCCATCACGTCGGGGCTTTCAGCGCCCAGGTACTGCAGGAAGCGCAACGCCTCGAACGCACTGACGTACGCCATCGCCAGGCTTGGAGAGCCCGCTCGCAACGCTGCGTAAAGGCCGATGCTCATCGCGATCACGCCGAGCACCTCGAGCAACTCCGGATCCTCGGTATCCGCCTCGAAGTCGACGGCGCTCCCCCGCCTTGTCCGCCAATCCGACCCGATGTGTTCGGCAAGCGTTCGGATTTCGTTCAGTCGTTGCGTGGCCGATCCGAGGACAGGTGATTGCAACGAGTTCTCGGTGCCCGGCGGAACACCGAGATCCGTGACCACGCGCTGCAGATCTCCGATCAATCGATCTGGTAGCGACGCACTGTCGGCCTTGGGTTCGCCGAGCCGTCCGACGACGTAATTTCCGGTTGTCAGCAGTTCGCGCGTCAAAACGTCCCCGCCGACGGCGACACGCGCTCCTCTCATCTCGATCCACATCAGCGTCTGGTGCCACACGGCTGCGGCCCACCACTTGTCCACCCTCGTCGAACGACCGCCGCACCGAAGCCGCGCGAACAGATTGGTGACGCGTACGAACCGGCGCGCCAGCTCCTGATTCAAGCCGCCGTGTGCGATGAAAACGCGGAGCGCGTTCGTCTGCTCGAGTTGCGCAACCTCGACGAGGAGCTCCGACACGAGCCCGCGTCGTGCCAACCACTCGATACCTGTCACCAATCTGGCAACGAAGCGATGGGATTGGTCCGATCGCGCGACGAAACGGATGATCACCAATCGGCACAGGCGCGTATGTGGACGTCGAACAGCCGACCACCGCGTCACGAATGTCACCATCCAGACGACCGTGCAGATCGCGGCAAGGCTCCACCAGACTGCGCTGTACGGAGAGAAGAAGGTCCAGGTATAGCCCCAGAACGGCAGCGCCACGCGGTCGTGGGCCCAGTACAGGGGGTAGCCAGCGCTCAGCGGCAGCAGCTGAAGCTGCGTGGATACGGCAACCGCGAGAACGACCGCCAGCGTCGTGGCGACGGTTCCTCGCCGACGGCTGAGGACGTGTCGCGGGCGATCCGACCAGTCTACGTACGTGCGCAGGACAGCAGATCGAAGTCGGCCGCCCGTGAGACGCTTCGGCATCATCTATACAGCTTCGAATCGTCAGGTTCCTAAACTGGAACAGCCTTCACCGTCACGCGCCGACGGCGTCATCACGAGATTCTTCTTAATGTGGTTTCGTGGTTCTATCGTGGTTTTCGTTCCTACGTGGGCTTCGTGAATGCTCGGGGGCCGTTCTTCTGAGCCAAAGTGAAAGGGTGGTGGTCCAGACTCGGAAGCGGAGCCAGCCGCATTCCAGGCGAAGGCCCAACAACGTTGGATTTGTCCAGCGCTGCCGCCTCGCCCATCGAGAGAACTTGCGCGCCTCGGCCATCGGGATGTCAGACGGACGCAGAAGGTTGTATCCACTCAGGGCCCTCGGCCATGAGGCGAGCATCCGGCGATTGCATTCCAGCCACGCGCGCTGTCCCTTTCGAGACTCCTCGCACCGTTTCAGCGAGGCGAGGTCATCACGCATCCTGAGGATGATCCCCTCCAACCGACGTGCCCGTGCCTCGTATTCCGTCATCGGCGTGTACCCTGATCCCGCTTGCCACGGAGGCGGCGCAGCAGATCCTGGCGAGTCTGCTTCAGCGACCACAGCAGCTCTTCGACCTGCGTGCGCTCCTCGGATTCAATCGCGCGTGCCCTCTCGAGCGTCGCGGCGACGCTGCGTTCGAGGTCATCCAACGCGTCGGTCATTTGAATGGCACTGCCGGTCGCCTGCCGCATCAGCTGCGCCAGCTCGGTGACATCCCGGCGACGCCCGGGAATATCAACGAGGCCATACATTTCGGCGTCGAGCCGCGTCATCTCGTCAATCGCTTCATCGGCGCGCTTGAGAACGACTGCGGTGCCCGCGTGCACGGCCGTCAAAACCCTATCGAGATCGTCGACGAAGCTCTTGATTGTCCGTGTGGCCTCTTGCTCGAATTCGCTGACGGAAGCACGGGCAGCACGGGCAGCATCTCGAACGAGCGCGTCACCGCGGACGACGGTGGCTGCGTCTGAGATCAGCGACTCGACGTTCACGCGATCTGCGATCGTCAGGTTGTCGGTCAACCACCTGACGGCGCTGCCGAGCGGCACGAATGCCGCCTGCTCGAGCACCGTCAGCTCCAATCGGTCGCCGTTGTCAGACATCCGGTCGAGCACGTACACGTAGGCGTCTCCGGACGCGCCGCTCGCGGCGCGCTTTTCCAGCCATGGCTTCGCCAGCACCCTTCGCAAGTACTCGTCCATGTCCTTCGGCATCCACGCATGCAGCGAGGGGACCAGCGCGGTATGCTCGGGCACGAAGACATACGCTCGATTGCCAGCCTCATCGTGATAATGCCTGCCCCACGAAGGATCGAGCCAGAACTTGATCGGCGGCGTTCCGTCGTACAGCCCGAGTGGATCGGGCGACACACGCAGCGCGTCGGGTTCGATCAGCAGGTAGTGGAAACCTGTCTCCTCGCGTGTCGTCGCGTCAAACGCGTAGCGTACGAGCGGAGGCGTGCCGAACAACGAGTCTGGAGCGAAGCTATAGATCGTGTGCGCGAGGGCCGGCAGCGCACGGCGGCTGAATCTGAGGAGCGTGGGTCTCGGCTTCCTGATGCTCTCCAGGTAAGCGATTCGCTGCTCGATGTGCGCTTGCTGGGTCCGCAGCTCTCGCAGCTGGTCAATCGCAGGCCGCTGCGCTCGAGTGGACGCTAGCCGCAGACGATATCCGCGCCTGCGCGCATGGTCGCCCAGATCCTTGAACAACTCCTCTGCCGTAGGGGCTGCACTCAGCGTTGTCACCGCTATACTGACGTCCAGGGGCCGACCGACTTCTCTCGAGTCGACAAACGCCCGCGCGGGCAGCGTGAGCGCTTCGAGGGAAGTCAGTGAGCGGCCTGGTGCTTGGTCGCCATCAGGCGACGCGTCCGACCGGTTGACGATGTAGAAGCGCTCGTCGTCCGGACCCTGGGCATGGAGTCCGAGGAGCTGTATCGCGGAATCGTCGAGAAGCAGACGGCAGAAGGCCTGAAGCACGTCATCGGGCACGCTGATCCCGGCGGGAAGGAACACGCGCAAGCCGTCAGCGGGATGGCAACTCAGCTCGTTCCAGCCGGCAAACAGGCCGAGCCTCTTCAGACCGATGAGTCCGGACGACCGCCGCTCGTCGGCGAGGAGGTGAACGAGCCACAGGTCGGCGCGCGTCGGCGTCTGGAGCCGTGTCACGCGTGCCGGCGTCGCGAATGCCTCGAGCCTGCGGAGCACGTCCACGACGGCTCGGGACTGCACTTGCTTGCCGACGAGCAGGTACTCGTCATTCGGGATCGCTGTCCGACCCGAATCGAGCATTCTGTTCACGAGCAGACGTGGCAATCCGCGCTCGAGATCCACGGCGTCGGAGGGAGTCGTGGCTTGCCCAACCTGGTCGATCGTCCATAGCGTGACGCGCCTCCACTCGGAGGCGTCGATCTGAAGTCTCGCTTTTTCCAGGTAGTGCGCACCTCGCCTGGCCTCTTCGGCCAATCGTTCGAGGGCCTCGCGCTCGGTGCACGGATGCGGCTTGTAGACGTCAGCCATGCCAGATTTCCTTGGTGAGCTGCCCAATCCAGGCGCGCTGGAGCGCAGCCGAGAGGTCGCCTCCACGATTTGCGTGCGCGGTCCTGACGGCGAGATACGAATCGCTCTCGGATCCGTAGTGCCAGTCCGCTGTCCTCGAATCTGGAACGTAGGTGACGCTGAGGTGCCGTCGCGTGTGATAGCCGATGCCCAGCGTTCCGCGAAGGCGGCCAATCCTTTCGCGCGCGTCGCGCAGCCTCGTGGTGTTCTCGGCGCCACGCGCCGAAAAGGCTTCCGAGCCTCCAGCAGGCAGGAAGATCATGAGGTGCACGAACGAGAATGCCCGCATCGAAGCTGGACCTGTTCGACCGCTGTTGGCCTTCCACGCTACTGCTGCCCAATCCTCCGGGTGACCACGTTCATCGACGCCCAGCGCGCGGTAGCCCGACTGCATGTCCAGATAATCCGGCAGCCAGCGCAGATGCGTCAGAAACGCCCGTCGGAAGGTCCCGTCTGCCCGATCGGTCAAGATGTCCGGTGGAAGCTGTGCCAGCGCGAACGAGCACGATCGGCCGCGACCGAGCGGGTCTCCCTCGATCCATCGGAACTCGGTGTCGTGGAGCCTGGCATTCGTGAACAGCCGCCCGAGTCGCGTCATCGCGTCCAGCCAGCAGGCTTTCGCGAACGATGCGTGGACCTTGCCGGCCAGAGCCGGAGGCATGATGCCGACGATCAGTACATCGCGCAGCTTTTCGCGCCGGGGTCGCCGCTCGAGGATGAAATAACCGGAGTTCACGAGCCGATCGATCAGCAGGTCGCGCGGATTGAGGAACTCGCTGAGCAGCATCGATTCGAAGTGCGCTTCCCGCCTCGTGTGGCGGACTCCTTCCACGCCGCCTTCTACGATGCCCGGCGTGGGCCGGCCTTTCGGCATCTGGGCCGCAGTTGGCACGCGGCTCGGCGTCCGTGTGTATGCGTGCACGTCGCTCGGAAAACCGAGCACCATCGCGAGCCCCACGCGATCCATCTCCGGCGTCGTTGCCCTATTCACATTGCCCCTCGCCGGATCGGAGAACGAAGCCATCACATTGCCGTGTTCGACCCAGAAGGAGCGGCGGGCTGTGTCTTTGTCGATTGAGTGCTTCAGTTCCCGCGCGAGCGCCTCTTCGTACTGCTTGTATTCATCTACGGTGATGCCCGACCGAATCTCGTCGTCCGCGAGAAGACACGTTTTCCCATGCTTCAGGCAAGCGCTGCGGACCAGCGGTTTTACGATCTTCAGGACCGTGTAGACAGGATTCGTCCCTGCGACCAGGCCCGAACCATCGGTACGCGGCAATGCGTCCTGCAGTGTGCGAAAGATTGAAGCCCATACGCCGCGCTCGACGAGGTGAGGCGCTTTGAAGAAGCACGCGAGCTCGTACGCAAGCGCCGGAGTGATGCCGACGTGCGCGTCCTGCAGCGTCCAGAGCACCGCATCGGCGAGTCTGGCAATCTGCGCCGATCGGGTGCTCGCCACGGGCCTGCCCCGAGCGGAGTCGAGGGGGCTCTGTCCGATCCAATCGACCCGGGGCCACCAGACCGATGGCGATACGAGCCGCACGTCCATCAGGTGAGCTCCAGTGGATGGTGGTACCAGTCCTCGATTGCCGTGTAGAGCTGATTCACAGCATCCTCCCTCGTGTCGTCGTCGAGGAAATACTTCGGGAGCAGATTCAGCTCTTGTTGACGGATGCTGTTGCCATTCCCGTACGGCTCGCCGCCGAGTGCGACGTCATAGAGGCGGTGAATCAGCATGACGTACGTGAGCTTGACGAGGCGCCGGTTCGAAAGCTGCGACAAACCATGGGTGCGCGCAACCTGCACGAGCTGCGCGAGGACGGGCAAAACGCTTGTGCTCGGCGCGACCCTGACGACGGTAGCGATGTCCGCCCGAAGTGCCCGCAGACCGTGAAGCAGCCCTGGCGCAGGCGGTGTGTCGATTTCCGCTCCGTAGGTCAAAGGCCACGCTTTCTCGAGCATGCGTTCAATCGTGGTACTCGTGGCAGCGACGTTGTCGACGCGACACCGCAAGGCGAATCGATCCCAGATGGCGTACAGCTCCGGCGAGTCCGGCAGGTCGTTCGTTGCGCCGAACAGACACTGGAGCGGCACCGGGTTGGGCTGACCGCGATCGTAGAAGACGCGTTCGTTCATGAATGACAGCAGCGAGTTCAGAATCGCACTCGAGCCTTTGAACACCTCGTCGAGGAACACAATCTCGGCGTTCTGCATCATCGACTGTTCGTTGATCCTTTCGAGCCTGCCGTCGCGTGTCAGCTTGCTGGGATCGTAAAAGCCGAAGAGCTCTCCCGGCTCGGTGAACGGGGTGAGCAGGTACTCGAAGTACCGGTGGTCCGGCTGCGTGCGATTAACGCCCACGAGTGCGCAGAACGTCCTGATCAATTTCGACTTTGCCGTTCCCGGCGGCCCGATGAGCAGCAGCGGCTCTCCACTGGTAACCGACAGAATCAGCGCGAGAATCGCATCGTCCAGACACTCGAATCGCTCTTCGAGCGCGTTTTGAACCAGACGGAGGCGCTGAAGAGTGTCACGATGGCGCATCGCGATCTCAAGGACCTTGCCGCTGTCGAACATGTCATCACTCCTTGTGAACGGGGTACCATGCCGCGTACGCCGCCGCCAGCCTCTGTTCCGTCGGCGCCGATGCCGCAATCGTGCCGGGATCGCGCAGCCACGAGTGCCACTTCAGCGGCAACATCGAGGGTGAACCTGCCACGCGGTTCACGTGCCACGAGAGCCAGTGGGCCCAGAACTCTTCGGGTATGCCGGTCTCTTCGATCACTCTGAGTCCGAACGATCGCAGCCGTTCCAGGGCTCTTCTGTGCGGACGATACGCCAGGCGAAGCCTTGCCAGAAACGGCATCCGAACATCCGACGTCGCGATGATCATCCAGCACACCTCTGGTACGATGCGCGGAGGCGGGAGGTCGGTCACCGATACCATCAGCCGACTGCGCAAATGTTCGGTCACGAGCGCCGCTGCGTGAAGCCGAAACCACGGC
Organism: Acidobacteriota bacterium; assembly: GCA_046727175.1. Lineage (GTDB taxonomy): Bacteria > Acidobacteriota > Vicinamibacteria > Vicinamibacterales > 2-12-FULL-66-21 > JBKPCD01. The sequence goes on along the minus strand of JBKPCD010000143.1, from coordinate 12,232 downwards.
GAGTCCCATGCGGTCAAGCCGACGGCGTTCAAAAACCGATCAGGGATGATGAGTCCTTCGATTCCATGACATTCAATCTGGAGTCTTGTGAAGACGGCGGGGGTGGACCACGTCGCGCGTGGCTCGCGCATGCGGCTGCCCGAGGGCGCCTGCACCAGGACCCGACGAAGCGGCGGGCAGAATCGCGCGAGGGCCCATCGCAGGCCGATGCGACGAAGCCCCATGCGATCGAAGACCCGCGCGTCCTCGGCGCCAAACCAGTCGCCGTGCTGCAATCCCGGTCGGCATCCGAGCAGATCCTCGAGCAGTCGGAGCACCAGCCGCTGCAACGCCTCGGCAGCCCGATGGAGCTCCTCGCGTGAGACTTGCAGGACGACAGCGTTGCTGCTATCGCCTGCGACACCGCCCGACCTACGGATCGATGCGGCGGAAGAAAATCCCTGCGAGGTAACACGCGCAACCAAGCGCTGCCACGAACGGCCAGAGGTCGATCCTCGCGTCCGCGGCCACTGTGTCCCCCCTCGCCATCCGTTCCAGCGCGTCATACGTCCCGTTCCCCTGTTGCGCAATTCGCCGCAAGACGTCCTCGTTGGATCCAAAGCTGAACGATTCGGGCACGCGCCGGCCGTCAATTTCCGTTTTTGGCGGCAGCAGAATCGCAATACGCTGCGGACGGGTCAGCGCATCGGGTCCCGATTCACGCAAAACCAGCGTCGCTTCCGACGACCGATCGGCGGATGGAATCGCAATACGCCCGTGGAACGTTGCCGGAGCACGCTCGTCACGGCGCATCGCAATCGAGACGGCGGCCGACCCTGGAGAGTCCAGGAACGCCTCGATGTGGTCCACTGCCGGCAGCCGGTCGTGCTGGGGCGACAGCGCGATCTCCAGATCGACTTCTTCGCCACGCTGAGTCAGTTGGAAGACGTACCGGCGCGCATCGATCAGAGGCAAGGTCGCGCCAATCCATTGACGAACACCGGCCCGGCCATCCTCTCGTGAAATCCAGCTGTCGGGCAGAGCTGTCGTCCATTCGCCGACGTAGCCGGCGCCCGACTGTTTGTACGCGAGAACAGGATCGGCAAGCTTCGGCCTGACCGCGATAGGCACAACATCTGGCTTCGCAGATGTCGTTGCAGAACCGTCGAGCGGAATGGCGGGTACGTTGAGCGCGGCGCCGTTCGGCAGCACACGGCGCATCGAGAGCGCGGTGTAAGGACCCGGTTCGAAGTAACGATCCCTGGCTTGGGCCGCGAAGTATGGAATGTTGATCCGCGACGGATCGAATTTGGCGCCAACCTGGATCGGATCGGCCAACGCTCGAATCGGTTCGGAGGCGGCAAATGGCTCGGATCTGATCCCGAAGACCGTCGTCCGGCAGTCGGGCCGGTATTCCGAGAGCTGCTGCAGCGGCGCGAAACCACCGTCCGAAAAGAACAGCAACCCGCAGTTCGTCAGCTTGCGTGCAGCAAGCATGCGCAGCGCTGCTGTTGGATCCGTTCCCCCATCGCAGGCCATCCGGCGGATCTCCTGTGATGCTCTCGTCCTCCCTTCCGCGTTCATCGGCTGGCCAGTCAGAACCGCGGAAGCCGTGGTCGTGAACGCCATGAGATCGAGGAGATCCTGTGGCCGAAGGAAGCGTTCCACGACGTAAACGGCGATTTGCTGTGCCTGCGTGAGGCCCATCCCGCACATTGAGCCCGATGTGTCGATCAGCATGACGACGTGCCGCGGAGGCGGCTCGGCGGCCCTCACACGTGCCTGGCTGACCAGCGGGAGCAGCTTCGCGAGCGGCGTGCCGTCGTACGACATCAGATTCGTCGCGTCACGCGGCGAGTCCAGGTGACGGCCGTTGATGACGAACAGTCCGGCGCCACGACGTTGGACGGCCTGCGCAATTCTCTCGAGGACGCCGTCTGCAAAGGCATTTGCGGGGACACTATCGATGACGATCCCGTCGAAGTCCTCGAGCGGCTCGCTCGTCGTTACTTGTACGGGAGGCTTGCGCACGAACAGCATCGAACCATCCGCGAACGCGCGCGTCCACAAGTCATCGCCGATGACCAGCAGTCGAGGCGGCCGTTCGACGTGTGTGAACAGTCGGCGTCGGTGCGCAGGGCCATTGCCCGTGACAGCAATGTCGACGAACTGCAGTCCGGGTCGTTCGAACAAAACGGGCGTGCGGAACTGCGCCCATTGACGGCTCGCCAGATGGAGGCCGCTGCGCGTCTGCCAAGGCCGAGCAGCAGCCGATCCTTTGTCTTCATCGCCTGCAAGCGCATGCCTTCGCAGCTCGAGCGACCCGTCGGCCTCACGGTCCGCTGCATTGCTGAGCACACCGCGTGCGAAGGTCTCCGCGCCTGCGTCGACGTACGGAGGAAGGTTTGCCGATACGATGCCGAGTAAGGGTGGACCACCGGCGAGCGGCAGGACGTGCACGGCGATCCCGCGGGCGGCAAGTCTGGCGGCTGCGGCCACGCCGTCCCCGTCGGTCTCATTGCCATCGCTCACCAGAACCACTGCGCCACGGCCGCCCGCGCGATCGATCGCGTCACCAGCGCGTAGCAGACCGGCCGCGATGTTGGTCCCTGGGCCTGTGGCAAAAGCGCTCTCTGTAATCTCGTCCATCTCCCCGGCAATCTCCCTCAACGGACGTTCGGATCCCGCCGAAACGGCCTCGGAACGAAACGTCAGCACCTCGGCTGTCGTGTTCACCGGCCACGCGCGGAATGCCTGCCGGAGCCGGTTACTTGCCATGGACCGCACGCGCTTCCACCCGCCGTCGGCCCGCAACACGCTGTCGGACACGTCGATGAGAACCACGACGTGGAAACGTGGTGACCCGGCTCGCCGCATGAGCGCGGGCCCGCACAAACCGGCGGCGAAGAACAATGAGGCCGCTGCGGTGAGGGACGCGACGACCGTGCGAGTTCTCGACGATCCTCCGAGGTTGCCGCGCACCCGGGTCCAACGTGCAGATTTCCATCGTGCGAGGACGAACCCGAGCGCGACTGACACGAGGACTGCGCCCGCGATCCAGATTTGCCACCAGTACTCTGGCACGATGTCGAAGGTCATTGGACCCCCGCCAACAATCCGAGCCACCGCTCCACGACAAAGATCGCTGCAGCCGCCGCGAAGAACCAGGGCCACACCGCGCGGGGCCGCGGATCGTCCGTTGTGGCGCGGCTCACTCCGTGATCGAGGGATCCGGCGGAGCGTGGCGTCCGAGCCGTGTTTCCTTCGGCCGGATGCAGCGCAATCCGCGTGTCGATCGGTTCCGGCTGGTCGGGCGACGTCAACGTGAATAAGGGAGGAAGCGGACGTCGCTGCAGGATCCAGCGCGCGGCATTGAAGAAGACGGTCGACGAGAATCGCGGCACGCTGCCCTCGCCGTCGAGGGGGAGACCCGGCACGTAAACCGCCGGCGGATCCTGACGCTGAGCGATCCACACGGCACCGCCTCGTCCCCTCAAGACTGGTTCGAAACCTGCAGGGAGCGCGCCTGCCGCGTGCATCCCGGCTCTTTCGGCCACGTCGAAGTTCAACGCGGTCAACAGCGCGCTCGATTCGAGGAAGTCCGCGATCGGCTGAACCGACGTCGATGGAGCATATCCGGCGCCTACGAGGATGGCCGGACGCTCGTCGACCAGCGCGCTGGCCGGAAGCACTCGAAGGTCCGGATCGCGGGGCGCATCCTTCCAGCCGAGGCGCTGCAGCCAATCGCGTTGACCGACCTGCCAATCCACTCGCAAACCCTCTGCGGCGGGTACATCGATCTCGGCTCGATCGTCGTAGTGATAGGCGCCCCCGGGCGACAGCTCGATCCGATAGGTGCCCGGCACGTCAGGCTTGAGCTCGACGACAGCAGCGGGCCCGACCCAGGGTTGAACCGCGAACGTCTTCTGTGCGCCGCCGGGCCACGTGACCGTGAGCCGCGCATCTCTCGCTATGTCTCCGAAAGCCTCGACGCGAAAGCGGACTCGTTCGACCTTTCCCGTCAATTGATCGCGGGTATCGGTGATGTCGGTCAGACCCAGGTTGCCGACAGGCTGAGACACGTCGATCCACACATCGCCCTTCGGCGCAGTGTCCATCCAGGGCGGCGCCGGCATGTCGGTGATCACTACCGCACTATCGATCCGGCACTCGTTCGGCCTGTTCCGACGCGGCTGTTTCAGCGCGCGCTCGACGAGCGCGATGTTCGTCCCAAGCGCTCTGGGCGATAGAGACGTTGCCTCGCGCATCACGTCCGCCACCGTGTGCAGATCGTCACGCACGTCTCTCAGCTCCAGGTCGAACGTCGAGAGTTTGACGCAGTACCCGCGCGTCCATCGCTTGCCCAGCAACGATTCGAGTTGCGCGACTGCACGCTGCATGCGTGTTCCGCCCTGCTGCATTGTGGTCATGCTGGCGGAGCGATCCACGATGACCCAGATTCCAAGCGGCGACTCCGGACCTGACCGCAGCAGAACGTGGCACTGCGGCACAGCAAGGAGCAGCAGCACGAGCACGGCGAGCTGAATGTAGAACAATCGCGTGGGCCGAGGAGGGCTCCACCCGAACCTGCTGGCAGATGCAGCCGCCAGATCGTCATGAAAGAAGATGGCTGCAGACGTGACCGTCCGCCGGAAGTTCGGTCGCGCCATGTAGACGACGACCAGCGTCGCGATGAAGGCGCCGAAGAGATAGATCACGACGAGCCGTCCTTCATCAGAAGCCGCTTGATCGTCGGGTCATCGAAGAAGTGACGATGGAAGATTTCAGCAGGCGCCGGCTTGCTCGATGCGGGCCAGGTCCAGCATGGCCGGTCGTATCCTCCAGCCCGCGCGCGTTCGTGAAAGCGCGTCTTTCGGACCGCAATCCGCTCCTTCACGTCTTCGAGAGCCGCATTGGTAACGTCCAATCGTGGTTCGCGCCCGCCGAGGCCGGGACCGTCAATCCGCCGCAACCCTCTTCCAAGCAGCAGTTCTTCGCACGGCCAGCTGTCCAAATCGACCACAATCGTCCAACGGGATCCGTGCTGCGCGTTGCAGACCTGCGCCGCGAGCCGGTCGACGTCGGCGTCCACCTCGAAGTACAGGTCCGTCACGATCAGCCAGACACTGCCGGGCGGCGACGCGCCTGCCACGGACGTGAGCGACAGGCGAGACGGAACGGTGGTTGCGGCAGCGACGCGGTGCAATACCCTGCGAATGCTGGACCGGGTGACGAAGCGTCCTGTTTCAACGACGGATCCGGTGTCGGGTCCGAACAGCGTGTGAAACGCGACCGAGTCGCCGGATCGTGCCGCGATGTAGGCGATCGCTTCAGCAAGCCAGAGGGCCAGCTGCAGCTTCGGTGCGGATTCGGGAAGCCGCATCGAGCCGCGCGGATCGATAGAGATGAGGATGCGCGCCTGCGCCTCGTGCTCGAATGTTCGAATCAGGTACTCGGCGCGTCGGTGATGGCGCGCGGATGCGCGCCAGTCGACGTGACGAATGTCGTCGCCCAGCAGATACGGACGCAGCTCGCGAAAGTCGAGGCTCTGCCCACGGCGCCGGACGAGATGCGCTCCTGGAAGCTGAGCGCGACTTTGCTGACGCAGGCTGAGCCTGTAGCGTTCCAGCTGCGTCGACGGTATCGGCAGCGGGCTAAGAGTCCCACGCGCGCCAGTGCGAGTCATATTCGGAATCCCCCGGCGCCGTGAGTACGCAGAGGCGCCGAATCAACGAATCGAGCCGCGCGTCCTGATCGTCACTTGGTTCGCCATCCTCGCCCGGATCGTCGTCGAGCGACAGTTTCAAGCGGTGACGCAATGCGTGCACCACGACAGCCTGGAGGTGACTCGATGTGACTGCGTCCGCATCCGACTCGGACAGGCAGACCCAGGCCTTCGCCGCGAGCATGACGTCCCCCGCTGCACGCGGACTGATGCCGAACTGAAATCGCGTGGCGACGTTCTTGATGTCCTTCGGTGCACCCGCCGCGCGCGCGAGCGCGTCGAAGCGACGGTTCGTCGCGAGATAAATATTCGTGACGTGCATCGCGACGACCGGTAGCGGAGGAATCGATCGAACCAGCTCCGAAATCTCCTTGATCAAGACTTGCGCGGCGGTCGGATCCGGCGGCAGCATCGACGGGACCGGAGCTGGTGTGAGTGATGGATTCCCGATTGGCTGCGTTGGTGCTCCCGCCCCCGAGCGCTTGCAGACGATGCGCGCGACCGTTGGTCCGTCGGGTACGGGCATGCGGACCTTGAACATGAACCGATCGGCCTGTGCGGCCGGCAGGTTGTACGTGCCTTCGTGATCGATTGGGTTCTGGGTAGCCAGCACGACAAACGGCGTGGGCAGAGCGCGCTCTTCCCCGAGCACTGTGACTCTCTTCTCGGCCATGGCTTCGAGCATCGCCGATTGCGTTTTTGGCGTCGCGCGGTTGATCTCGTCCGCCAGGAGAAGCGACGTGAAGATTGGACCGTTCTGAAATCTCAACTCACCGTTTGACGACGGCATCAGTGTGCCTGTGATGTCAGCCGGCATGAGATCGGGTGTGAATTGAATGCGGCCGGTCTGAAGACGAAGAACGCGCGCGACCGTCTTTACCAGCTCGGTTTTCCCGAGTCCGGGATTGCCTTCAAGCAACACGTGCCCACCCGTGAACAACGCGGCAAGCGCGAGTCGAGTGACCTCGTCCAGGCCGAACATCTCCTGAGCGACCGCGTGTACTACGTGCGACGCGTGGCGTCGAGCGTGGGGAACGTCCATGTCGTCCTCAGCGCCGAAGCAACAGGAAGACCCAGTTCGGCCAGCGCTGCGCCGGCTCGTGTGAGGACGGCTCTTTTGGCGAGCGCGCGGAGCCGGGTTGCGGTTGATATCGCTGCGTATTCCCGGCGGTACTGCCTTTCCGCTTCTCACCCTGACTCTCGTCCTCTTCACCACCTTGGGAGGCGCTCGCGAGTGGCGGCAACGAGAGCTCGATCATGTCTCCAGGGTTTTGAGGGAGTGGCGGCAGATTGACCGGATTGGCGGCGCGTTGCGGAGACGAGGGACCAGTCCCGAAGGCCTTGCCTCCACGCCCTTGACCACCGCTCTGGCCTGTTCGCGAGCCGCCCGATGATTGATCGCCAGCCGAGCTGCTGTCCGCGTCGCCTGTGTCCGATCCCGTACCCACACGAGCTGCCGGACTCGTCGATTCTGCGCCATTCCCGACGCCACTCCAAGGCTGTTCACCAGGGCTGTCGCTTATCCTTTCTGTGCGGCTGTTACCGCTTTCACGCCCGTTCGCTGCTTCGCGATCAGAGTTGGCGGCCGATCGATCTGCGCCGGATTGACCGTTCCGATCTCCAGCAGACGAGGCGTCGGCGCCAGCGTCAGGTCGTTCGGGATCAGACGCGTTGGTCGCTTCCGCGGCGCTGGAACTCGATGAACCGCTCTCCCCATTCCTGGAATGAGCGGCGTCTCGAGGGTCCGGCCTGCGCGTGGCAGGATCATTTGCCCTCGGGGCATCCTCGGCGGTTGGCGAATTGGCCGGATCAGCCTGGTTCGTCGATTCGTACGAGCCGCGCGCGACAGCCGTCAGGCTCTTCGTGGTCCTGCTCAGGATGTGCCACAAGGGAGGCAACGGTGCATCTCCCGCGAGCGGTGGTACGACCAGCGCGGCGAACACGAGGCCGGCCACGAAGAGCGGCGCGAGCGCCACAGCTCGATCGAGACGTTCTTTCCGCATCAGTGCCGCCTTGGCACCCGGCTCGTCGTTTCGGAATGTTGCGAACAGCCGCGACTCCGCGTGCGTGTCGCGCAGTTGATCCACGACGAGGAAGAGCTCGTGAAAGCGTCCACCACTCGCCCAATCGTGTGCGTTCGCGTGTGCGCTCCGGTTCCGGAGGATCATGATCGCGCCGGCGTCGCGGAGAAACCCCGCTATCGATGTAAACGCTGGCGTTGGACCAGGCACGCGCCAGCACAGACCGAGCCGCCGTGAACCCGCGCCGATCACCACCCCGACAGCCGCGAGCAGGCCGCACGCGATGAGCGCCGACATCACAATCAACGCCTCGAGGGTCGGGCCGAACCAGTGCCACAGCAACAAGCTCACGCCGAAGCCAGTCATCGTCCACATCAGATTGTGCTGGGCGAACCAGGCTCGAAAACAACGGCTCTCGTGCGCGAGCGCCGCGTGAGGCGACCACCTGGCGGCCGACTGCGGCAACTCAGATGATGCGGCCTTCTTGCGAGCTAAAAACCTCACCAGATTGATTGCCGAGCAGGTGACCATGACCCACCAGACGAGAATCGGTCTGTAGGAGCAGGCGATTGCGATCGCGGTGGCGGCGAGAAGGGACAGAATCCCCAGACCAACGGTCAACGCGACTCCCTCGTCAGTCACGTTCCGTCGTCGCGCCATCCCGAGAACTGTCGGACCAGGTCGAAACGGCATGCAGTTTCCGGTTCGCCGCTTATTGTGGTCTGCGGTCGATGCTTTGAGCCACTGTTGCGTTGCGCTGTGCTGTCGCCCGCTCAGCCTCGAGAGCTTTGCGCATCCACTCGGACGCGCCGTGCATCTCACGTTGATATTGATCTCTCGTGCTCGCCAGATCCGCGCGCGCCCTGTGCAGCAGCGCGGTTGTTCTCAGTGCCGTGACGTGCTCCGGATCGATCGCGATGGCCTTCGACGCGTTCCCGAAGCCCTCGTCGATGACGCTGGACCACGCGGCGCTGAGGGTTTCCCTGGACTGCGACGAGACGAGCGGACCGGGATCTGCCGACTTCATACCCAACACTAAACGTGCGTCGAGCAGCGCCGGATACACTCGTCGCCAGGCGATTGCGGCGAGCATGGCGTACGCTTCGGCGCTATCCGGATTGATCGCGGCCAGCTTCTCGTACCAGTGCCTGGCCTCGTCGTACTTGCCCTGACGATAGTAGAGCGAACCAATTGATTCCATGGCGGTCCGATTGCCGGGATCCTGCTCGATGACTCGTTCGAATTCTTGACGCGCCTGTCTGGCGAGCAAGAGATTCTTCGGCGAGTCTCCGCCGGGAACGTACTGCCGGGCATATGCGATCGCCAGATTCAATTGCGCGTCGCGCACACCCGGATGTAGCCGGAGTGCCTCCTGGAAAAACGTGACGGCTCGAGGATAGTCGGACCGATTCAACGCCTCCACGCCGCCTGCGACCAACCGGTTTGCCTCTACTCGCGTACGGACCACGGAAACGAGGAACAACAGCATCGCACCCAGGAGGGTCGTCGCCACCAGGCACAGCAAGATCTTGCGCACCGATGAGCGCGGAGTGGAAAGACGGAGGGAATTCCGCCCGGGAACCATGCGTGCCGGCACAGCTTATCACCCTGCCGGAAGCATGCTTCGCTCCAGATCCAGCGCGGTGACTCCCGCTTGAGCAGCGAGAGCCCTCGAACAACCGTGGGTTCAAATCGCCATAGACAGGTGCGAGCCACCGCGATCTCGGTTCGAATCGAGATGTCGTCACGGGACTCGAGGACGGCCCGTCGCGTGATTCCGAGTATTCAGTTGAGTTGGCCGGTTGTGGGATCCAGGATCTCGTTAGCGAACAGGCGATGTGTGCGGACGCGGCAGCGAGAGGGACCCTCAGTCAGCGGCGGGCCGAGGATCGTCTGCCGCGCGAGCGCCCGTTCGACGGACGACTCGAGGTCGCGCATCCGGGCGCCGAGTTCCCCGAGCTCGTCCCGTGAGAATGCCGCGCGCCGCTCTGAACATCTCGCCCTCCTCCGCTCAGTTCCTTCGCCACCAGATCGGCGACGTGATGCTCCTCGAAGCTCTCGAGCACGATGTCGCGGGTTTCGGGTGCGATTGCAGCGCGGGATGAAGGATCTTCTCCTCTCTCTCTGAGCTCGTGCAGATTCAGTTCGGACGTGAGCGTTGCGAGCAGCCCGCGGTGAGTCTTCCTTATGCGGTCCGTGCTCGCCTTACCCTGCTCAAGGAGCTTCTCGAATCTCCGGTGGTCCGCGTCTCCCATTGCCTTTTACCCAGAAAAGGCAGCGCATCAACACTTGATTGGGGGCTGGCACCGGTGCCTGTCCCCTGTCAGGCGGATCGGCGGCATCTGCTCATCTATCAGAAGGTCTAGTTCGCCGAAGTTTTAATTGATTCTTGGGTTCGTTCCCCTATTTCACATTCCACAGCATTTCCACAGCAATTCACAGATCCTTCCACAGCTCTTCTGCGTATACTCCCGTTCCCCAGAGTATGCAGGCAGAACACCGACACGTCGAGTTGTGGCGTGAACGCGACTGGCGCTGCGAAGGATGGATTGTCGCTGGACGTCAGCAGGTGCGCTTGTATCTTGGCGATCAGCTCGTGAGCCAGCTGATCGCCGGGCCAAGCGTCGACCTCCAGCGGCAGACCGACGCGTGGCGACAAGCCGCTCACGCCGACAGACACCGGACGTAACCTTCACCGCGGCGCCTGCGACCGGACGTCATTCGTCGCAACACACATGCTGGTTGCCGGTCGCGCTTGCGTGCCGATCGCCATGCGCAGGGGTGTAGAACGGCGTGGCGGCCGCGTCCGCGTTCGGCAAGTTGATTCATTACGAACAAGCGCACGTACCCGAACGGCGAGGTTCGGGAGCTCACGTTTCCAGCGCCGAACTACAAAGCGCTGATCCGTCACGCAATGCCGCTGGCGCAGGCGCGCGACGATCGCAACACGGACTCCCGCTGCGAGTACCAGGCGTTGAGCGACCGGCGTGTGCAGATTACCTGTTCGCGATACTCCGAACTCAAGCAGTACGCAAGTCCGCTGACGCTCGTCGTCGGGCCGACACCGGAGGTGCTTGGGTGATCCAGGAAGAGCGATCAGAGTCGCGTCCGTAACATCCACGCTCGGCCGATCGCCGCCATGCCGCGGCTTCGATTACATCGAAGCTGCGCTGCCTGATGGTTTGGCTGTAGCGCTCGCGCGACCAGATGGCGCTCCGGATTTCTCAGGTGACATGTCGATCGTGAGCGGCCCATCGGATGTCAGGTGAGCGAGGTCGGGCAACAGGCATCCGATTTTCACGATCAACTTGCTGTTGTCCGCCCTCGTCTGCGGCGGCTCGATGGCCTTCAGCGCCAGAAGCGCATCAAGCGTGCGTACGACCACCTCTAACGTTCACCATCACTTAGTATACTGTAGCCGACGTGCGCAGAAAGCCTCGTCAACCACCGGTACGTCTCAGTTCACCCGACCGGCGCATCTCGTTGATCGCAGCAGCGCGTTTCCGTCCGACGACGTGTTGTGCTTTCATTTTCTTGTTGGCGTTGGTCGTCCGGGTCTTGCATCAGTGGTCGATGCAGCACACGCCGTTCAGTCAGTTCCTCTTAGGCGATGCGGAACGCTATGACGCCTGGGCCCAAGGGATCGCCAACGGTGACTGGCTTGGCACCGGAGTCTTTTATCAAGCACCGCTTTACCCTTATACGCTTGCCGCGTTGTACTCGGTTTTCGGGCATAGCCTCACGTTGGTCCGCGCTGTTCAAGCGCTGTGGGGCAGCTTGGCGTGCGTATTTGTCTGCTTGGCAGCGTACCGTTTCTTTGGTCCACTTGCCGGTGTCGTCGGCGGAGTGATCCTCGCCTTATATGGTCCAGCGGTTTTCTTCGATTATCTGATTCAAAAGTCTTCGCTCGACGGTTTCCTCGTGTCGAGCGTTGTTTGCTTGGCCGTTTACTTAACGCCACATCGGCGTCTGTACCAAGCATTGGGGCTCGGTCTCGTCTTGGGTTTGCTCTCGTTGAATCGTGAGAATGCGCTGGTTCTTATCCCGTTGATGGCCGCTTGGGTGGCAAGCGCCACGCGTCGCGTAATAGCAGTGTCCGCTCTCTTGCTCGGCGTTGCCGTTGCACTCGCCCCCGTGCTGATTCGCAACCGCATTGTCGGAGGTGAATGGGTTCTCACCAGTTCGCAGTCCGGGACAAATCTGTTTATAGGAAATAACGCAGACGCCACCGGAACCTACGTGCCGCTGATCCCGAGCCATGGAAACGTCGCGTTCGAGGAACGTGACGCACGCCAGATTGCCGAGCGTGACATGGGCACAACTCTCCGTTCTTCTGGAGTCTCCGCGTACTGGCGTACGCGCGCCTTTCGGTGGGTTCGCGAAAACCCAAAGGATGCTGTTCTCCTCGCGCTCAGCAAGTTGGCGTTGTTGCTGAACGCTCGAGAGGCGGCTGACAGCGAAGATATCGACAGTCACGCCGAAGTGTCTTGGCCTCTTCGAGTATGCG
>JBKPCD010000142.1:0-19012 GCA_046727175.1 Acidobacteriota bacterium | reverse complement strand
GTCCGTGTGGCTGGATTACATCAAGCGCAGTCTGATGACGAGCGGCGAGCTGCGCCGGCTGATCGAGGAGGACGGTCTGCGCGGCGTGACCTCGAACCCGTCCATCTTCGAGAAGGCGATCGCCGGCAGCTCCGACTATGCTGACGTGCTCGATTCTCCGGCGTCGCAGGGGCATGACCCGAAGGCAATCTACGAGCAGATTGCCATTCGTGACGTGCGGGATGCAGCGGACACGCTGCGGCCGGTGTACGAGCAATCCAAGCGTCGCGACGGATATGTCAGTCTCGAAGTTTCGCCGCTTCTCGCTCGCGATACCGACGGAACCCTCGAGGAAGCGCGCCGGCTCTGGCGCGCAGTGGCAAGACCGAACGTGATGATCAAGGTGCCCGGCACGCCAGAGGGAATCGTCGCACTCCGGTCGCTCATTGCCGAGGGTATCAACATCAACGTGACGTTGCTCTTCGCCCGCGCGGCGTACGAACGGGTGGCCGAGGGATACATCGCCGGGCTGGAAGATCGCGCGGCCCGGGGCGAGGATCTGCGAGCCGTCGCGAGCGTCGCCAGCTTTTTCGTCAGCCGAATCGACACGGCCGTGGATGCAGCGACGACCGGAAAGCTCGTGGCGCAGGAGGTCGCAGGCAAGGTCTCGATTGCGAACGCGAAGCTCGCGTATCAGCACTACCGCGAGCGGTTCATGGGTCCACGATGGTCTGCGCTGGCCGAGAAGGGCGCGCAGACGCAGCGCCTGCTCTGGGCGAGCACGAGCTCGAAGAATCCGAGCTACCGCGACGTGCTGTACGTCGAGGAGCTGATCGGAGAAGAGACCGTCAACACGATTCCCCCCGCGACGTTCGACGCCTTCCGCGATCACGGCCGGGTCCGAACGAGCCTGGCCGAAGATCTCGATGCGGCGCGCCAGACGATGCAGACGCTCGCGCGCGCCGGCGTCTCGATCGACACCATCACCGATCGTCTTCTGGCCGACGGAATCGATCAGTTCGCAGACGCATTCGCGCGGCTGCTCGATGCAACCGGCAAAAGATTACAGAGTCGACGTCCCACGAAGGCAGATCGGCAGACGTATGTGCTTCCGCCCGAGGCGGCGTCCGCCGTTCAGGCGTCGCTCGCAGACTGGGCGAGCGGCCACAAGGTCGAGCGGCTCTCGAGCCTCGATTCGTCGCTCTGGACGTCGACCGACGAGGACCGCTGGCTCGGATGGCTTGGCGTCGTCGACGATCAGCTCGCGCAAATCGAAACGCTGAAACAGTTTGGTGCCGAAGTGCGATCCGAGGACTTCACGCATGCGCTGCTGCTGGGAATGGGCGGATCGAGCCTGTGCCCAGAGGTCTTGCGTCTGACGTTCGGAACGGTGCCAGGTTATCCGGACCTGCACGTCCTCGACTCCACCAATCCCGCTCAGGTTCGTTCGGTCGAGCAGCGCGTCGATCTTGCGCGCACCTTGTTCATTGTGTCGAGCAAGTCTGGCGCCACACTGGAGCCGAACATCTTCAAGCAGTATTTCTACGAACGTGTGAAGGGGATCGTCGGCGAGCGGGAAGTAGGACGCAGGTTCGTTGCGATCACCGATCCCGGTTCGCACATGCAGCAGGTCGCCGAACGGGACGGATTCCGCAGAGTCTTTTTCGGTGTGCCCTCGATCGGCGGCCGGTACTCCGCGCTTTCGGCATTCGGCATGGTGCCGGCGGCCGTGATGGGCCTCGATGTGGCGCGGTTCCTCCGGACAGCGAAGGAGATGGTTCACGCCTGCAGTCCGACCGTGCCTCCCGCGGAGAATCCAGGCGTTGTCCTGGGGACGATTCTGGGCGTACTGGCAGAACGCGGACGGAACAAGGTGACGTTGATTACGTCGCCAGCCATCGGCGATCTCGGCGCATGGCTCGAACAACTGCTGGCCGAGTCGACAGGGAAGAATGGCAAAGGTCTGATTCCGATTGACGGTGAGCCGCTCGGCGCACCGGCGACCTACGGCAACGACCGGGTGTTCGCATACGTCCGTCTCGACTCGTCACCGGATCCCGAACAGGACAAGGCAATCGATACGCTCGAAAGAGCCGGCCAGCCCGTGGTTCGCATTGCCGTCGACGAGCCGTACCACCTGGGCGAGGAGTTCTTCCGGTGGGAGATCGCGACCGCGGTGGCCGGCTCGATGATGGGCATCAACCCGTTCAATCAGCCGGACGTCGAAGCGAGCAAGATCGCGACGAGACGATTGACCGCGGAGTACGAGCGGACCGGCTCGTTGCCGGCGGAAGGTCCGATTCTCGAGGACGGTGATATCAAGCTGTTTGCAGACGGTGCTAATGCGGCGGCGCTGCGGCAGGCAGCGGGCGCGAACGCATCATTCGGTGAGTACATCGGTGGGCATGTGAATCGTCTGGCCGATGGCGACTACTTCGCGCTGCTCGCGTATATCGAGATGAACGACCCGAACGCCGCGTCGCTGCGCGCGATGCGGGCGGCCGTGCGCGACGGCCGGCGCAATGCGACCTGTGTCGGTTTTGGTCCGCGCTTCCTCCACTCGACGGGTCAGGCGTACAAGGGTGGCCCGAACACCGGCGTCTTCCTGCAGATCACGTGTGACGATGTCGTGGATGTGCCGGTGCCTGGACAGAAGTACACATTCGGGATCGTCAAAGCAGCGCAGGCGCGCGGTGATTTCGAGGTGCTCGCCGAACGCGGCCGGCACGCATTGCGTGTGCATCTCGGTGGCGATATCGGCCAGGGGTTGAGGCGGCTCGAGGCGGCGATTCGGGCGGCCGTGTCGTGACCGGCACGGAGGAGAACTCCGCCTCTTCGTTATCTCGGACATCGACGTTGCTCTCAAGGAGATGTCAATGCAACTAGGAATGATTGGTCTCGGGCGGATGGGCGGCAACATGGTGCGGCGGCTCTTGCGCGGGGGGCACGAATGCGTCGTGTTCGACGCGAACGCGGCGAACGTCGCGTCGCTGGCCGGCGAGGGCGCGACAGGATCTCAATCGCTGGACGACTTCATCGGCAAGCTGAAGACCCCTCGCGCGATCTGGTTGATGGTGCCGGCTGGCGCCGTCGATGCGATGGAGGCGGAGATCGCCCCACGCCTCCAGAGCGGGGACATCCTGATCGATGGCGGCAATTCCTATTACATCGACGACATTCGTCGCGCGAAGGACCTCAGCGCGCGAGGCATTCGATATGTCGACGTCGGCACGAGCGGCGGCGTCTGGGGACTCGAGCGCGGATATTGCCTGATGATCGGCGGTGCGCCCGATGCGGTGACGCATCTCGATCCGATCTTCAAGACCCTCGCGCCCGGCCGAGGCTCGCTCGCGCGCACGCCCGGACGGAATGGCACTGCCGGGACCGCGGAGGAGGGCTATCTGCATTGTGGACCGCCGGGCGCAGGCCACTTCGTCAAGATGGTGCACAACGGAATCGAGTACGGTCTGATGGCCGCCTACGCCGAAGGCATGAACATTCTACGCCACGCCAATGTGGGCAAGGCGGGCCGCGGAGTGGACGCCGAGACCGCGCCGTTGCGAGACCCCGAACACTACCAGTACGACTTCAACCTGCCCGACGTCGCCGAAGTGTGGCGGCGCGGGAGCGTGATCGCGTCCTGGCTGCTCGATCTGACGGCGGCGGCGCTCGTTGACCAGCCCGACCTTCAGGGATTCTCCGGCCACGTTTCCGATTCCGGTGAAGGGCGCTGGACGATCACGGCAGCAATCGAAGAATCGACGCCGGTGCCGGTGTTGAGCGCCGCTCTGTATGAGCGGTTCTCGTCGCGAGGCGAGGCTGATTTCGCGAACCGTCTGTTGTCGGCGATGCGATATCAGTTCGGCGGCCACGTCGAGCAGCGTCGCGACGCGTCGCGGAGCCGGCACGCCTGAGCGCGAGCGCAAGTCCTTGCAAGCGAACGAGCGCAGCGAGTGAGCCGCCGGAGCGGGGATCGAGGGGCCCCCGCGAGCGACGGCGTAAGGGGTCCGGGGACGAAGTCCCCCGGTTGATCATGAGAATCCTCGTCATCGACGTCGGCGGCAGCTCGATCAAGGTGCTTGCGACGGGCCGGCGGAAGCCGTTGAAGATTCCGTCCGGCCCGCACATGACGCCGAGGCGCATGGTGCGGCTCGTCCGCGAGGCCGTCGACGGGTGGGAGTACGCGGTGGTCTCGATCGGCTATCCGGGGCCGGTCAAGCGTGGCAAGCCGTTCAAGGATCCGGTAAATCTCGGGCGCGGCTGGGTGGGATTCGACTTCCGCAAGGCGTTCGGACGTCCAGTCAAGCTGATGAACGACGCCGCGATGCAGGCACTCGGCGGCTACCGCGGCGGGCGGATGCTGTTTCTGGGTCTCGGCACAGGACTTGGTACCGCGATGATCGTCGATGACGTGATCGTCCCGATGGAGCTCGCGCATCTGCCCTACAAGAACGGACGCACGTACGAGCAGTGTGTCGGAAAGGCGGGTCTCGCGCGTAGCGGCAAGAAAAAGTGGAAACGGAACGTCACCGATGTGACGACCCGGCTCGCCGCGGCACTCGGAGCCGACGACGTCGTGATTGGCGGAGGCAACGCGAAGATGATTGGCGAACCTCCGCCCGGCGTCCGGCTCGGTCGCAACGCTCACGCGTTCATCGGTGGGTTTCGATTGTGGAAGGGCAGACGGTCTTCGAATACACAATGAGAGGCGACGTTACACCCCGCGGCGCTGGAAAACCCGCGGCGCGGAGCCTGGTCCAGCGCGTCGACGACGCCAGCGCGTTGCACGAAGCCGGCGCGGCGAAATTTGCGTCTGCGGCGGTGCAGGCAATTGACGCGCGCAGCGTGTTTCGGGTTGCGCTCGCCGGCGGATCGACGCCGAAAGGCGTGTATGCGCGCCTCGCCGAGGATGTCAGGTGGCGATCGCAGGTTCAGTGGGGCAAGATCCAATTCTTCTGGGGCGACGAGCGCCACGTGGGTCCGGATCATCCGGACAGCAACTACCGCATGGCGCGCGAAGTGATGCTCGATCGACTCCCGATCGATCCAGCCCAGGTGTGGCGAATGAAAGGGGAGTACGAGGATGCGGCGCGCGCGGCAGACGAGTACGAGCGCGATCTCCGCTCCGTCTTCGGTCTATCCGATGGGCCGTTTCCGCGGTTCGATCTGATCCTGCTTGGCATGGGCGCGGACGGGCACACGGCATCGCTCTTTCCCCGCACCGACGCCTTGCCCGAACGGCGGCGGCTCGCTGTAGCCAACCACGTCGAGAAGCTGGCAACCGATCGCCTGACGCTGACGGTTCCCGTGTTCAACAACGGTATCGACGTGCTGTTCCTGGTTCAGGGTCCTGACAAGGCCGAGGCGTTGAAGGCCGTCCTGGAAGGGCCGTACGATCCGGAGCGTCTGCCCGCGCAACTGATTCAACCCGCAAGCGGTCACTTGACGTGGTTGGTCGATTCCGCCGCGGCACGTCTGCTTTCGAAGGACTCGCGCAAAGCCCAAAGCCCAGGGCCCTGAGCCAGGCTTTATCGGCCGACGAGCGTCACGCGAGCGTGCGCCTGCGCGGACCGACGCGCGGCGTCGAGAATCTCCGTCACGATCACGTTGTTCTCGAGCGACGAGAGGCCGTTCGGTTTGCGTTGACGACGAACCACGGCCATGAGATGTGAGATTGAATCGCGTTCGTCGGCCGCTCGCGGATCCGGCGTCACGGCATGATCCGGCTCGTTCTGAAGGGCGACCCGAAGGCCGCTGCCGCCGGTCGCAATCGCGTAGCCGCGTTCGCCGTACACCTCGAAGTCCTTGCGATTGGACGGCCAGTTCCACGATGCCTGAATGATTCCCTGCGCTTTCGGGTACTCGACGACGACGGTCGCCTCGTCGTCGACGCGCGGATACACTGTGCGCTGAAACTGCTGCGTCACAGCAGTGACGGCGAGCGGGCGCTCGTTGTCCATCAGCCACGTCATCAGGTTGGCGCCGTAGCAGCCGAAGTCGAAGAGCGCTCCGGCGCCGTTCTTCGCGGGATCCGACAGCCACTCCAGGAACTCCGGCTGGACATTGATCGCGTTCGGCCCGGGATGGCCGTCGAGCGCCACCATCTTGCGGATTTCTCCAGCGGCCCGGCGTTCCTTGATGAGCGCCCAGATCGCGCCGTGGCTCGGATACCACGTCGTCTCGAAGTTGACGAGGACGTCGATTCCGATGCGTTCGGCGGCGCCGCGAATCCGCTGCGCATGCTCGATGCTTACCGCGAGCGGCTTTTCCATCATCACGTCGATATGACGAGCCGCCGCCGCTTCGACCACGACAGGATGATCGAGCGTGTTGGTGAACGTCGCGACCGCGTCGGGCTTCGTGCGGTCGAGCATTGCTGCCAGGTCGGAGAACAGTACGGAATCGGCGAAGCCGTTACGCTCTGCGTACTTCCGCTGCAATGTCACGTCGGGATCGTACATGCCGACGATTTGCACATCGGAGCGCGCCTGCGCGGCGCGAAGGAATCCGCTTACATGTCCGTGCACGAGACCCGCAATCGCAAGCCGGAAAGGCTTGCGTGAGCCGTCCTGGGAATGCCTCGATTCCAGCGGCGCGATTACGCAGACGCAGGCGAACACCAGCACCGTGGATCCGAGCGTCCAGTTCTTGGTCGCTGTCGCCATATCCGAGCCCCCGAACCCCGAATCCCGAATCCCGGCAATCCTTGGAGCTACTGCAGGCCCATCCCGCACGGTTCGCCGGTCCTCGGCAGATCATAAAGCACCATGTTCTCGCCCTTCTTCGCCACTTCGGCCTCGAAGAACTTCACGATGAGATCCCGCCGCGCGATCACGGCCTCCATCTCCGACTTCGTAACCCACCTCCCCATTTTCTGCTGCAGCATGTCCAGCGTCAGCGATCGCAGCTTCGCGAGCAATCGGCGATCGCAGCGGACGAGGTCTTTCGGGTTCTGAAGGTTCTTCATCAGCCGGAATGCGCGCGAGAAGTCGATCATCCAGACGCGCCAGTCCTTGGTGATCAGGATATTCGTGAAATTCGGGTCGGTGTCGTAGATCAACTGGTGGAAGATGCGAACCGCGTACATCTCGTCGTTCCAGGTTTCGACGTCCGGGGGCTCGAGCTTCTTCTTGAACCGATCCCGTTCCATCATCGCATCGTTCACCCACCACGAAACGGACGCCGGCTTGCCTGCGACCGTGCGCTCCACGTACGGCGGCACCATGTTCAATTCGAGCAGCTTCGCCAGCTCGTATCCGGCGACATTGAACTTCCAGGAATCGCGAAAGTTCAATTCGGTGCCGTGTAGCGTTTGAAAGCGCGGCTTGCTCTCGTCGATGTACTGAATCGAGGCATCGTGCTGCATCGTCCCATCGTCGAGGGTGGCGCGGCTGGGAATGGTGACGCCGACCGAAAGGTCGTGCCGCGTTCCGATCTTGGCGGTTCGGAGGAACTCCTCCATCTGTGTGCACGTCAGAGCTGACCGCGTGGCAGTCGCGGGGCTCTGTGCGGTTGCCGCGGCACCGATGAACCAGAACAGCGCCAGATACCCGAGCAAACCGCGGGCGCGACGACGCCACCTCAAGCCGTAACACTCTTGACAGCTTGTCCCGAGCGAAGCGGACGCGGCCGTCCCGAGCGAAGCCGAGGCGCCTGTCCCGAGCGAAGCCGAGGGGCGCAGCGCGACTTTGTCACCGTCCATGGCTCTCCTTCGTTGTAGTGTTGAGGCGTCATTACTCTAGCGCGTCGCATGAACGAGATCACATCTATTTTGAAAGGCCAACATGATCGACGGGAGACACGCGGCCACCGTCGATAGCAAGGCGGCCACTCTCGAGTTCACGCTCAAAGCGGTGGCCACCGGCGTGGTCCTTGGAATCGTCTTTGGCGCCGCCAACGTGTACCTCGGGCTTCGAGTGGGACTCACCGTCTCGGCCTCGATTCCGGCGGCGGTGATGACGGTCGCCCTGTTTCGCTTGTTTCGGACGCGCACGACCATTCTGGAAGCCAACCTGTCGCAGACGATCGCGTCCGCGTCGACGTCACTCGCCACCGGGACGATTTTCACCATTCCCGCCCTCTTCATGTGGGGCGTGATTCCGCCGTACGTTCAAGTCGCGGTGCTCGCGTATTTCGGCGCAGTGCTGGGTCTGGCCGCGATGATCCCGCTCCGGCGACTGTTGATCGTCCAAAGTCAGCACGAGCTGCCGTACCCGGAAGGGACCGCGTGCGCCGAGGTGCTGCGGGCTACCGTCGGAGACTCATCGGCGAGCGGCTGGATCTTCAGAGGCATCGCGCTGGGTGCGGCCATCAAGCTGGCCATCTCGCTGGCGTTTCTTGCGCCGGGCAGCGTTCACGGACTTTTGCCCGGACTTCCGAAAGCCGAGGTTTCGCTGGAGCTGGCGCCTGCGCTGCTGGGCGTCGGCTTCATTCTCGGTTATCGACAATCCGGCGTGCTCGTTGCTGGCTCGGTGATCTCCGCGCTCGTGCTCACGCCGCTCATCGCCTGGGTTGGTGCGTCGCTCGGCGCGCCGCTCTATCCCGAGCCGTCGAAGCTGATTGGCGCGATGAGCGCGAGCGAAATCTGGTCGCGCTACGTTCGTTACATCGGTGCGGGCGCTGTCGCGGCAGCAGGCATCATTACGGTCGTGCGGGGGCTTCCCACGATGGTGAACGCGTTCCTGGCGGTGGTCCGGGGCCTCGGTCGCGAGTCACACGCTCAATCAGCTGTCGCGGACTCGCGGTCCCCGGTCGAGGCCGCGCTGCGAGACAGCGATCGTGACCTGCCGGGCTGGTTCGTGGTTGCGGCGGTCGTGCTCGTCGTGCTGATCGCCGGGCTGGTGCCCGGTGTCTTTGCCGGCAACATGGGAGCGCTGCCGCGCGCGATCTGCGCCACCGGTGTCGGCGTTTTCGGCGTCCTTTTCGTCACCGTCGCCGCGCGCATCGTCGGCATCGTCGGCGTGTCATCGCAGCCGACATCGGGCATCGCATTGATCACGCTGATTGGCGTCGCGTCGATTTTTGTGGCCGCCGGATGGACCGATCCGTCGGCGCGAGCAGCGGTCCTCACCGTCGGCACCATCGTTGCCGTCGCCGCTTCGAAGGCGGGGGACATCTCGCAGGATCTCAAGACCGGGTTTCTCGTGGGCGCAACGCCAGCGCGCCAGCAGCTCGGTCAGCTGATCGGCGCATCGTTTGCGTGCTGGGCCGTCGCCGCGACCGTCATGCTGCTCGGGACAGCCTACACCTTTGGCTCCCGTGACATACCTGCACCGCAGGCGACGCTCATGAAGACCATCGTCGAGGGCGTGCTCGCCGGAGCATTGCCGTGGGGGCTCGTGCTGTCGGGCGTCGGGCTTGCGTTCGGCGCCGTGCTCTGCAGCGTCTCGCCACTCGCCTTCGCGATCGGCGTGTACCTACCGCTCGGCACCATGGCGGCGATTTTCGTCGGCGGGTGCATGCGCGCGCTCACTGGCCGCGACGAGACCGAGCCCCCGAAGGGGAATGATGTAGATCAGGGGATCCTCGCGGCCTCTGGGCTCGTCGCTGGCGAAGGGCTTGCGGGCATTCTCGTTGCGGGGCTCGTGACGGCACAGATCGTGCCCAGATCGTTGCCACCGCGATTCGATGGCACTGCCGGTGCGATCGTGGTGATCGTCCTAATCGCATCGACCTGCGTGTTCCTGTATCGTGCGGGTCGAGCGAGGAGGTCGGTTGCCTGATTCGTGACCGATTGGTTTCCGTGCCAGGTTGTGAGCATGTCGCGACGTTGTACGACACGCTCGCGTCTGTTCACCGCATGTATGGCGCGACGTTGTTCGCGATCGTGCGGAATTCACTCTCCGACAGCGGCAGCTTTCGAAACGCCAGCCACGCCTCGCGAGGGGCGAGATTACCACGACCGTACCCGTCCGAGCCGAAGAGCACCCGTTGGACGCCGAGCTGCCGAACGCGCTTCGCAATGAGATCCGCTTTCTCACTCCAGTTGCCGTAGCCAGCGACGCCGGACACATCGAAGTAGACGTGCCGCATGCGCGCATCGCCGTTCGCGATCGCCTCGACGAACACGCTCAGCGCCTCGTCGATCGACGTGTCGTCGTAGCCACCGGCCCCGGCCAGATGGGCGATCTGGACGGGGACGTCGACGGCTGCCGGCAAGAGCTCCGACAGGAACACGTGCGCCTGCGTCGCGCCGTACGGCCGCTTCTTCGTGACCGACGATCGCATGTGGACGACGATCGCCATGCGATGTGCGCTTGCGGCACGAAACACGCGCCGGAGCTGCTCGACATGGTCCGCGTTGTCGAGATCGACGTCCGAATTCCCGAAATGAAGTTTGAGCCCGATCCGGAGCTGCGGATCCGTCGCACACCTATCGATTTCGCCGAGCGCGTAGTCCTTCAGCGGATTGACGCCGCAGAAGCCGCGCAGGCGATCGGGGAACCGCGCGACCTCGCGGCTCGTCCAGTCGTTCTCGGCCTTGACGTCCTCGTACTCGTCCTGCGGCTGTGGCTTGTTGGGATTACCGAACTGGTACGCCGTCGAAAGCACGAGGGCGCGTCGAATGCCCGCGGAATCGAGCAGTGCAATCAAATCAGCCGCTGTGATCGTGTCGAGCCCTGTCGAGCGTTTCGTGATCGCAGGACTGAAAAGATGCTGGTGATAGTCGACCAGCGGCGGTGAATCCGGCTGTGTCGATGTCACCGAGACCACCGCGAGCGCCGAGCACACCAGGTGAAAGCAGTCGCGCACTTTACCTGCCCCCGGTCACATCGATGAACGCGCCGGTCGTGAAGGACGCCTCGTCCGACAGGAGCCACAGAATCGCACGGGCGACTTCGTCCGCGGTTCCGCCACGTTTCATCGGTACGAACGCCTTGACACGATCGACACGATCCGGCTCGCCGACGCTCGCGTGCATTTCGGTATAGATGAACCCCGGTCGCACGGCGTTGACGCGGATCCCTTCTTCCGCGATTTCCCGCGCAAGGCCGATTGTCAACGTATCGACTGCTCCCTTCGATGCGGCGTAGTCGACGTACTCGCCGGGTGAGCCGAGTCGCGCCGCACCGGAGGAGACGTTGACGATGGCGCCGCCGGCGCCGCCGTGTCGCGTCGACATTCGCCGCACGGCCTCGCGCGCGCACAGGAACGCCCCGATGACATTTGTCGACAAGACTCGATGAAGCCGAGCCGCGCTCATCGCGTCGACACGCATCTGCGTTTCGAGAATGCCGGCGTTGTTCACAAGCCCGCATGAGATCCCAAGTGCCTTGTCCGTGGTCTCGAACAAGCGGACCACGTCGGACTCCACCGAGACGTCGGCCTGAACGGCAATCGCTCTCGCGCCTGCTGCCTCGAGATCGGCGACGACTCGGGTGGCGGCCTCTCGATTCCGAACGTAGTTGACGCACACCGAGTATCCGGTAGCGGCTGCCAGTCTCGCCGTGGCTGCTCCAATGCCCCGGCTTGCGCCGGTGATGACGAGTACCTTGCTCATGCATCCCGGTCCGGCTGAAGCCGGACACTACAGCGAAACGGTCGACTACATGCGGTTTCAAAACCCGAAGTGTCGGCCGTCACAGGCGGACTTTGCGCCGGCTGAAGCCGGCGCCCACAGACGTTTTGAAACGGTCTCCCTGTTGGAACAGGTCGATAATACCCGGTCAGGGTAGACGATTATGTTCTCGAAATTCATTCGCCGCACTCACATGTATGTCGCGTTGTTCCTCTTCCCTTGGATCCTGATGTACGCCGCGAGCACGCTCGTGATGAATCACCGCGCCTTCTTCACAGCCAGGTACGGCACAGGGCCGGTGCCTTTCGAGAACGAACGTGAGCTCGTGTACGACGGCGTGTTCCCGGAGCAAGCGGATTTGAAAATGATCTCGACGCAGATCCTCACGTCGTTTGGTCTCGATGGCGCTCACAGCGTGACGCGCAGGAACGACGGCGCGATCGTCATCAACAGAAACGATCTGCTGACGCCTCGTCGTCTGACCTACTCGCCGACCGACCACACGTTGCGCATCGAGAGATTGCAGCCTCGGCCGAACGCATTTCTCGAGCGGTTTCATCGACGCCGCGGGTACACGACCGGGTACCGAGCCGACACGAGCTGGGCCGTCTCGGTCGACCTGGTGCTCGCGGCGATGATGTTCTGGGTACTTTCCGGCCTCTGGATGTGGTGGGAGATGAAGGTCACGCGTCTCTTCGGGCTGGTGTCGCTTCTCGGCGGCGCAGGATTGTTTGCGATGTATCTGCTCACTCTGTGAAGGCGAGGCATGACGTGCGCTCATTTCAATAGGCGTCTTCACCTCTACCTCGGTCTCTCACTCCTCCCGTGGTCCTTCATGTATGCGGTTTCGTCGGTCCCGTTTGCGCACAATCAATACTTCGATGCGCTCGATGCGGCGAAGCGGCTTCCGCTCTGGACGCTTCGATCCGAGCGCACTCCCGACACTGGGGTTCCGGACGACCCGGATGCGCTCAGACGGTTCGGTGCCAGGCTTCTCAAAGACGCAGGCACGAGCTTCGGTGTGTATCGACAGAGCCCGACGCAGGTGAACGTCTACTCGTACTCATTCTGGAAGTCGACCCAGTTGAAGTACTTCATCGATCAGAAGCGGTTGACGGTCGAGGATCGCCGGTTTCGGTGGGATCACTTCCTCACGGGGATGCACGCGCGCGGCGGCTTCGAGCAGGAAGGCTTCCTGCAACTCTCGTGGAGCGTCATGGTCGACGCAGTTTGCGTCGGAATGCTTCTGTGGGTGGCGTCGGGCCTTTACATGTGGTGGGGGCTTGGGGGGCATCGGCGCTGGGGGTTGCTTGCGATTCTCTCCGGGATGGCGTCGTTTGTGCTGTTCACGGTTCTTTTGTAACTCACGCGGGTCGTCCTGATTGTGCGCGATCGACGCGGGCGATCAGATCCTCGGCGATCGGGTTCTTCGCAAACGGATTGAGCGTGAAGTTCATGAGCGGCGAAAACGCAATCTCGTTACCGAACCTGCTCGGGTACGTCAGCCTCAGGGTGATGCGTGGCGGGTTCGTGGCAGTCGAGACGCTGATGTTCATGATGTTCGACAGCTGAATCGATTCCTCATCATCCCCATTCCGGATGAGGAGATAGTCGCCGCAGTCCCACACTTCGTCGACAAGGTTCCACAAGAGATTCTTCATGAGGATGAAACCGAAGAATCCCATCATCAGCGGAACGATCAGAAAAAGGGGGCTCTCCGTGCTCGCCTTTGTCAGTGTGCCCACGACCAGGAACAAACCCAGGAACCCGAACCAGATCGCCGGGAATACCTTTTTGTGGAACGTCATCATGCCCGATGAGATCTTCGTCATTCGAGTTGCTGCCGGCAACCCTATCCCGGCGACCGGCCCAGAAGAACCGTTTCCGGTTTCTCGAGGTAATCGTACCGCGGCATCGCGAACATCAGCGAGGCGATCGCGACCATCCCGATTGAAATCCGGCCGAGAAGGATCTCGTACGATCCGGTCAGATCGAACGCCCGGCCCATCAGGATTGGCCCCGCGGCCCCTGCGCTCGCGGTCGCGATCCACGTGAAGCCGTAGAGCAGCGAAAACGATCGGAGGCCGAAGTAACGCGAGAGCAGGTAGGGAGTGACGTCGGATTCGCCGCCAACGCCGAACCCGATGAGCACGGCTGCCACCACGCCGGTCGCCAGGGACGCCGCACTGGAGAGAAGAAATGTCCCGAGCGCCGCGATCGTCAGCAGGGCGAACCCGACGCGCGCCGCAAAGAAGTGATCGAGCAGCCAGCCGGTCGCGAGGCGGCCGGCAATCGCGGCCGCGCCCAGGGCCGACAGGGAGAACGCGGCGCTGTTCGCCGGAACGCCCCGATCCGTGAGCAGCGCGAACATGTGCACGATTGCACCGTTCTGCGCGATCGACGTGCCGAAGAGCACGACAACCAGGATCCAGAAGACGCGCGACCGCAGTCCGTCACGAACCGAAACTCCGCCAGTTGCAGAGCCATCCGAGTGGCCGGTTTCCGCAGACGGACGTTCGCGAACGAAGCGAGCGAGCATCGGCGCGCTGACTCCCACGGCAATCGCGCCGAGGATGACACACGCCGTCCGCCAGCCCGCCAAACGAGTCAGTGCCTGGGCCACTGGCGGGTGAACGACGGCCCCAAGCGCTCCACCGCACATCGCAACCGCGATCGCCATGCCACGCCGGCGCTCGAACCAGCTGGAGATCGCGCGCGCATATGCAATCGGCGACATCCCCGTCGCGACAATCCCGAGCAGCGCGAAGACCACGTAGAAATGCCACAGGTGTCGTGTCAGCAGTCCGAGCGATGCGAAGAGGGCGCCGAAGAGAACTGCGCAGGGAAGGAGGATACGCCGCGGGCCCAGACGATCGAACAGGTAGCCCAGCGGAGCCGCGAAGGCCGCTGACATGACCGCCGTGATCCCGTAAGCCGACGAGACGGCTTCCCGAGACCAGCCGAACTCCTGCGAGAGCGGTCTCAGGAAAATGCCGAACGTGTACACGAGCAGCGAGGCGGTGAAAATCCCGCCGCCAGACGCGACGGCGACGCGCCAGCCCTCGTAGCGTGGGTTGTCTTCAGGCTCTGGGCTCATGGCTTTAGGCTTTTCCATCTCCCATGTCCCATTTCCCATTCAGGATGCGCGGTCGTCCGTGCGCCTCGCGCATTCGGATCGCACGTCATGTCGGGTCGATTCGTCAGCGAGGTCAGCGACACGTTGTTCGGTTCGTTGACGGTCAAGGGGAAGCCCGTCTGTGCCTGCACGATGCCGTTTACCTGCCATCCACCGAGAATCAGTCGGACCGTTGCCGTTCGCGATTGAAGCTGCGGCAGCTCGTAGCCGAAGCTCAAGACGAAACGGTGCAGCACGTCGAACAGCGCGTCACCCTTCTCGCGTGCGAGGGCGGCCTCGAAGGTCGACTCGTCGCCGATGGTCACCGGCGACATCGGTCGTGGCTCGCTCCCGATGTTCAGCCCGGAGATGTGATCGACAGCGTGACCAAGCGTGTACGATGCGAGCACGTTGAAACCACGCCACAATCGCAAGCGGGCGCTGGTCTGGAGCGAGTCGTACCACGATCGGGCGACCGAAAACGTGGGTCGCAACAGGCCGAACGCGGGATAAATCCGCGGGCCGATGGCTGGCGTCGGCGCGAGGACCGGGACTGTCGGATTGATCTCCATGAAAATCGGCAGATGCCTCCCGCGAGATCCAACGTAGCCAGCCTCGAGACCCCAGTAATTCCCAATCTGTCGCTGGAGCGACGCGTTGAAATGCTGCACGATCGGTGTCGTGAAATCCGGACCCCAGCCCACGAAGATCAGCCCTGGCGGGAAGCCCGATCGCGCGATGCCTTCGAGTGGATTCGCGAAGTGAGCGCTGGTCGTCTGCAGCGGGAAGCTCACCTCGGTCACCGTTTGAAATGGAGGCGCGATGACGCCGTTCTGAAAAAAGTCCCCTTGCCCAGGCAACGCATCGTAGAAAAGGCCGCAGGCCGCGCGGACGCTCGTGCGACCGTTCCCTCGGGGATTCCAGATGGCGGCGACGCGAGGCGCGAAGTTGTTGACGTCTGCATGATAGGTTCCCCAGCGTATCGTGGACGCCCGCTCGACTTCCAGGTTCCTTCCGGCCGCGTTCGGATGCACGTCTTCGAATGACAGCGGCCGATCTCGAACCGAATCCGCTGGGGCTCGTCGAGTCGCGGTTGCTCTATACCGGCTTCGCCGACGCCATCCGCGAACGATGCGCCGCTCGTCAGGTAATCACGTTGCCGGTGCCCGAGACCGACTCGTCTGCATTGCTGGTCGTCGGCCTTGCGACGAGGTCGCGGAGATGAGCCCGTCGGCCCAGGCCAAGTTCCTGCGTGTCCTCCAGGAGCGTGAGTTCCAGAGGTTGGGCGGCACGCGCGTGCTTCGAACGGATGCGCGAATCGTCGCCGCCACCAACCGCGATCTGCGGCGCCATCGGTCAGGGCCACTTTCGGGAGGACTTGTATTACCGGCTGAATGTCTTCGCCATCCAGCTGCCGCCGTTACGCGACAGGCGCGCCGACATTCTGCCCTTGAGTGAAGCGTTTCTCGCCGAGATTGGACGAGGGATTGGACGCCCGCCCGCCGGTATCTCCCATGATGCTCGGCGGCTGTTGATCGACTATCACTGGCCGGGCAACGCTAGTCCCCTGGAACCGTGATGACTTGCACAAGTCCCGGAGCGCGGCGCCCGCATGGCAAGGCGCGAAGAGCGAGTTTATTGGGCATAAGTGAGGGATGAGCAACGCAGCCAGGCGGGATGCCCCGCCCGGGAATTGTGTGAGTCATCACGGTTCCAGGGGACTAGAGAGTTGCGCAACATTCGCGAACCTGCGGCGATTCTGTGCGAGGGTGGCTTGATAACCGCGGAACATCTATCGTTGCAAGTAGCGCCGCGGGCCGTTGCACCGACGTTGGCGGAGGCTGCCGTCGTCGCCGCCGCTGCGCGGCCGGCGCCGCCCGGCGACTTGTCCTCGATGGAGCGCGCGATGATCGAGCAGGCGCTTCAGCACGCGCGATTCAACAAGTCGAAGGCTGCGAGGACCCTCGGGTTGACGCGTCAGCAGCTGTACGTTCGCATGCGGCGGTACGGACTCGACTGATTGCCGATTGCAGACTGCTGATTGCCTCTCGTCGCGATTGACTCCAATCCTGTGAGGTCGTCAATCAGCAATTGCACGATGCCACGGCCTGCACGTCAGACTCGTGTCCAAGCACCGCCACGGCCTCGCAGATTGCGATCCGCGTCCACCAATACGCCTCGTCAGGCGGGAGAAGGCCGCCGATGATCTGCTCGCGCACGCGGTCGCACAGCGCCGAGACCTCCATCTGCGCGGTTGTCTGACGGTCGGCATGGCAACGGGTAAGCTCGGCGCTCTGGGTTCCCTGTGAAATCTCTAGACGCATGGTGTCGGCCTTTCCCTCGTCCGGCTTACCCGGCCGCGAGCAAAGAGTGCAAGACCCACACCGTCGCGAGAGCCAGCAAAAACGCCTCGTTCTTCTACTCGTTTCGTGCAATCGATGCCCGTGTTGGCTGACGCGGGCGAGCACACTGTGCATCGATACGCACATCCTGTCCGCGTTCGAGGGCAACCCGGGAACGAACAAGGCTTGTCGCAGCCAGACCTAAGTCTCGTGACGACACGGCGCCGGCCTCGGCGACCGAGCCACCGCGCCACCGAGTCGTCCACGAGCCCCGCGGCAGGAAAGATAGCCAATCCTGACCACCGGACCACGAATACCGGCACGTCAGCGGGCCCACCGAACTACCGAACCACCGAGCTGCCGACCTACCGACCTACCGACCTCCCGAGCTACCGAGCTGCCGCGAAGTGCGCCCGGACGTCCTGAGCGGGGCTCGCACGCGTACGTGTCGCGGTTCGATCGGATGATTGCGGCGATGGTTGGTGATGCAGCGGCAGTATGGGCAGCGGCTGCTGGTCCCGGTGAAGCCGTCATGATCGCGCTCCGTCAGACCAGTGATGGATGGCAAACGGCGGCTGTTTCGCTCGACGGAATTCGTGGTGAGCGGACTGTTCCGTCAGGCTTGCAGGTCGATGCAACGGCCTTGGCGTCCTCTGGTGTGTTGATCGACTGCGTTCCTTCGTGCTGGACCTGACGTCGTCGTACTTCCGTCGTTCGAGTGGACCACGCGCCACGACTTGATGACTTGTGCGAAGCTGACGGGGATGTGCAACTCAACGATTATGCGGAACGCGCGCGTGGTTTCGAGCCTTCCGTCGGCATGCCTGTCCGAGTGGTTAGTCGACGACAGCCTTCAACAAGAGATCAGGAATCCAGGAGGTTGGATCACCAAGAACCAACCATTGTGTTCTCCTCATCTCCTGGTTTCCGGTTGCAACGGCCTTCCAGTTCGACTCTCTTGACCTCGAGCGCGTCGCGCGCCCCACTCACCGAAGCCGAGTGCCTCGAGTTGGGTGACGAGCGCGTCGATTTGATCGCTCGTCGGATTGGTGAGCGGCGCACGCGCGGGACCGACCGGTACGCCCAGCCTTCCCATCAGCGCCTTCGACGTGCCCGTGAACCCCGTTGCTGAAATCGCATCGACCATCGTGACCGATATCGATTGCAGGCGTCGGGCTTCCGCGAGGTCTCCGCGCGCGACCGCATTCATCAGATCGATGTACAGCTTCGGCGCCCAGTTGTAGGTCGACCCCACCCCGCCGCGCGCGCCGGTCGCAAGCGCCCCGAGCAGCGCCTCATCCACGCCCCACGGCAGATCGAAACGATCGCCTGCGGCGTCGAGCGCACGACGATAGGCGACAAGGTCCCCATTCGTAATCTTGATGCCGGCGAGGTTGGGTATGCGTGCCGGAGCCTCGAGAAGGAAACGGTCCATCGGCAGGCGGACGCCGGTGAATGTCGGAATGTCGTAGTAGTAGAAGGGCAAGTCCGGCCCTTCAGCCGCGATGGCCGCGCACCACTCGATCAAATCGGACAGCGTGGCTGGCTTGAAGTACGACGGAGCGAGGGCGCTGATCGCCGCGAGCCCGAGCGCCCGCGCGCGGCGTGCGAGCGCGCGCGCGTCCTCGATCGAGTTGCCGCCGACGTGACCGATCACCGAGAGGCCGTGCGCCGCACCCGCCTGCGCCCACGCGTCATACAGCACCAGCCTTTCGTCGCACGTGAGCGAGTGACACTCGCCCGTCGATCCGGTGATGAACACCGTTCTGGTGCCGTTCTGGGCGAGAAACGCCGCCTGGATCGGCACGATCTCCGGCGCAATCGAGCCGTCCGCGTGAAAAGGAGAGTGGACAGCCGGCACGAGCTCGTGAAGCGGCCTCATTTGAATCCCTAATCCCTAATCCCTAATCCCGGACAGGTACGGTCCGGCGACCTGGGTAACACAATTGTCCGGCGACATGGGTAACACTTTTCGGCCAGGAACCAAGCACACGGAGGTGCAATGCCCTGGCGAGAGAGGTCGCCCATGGACGAGCGAGTGCAATTCATCAGTGATTA
>JBKPCD010000141.1:0-31855 GCA_046727175.1 Acidobacteriota bacterium | reverse complement strand
GTCCCCACAACTTCGCGGTACTTGCTTCGGTCCTCGTATCCCTTCATCTGAACCTGATCGGTACCCTCGGTCTGCTGTGCCAACGCGTCGGCCTTTTCTACGTTCGCCTCGATGGCCGAGAGGCTCGCGTATTCACGAAGGATGAGCATGTTCCACGCTCCGCCGTCGTCCATCGTTCGGAGGATCTTGTACGACTTCTGGAGTCCCGCCTTGACCTGCGCGTCCTCCGACTTCTTGAACTGCCCATCGAGATACTGCATGTACATCTGGTCCATGCCCGGCGCGATTCGGATCATCGTGACGGTCCAGACCGTCCCCGGCGTGAAGTACTTGTACACTTGAGCGACGAGCGGCGTGGCCACCGCCGCGACGAGCAGTCCGGCCAACAGACCTTTAAACATCGTTTTCATTTGTCCCCTCCGATGTTGTATTCGGCGGATTGCGATTGGTCTACTTCCATTCAGTCAACGTGGCCTTGTAGTTGTCGGTGGCGTCGACCTCGTATTCGAAGACGCTCGCGACGGCGTTCAGACGCTGCCACTTTGCGGATGTCGAGTACACGTAGATCGCGCCGCGAAAACTCACACCGCCATTCTTCGAAAACGTGCCGACGCCCTGGCCCACCCAGGTCGCCACCTCGCCCCCGGCTCCCATGTAGATGCCCTGACCCGACCCGAACACCGTGCCGTCCGGCCGAATCTCGGACTCGTATGTACTCATCTCTTGATATCCGACACCGAGCAGCGTTCCACTTCCGCGCTGGGTGGTCTCCGTTCGAGCCGCGCCCGAGGGTGAGGCCAGCGCCCGCTGAAGAACGATCTTCCCCGTCACGTTCCCGAGTGTGTCGCCCAGCATGGCTACCTCTCTTTCATGGGAATGAACAAGCAACAGGCTCGCCGCAGCGTCTACTTCGCCGTGGTTGGCGCGATCGAGTACTCGCCGACGACGTCGAACACCGCGCCGCCGCTAGCGTCGAACGTGCCGTTGCACGTACCTTTTCCGGTCAGTCCGCGCAGCTTCCCTGTGCCGCCGGTGAACGTCCAGGTGCACGTCGCCGTCGTCGGCGCTTCGCCCTTGTAGTTGGTCGTGCCCTCGAAGCGGACGTAGTACTTGTCGCCGTTCGCCGCCGTCCCCACACCGTAGCCGCGATCCCGGGAGGTCGTGCCCGTCATGTCGGAGACGACAGTGTCGACCTCGGACTTGAGGGCGAGGCCCGCGACCTCACCGCCGGACCACGTGCAGGTAACCTGCCCGAGCACCAACGCGTGGTTGGCACGATCGTCGACTTTGATCACGTGGTTCGGGTCCGGTTTTCCCTGGCTGCATTTGCCCGTGAACTTCGTTTGCGCCGACGCGCTCGTCGCGCCCGCGAGCACACATCCGACCATCAACACTCGACACATCAGTCGCATGGCGGCACTCCTTCATTCAGGCCTCGAGCCAGGGATCGCGCTGTCCTCCGTCTCTTTTGACGGTCGAGAGGAATAGATCGAGCTGCGGCGGCGCGAGCGGGCCCTTCGTGACCTTCTCGTGAGTTGTTGAAAGGATTCCTGCCCAGGTATGCGAATTCAGTGGCAGAATCCCCTCATCGCATACAACCAGCACGGTGTCGGCCTCGAGCGGGGAGGCGAGGAATGGAGCCTGAATCGATCGCGCAGTTGCTGCAGGAGTGGCGCGCCGGCAGTAAGGATGCCTACGCGCGATTGATTCCTCTCGTGTACGAGGAGCTTCGCCGGCTCGCGCGCGGCCAGCTCCGGCGCGAGGCGGCCGCGCACTCGTTGCAGCCGACCATGCTGGTGCACGAGGCGTACCTGCGACTCGTCAAGGCGGACGTCGACTGGAAGAACCGCACGCATTTTCTCAGCGTGGCCGCCCGTGTCATGCGGCGAATCCTCGTCGAGCACGCGCGCGCCAGGCGCGCCGACAAGCGGGGCGGCGATGCCTTGCACGTGACCCTGACCGGACCCATTCCGGCGCCGGACGCGAACCCAATCGATGTCCTGGCGCTCGATGAAGCGATGGAGCGTCTCCGCGAGCTCGACGCTCGTCAGGCGGAGATCGTCGAGCTCTCGTACTTCGGTGGGCTCACATATCCCGAGATCGGGGAGCTGGTCGGTATTTCAGAGGCGTCCGTGGATCGCGATCTGCGCCACGCGCGCGCATGGCTCCGGAGAGAGCTCTCACTGAGCTGACAGGCTGCCGTACTCCTTCTTGGCCTCCACGAGCACCGGCAGATCAGAATCCGCTTCCTTCCACAACGCGAAGAACTCGCGGTACGCGCGCCCGGCGGCCGTGCCGTCGCCGGTCATCGCCGCTGCGCGTGCCACGCCAAGGTGCGCGAGCGGATAGAACGGCACCCAGAACGTTCGGCCGCGGTGGCTGAGAATCTTTTGAAACTCGATGCGTGCGTCGTTTCCCCGGCCAGCACGCAGGAGCGCCAGACCGCGCAGGTAGATTGGCCACGACTCCGCCGCGCCTTCGTACGGTGCGGCTGTCCGCAATGCGTCGATGGCCTGAGCGGGCTCGCGATCGAGCGAGACGGCTGCGCGCATGAGGGGCAGCCACACGCGATTCAGCATCGTGTCGCGCGGATGCTGCTGTTTCAAGCGCGCCGCAAACGCCGCGGCGCCGCTGCTCTCACCGCAGATGGCAAGCGCCGCGATGGCTCTCGCCTGCTCGTCGACGGGCTCCGACGGACCGAGCGTTTGTTGCGTTCTTCTTCGCGTCGCCGTGCAATCGCCAACCAGCGCGCCGGTGACGGCGTCGTACCGTGCGGCCATAGCGGCGAATCCCTTCAAGTCACGGGCATCGAAGAACTCGGTTGCTTCCTGTGAGGACCGTTGCGCGTCGCGCCAGCGCCCCTGAAGCGCCGATGCAAGCGAAGCCATGTTGAACGCCCACGTCGAGCTCGCGGCCGCCCAGTCGAGCTCCTGCTGGGCGCCCTCCGTGTCGCCCAGGTAGTACGCGATCCTCCAAAGGTATGCATGATACTCGGGCGCATCGAGACCCCGCGCCATCGCTTCGCGGTAGATCGTCCGCGCCTCGTCGAAGCGATCGAGCGCGAAGAGCGAGCCCGCCAGGTTCGAGTACGCGGCCGCCACGTCCGGATTGAGCCTGACCGCTTCGCGCGCGGCTTCGACGGCCTTCTCGTATTGAGCCGTGGCGTTGTAGAGATCTCCGAGGAGATGATACGGTCGCCACTCGAGCGGGAAAGTCCTCTTCCACCGTTCCCCCGTCTCTATCGATTGCTCGAGATCGCCGTTCACGCGCGAGTGGTACAGCGCCGCGATGCTCAGTTTCTCCTGCTCGGTTGCGCGACCGCGCAGCTCGTACGCGCGCGTCGCCGCCGCGGCCACGACTTCTTGCGAGTACCCGGAATTGATCTGCTCGCGAGCGAGCGCTTCGTGGGCGACCGCAAACCTGGGGTCGATCTGAATGGCACGCTCGTAGAGCGAGACCGCCACGGGGTAATTGCCCCGTCCTGCCTGCTCGACGCCAAGCGCGTACGCTCTCAGCGCGTCGAGCGAGCTGGTCGTCGCCTGTTCGATCGGCGAGTTGAACTTCTGAATGGATTGATACGGCTCGCCGAGTTTCTGTCGAAGCTGGATGGCAATCTTGCCGAGCGCGGGCAGCACTTCGACCCTGGTGTCAGCTTCGATCCGCTCGCGCGTCAGCAGCTTTCCGGTTTGGCCGTCCAGGGCATCGAGGGTGATGACATATCGTCTGCCGAGCGGTGCGATCGAACCGCCGATCCAGGCTTTGATACCTCGTCGCTGGCAGATCTCCAGGGCAGCCTCACTTGTCAGCCGCTCCTCCGATGACCGCGACATGAGCCGCAGCGTCTCCCGTACGCCGTCTTCGGGAAAGAGACTCAGGAACGGTGTCTGCTGCAGCTGCCCGATCAGCGCCTGCTTCAGCGTGCCGTCGAACGCCGGATCCCGCGTCGCGTTTGCGAAGTCCACGATGAGAACGGTGTCGCGGTGTGGCGCAGGGAACGTCGACGACCGGGGAGTGAGCGAGTACGTGAGCGCACCCACGATCGCCGCCGCAACGACTGCAAGCGCGAGCCGACGCGATCGCGCGGCACGAGTCTCTGCAACGAGATCGGAGAGATCGGCCGACAGTTCGGCGGCGCTCTGGTACCGATCGACGCGACTCTTCGCGAGCGCGCGACGGATTACGCGATCGATCGCCTTCGGCAGATTCTCGACCGCCTCGGTGGGCGGCTCGGATTTCAGAATGGATTCACACAGCTCGAAAGGTGTCCGCGCGTCGAACGGACGATGTCCCGCAGCGGCCTCGTACAGAACGACGCCGAGCGAGTACAGATCGGTGCGATGATCCACGTCTTCCGCGCGGATCTGTTCAGGGCTCATGTACGGGATCGTGCCCGCGAACACGACGCCAGGTGTTCCTTCGTTCGCGATCGCAGATTGCGCGACGCTTGCCAGACCGAAATCGAGAAGCTTGACGCCGTGCGGTGTCAGTATGATGTTGGACGGCTTGAGATCGCGGTGAACGACGCCTCTCGAGTGAGCCTCCTGCAACGCGCTCGCGGCCTGCTGCCCGAGCTTCGGACACTTCGGCAGGAGAGAGCCGGCCGCGCTGCAGGCGCTCCGCGAGTGTCTCTCCTTCGACGTACTCCATGGCGATGAACGGGCGACCGGACGGCCCCTCGCCGACTTCGTGAACGACACACACGTGCGGGTGATTGATCGTCGCGGCGGCGCGCGCTTCCTGCAGAAGCTTCAGCCGCGTCTCGGCGTCGCCTGCCAGTCGCGTCGACGGCAGTTTGATCGCAACGCGCCGGCCGAGGCTTGTGTCTTCGGCCAGGAAAATCTCACCCATGCCGCCCTCGCCGAGCCTCGCGAGAATCCGGTAGCGGCCGATGACCGGGGGGATCGGGCTGAAATCCTCCTTCGTCGATCCGGCGCCAAGTTCGAGCGCTGCTTCGGCGACGAGTCGCTCGAAGGTGTCGTTCGACGATCGATCGTGGGAGAGCAGGGATTCGACTTCGCGGCGGAGATCCGTGTCGCCGCCGCACGCCTCCGAGAGGCCGCGTGCCCGTTCGGCGGCGTCGAGATCGACGAGCTCGTCGAAAATCTGGCGAGCGCGTCTCCAGCGAGCGGTCGTCGCGACTCGGTCCTGAATCATTCTTTGATCACGCGTGGAACCCGCTCGTCGAGATGAACAGCCAGGGCCGCCGGCAGCCTCGGCCAATTCGAACGGTTTTTTGGATACGATGCGGGGAGTATACCAGCGGCTCGCGTTGGTGGAGGCAAACTTCCGGCTTTCCTTGATCGTCTCTTCCAATTGAACGTGCCGTATCATTTCCGGGACGTTCGCACGAACTCGCTGCACGTTCCCAAATCGGGAGGCGTCCGATGCCGACGATGTCAGGCCTGATCACGGATCTTCGCTACGGCTTCCGGCAACTCCGCCTCAATCCCGGGTTTGCATCCCTCGCGGTCGCCACCCTGGCCCTGGGCATCGGTGCCAACACTGCCCTTTTCAGCGTCGTCCGCAGCGTGATCCTGAAGCCGCTGCCGTACAAGGAGCCCGAGCAGCTCGTCCGCGTTTGGATGGACAACCGACGTCTGCAGATGCGCGAAGACTGGGCCTCGTACCTGAACTACCAGGACTACGGGCGCATGAGCCACTCGTTCGCTTCTATCGCCGCCTTCACCGAACCGTCGGTGAACCTGATCTCGGACGGCGAACCAGAGAGGATCAGAGGCGCTTATACCGAGGCCGCGCTCTTCGAGGTGCTCGGCGCCGTTCCGCTCCAGGGCCGCGTGTTCAGAAAGGATGAAGAAGCGGCAGGCAAAGAGACCGTCGTCGTGATCGGATGGCGTCTGTGGCAGCGGCGCTTCGGCGGCGGCCTCGTAGAGGGCAAGGTGCTCGACTTCGACGGCCGTCGGTTCACCATCATCGGCGTGATGCCGCCGGGCTTCGAGTTTCCGAGGAAAGACAGTGAATTCTGGGCGCCGCTCGTTATCAACGAGCGCGCCAAAACGCGCGTCGGGTACTGGCTTCAGATGATTGCCCGGCTCAAGCCGGGCGTCACGCCCATGCAGGCCCAAACCGACATGGAACTGGTCGGCCGACAGCTCGAGCAGCAATACCCGGTGGACAACGCCGGCTACGGTGTGTACGTCAATCCGCTCGAGAGGCACGTCGCCGGGGACGTGAGGACTCCGCTGCTCGTCCTGCTTGGCGCCGTAGGGTTCGTGCTGCTCATCGCCTGCGTCAACGTCGCGGGACTCTTTCTCGCGCGCGCTGAAGCGCGCATTCGCGAGATCATGGTGCGCGCAGCACTGGGCGGCAGCCGCCGGCGCATCGTTCGGCAGCTCCTGGTCGAGGCGGGTGTCCTTGCGGCCGTCGCCGGCATCACGGGGATTCTGGCCGCATACGGAGGCGTTCGCGCACTGCGCGCGCTCGCACCGCGCGATCTCCCGCGGCTCGACGAGATTGCACTGGACGGCGGCGTGCTCGCCTTCGCCATCGGTCTGACCACGCTGACCGCCCTCGCGTTCGGCTTATGGCCCGCGTGGCGCCTGTCACGGGTCGACCTGCAGCAGGCGCTGCGCGACAGTGGACGTGGAATGGCCGGATCGCGAACCGCGGCACGAACACGATCGGCTCTGATCGTCGTGCAGTGCGCGCTCGCCATCCTGCTCCTCGCCGGCGCGGGTCTGCTCCTGCGATCGTTCGGCGCTCTGCGAGGCACGAAAGCCGGCTTCCGGACGGCTGACGTCCTGACGATGCGTATCAACGCGTCGCGGACGCGATTGCCGCAATCCGCGCACCTGGTCCAGTTCTACGAACAGCTGTTGCCGCGCGTGCGCGCGCTGCCCGGCGTTCGAGGCGTCGGCCTCGTGTCGAACCTTTTTCTGAGCAGCACGCCGGGCTCAGGTACGTTCACGCTCGAAGATCGGCCGCCGTTCCCGCCATCCGAGCAGATCGAGGCAACAATCGACAGTGTATCCCCCGGCTTCTTCGAGGCCATGCAGGTCCGCCTCGTGCGCGGCCGGTTTTTCGATGAGCGCGACAAGGATGGCGCCGCGCGCACGATCGTGATCAACGAGACGTTCGCGAATCGATATTGGCCGAATCAGGATCCGGTCGGCAAGCGCATGGTCTTCGGTGACCCTCGTCCACAGCCGCAGGAGACTCCCTGGATCACCATCGTCGGCGTCGCCGGCGATATGCGCCGGCGTGGAATGCACCAGGGCGCGCGGCTAGAGACGTTCCTGCCGTCGGGTCGGATGGGGCGAGGTATGCAGCTTCTCGTCGCGACCGACGGCAATCCGCTGGCGCTGGTTCCGGCAGTCCGCGCGGAAATCCGGCGGCTCGATCCTGCGGGACCGATCACCGCCGTCAGCACCGTCGAAGCGGAGATTGGCGAGTCGCTCGCCGTGCGCCGCTTCCAGGTGCTGCTGCTGACCCTCTTCTCGCTGCTCGCGGTGTTGCTGGCGGCCGTCGGGATCTTTGGACTGATGGCGCAGGTCGTCGCGCGGCGGACGGCGGAGATCGGGCTGCGCATGGCGCTCGGCGCGAGGCCTGGACAGGTGCTCGCGATGGTGCTTCGGCATGGCACCGTGCTTGCCACGTCAGGCACGGTCGTCGGTCTGCTGGGTGCGTTCCTGCTCGCGCGCGGACTGCGCAGTCTGTTGTTTGGTGTCGGCCCGGCCGACCCGGTGTCGTACGCCGGCGCCGCCGTCGTAATGGGCATGTCGGTGTTGGTCGCGTGCGCCGTGCCGGCATGGCGCGCGGCAAGCGTCGACCCGACGCTCGCACTGCGACAGGAGTGAACACCGCGCCCGCGCTCGGTCTCCGGCAGGAGAATACTCGCGTGCGGCGCCGCACACCTCATGGCGACGATTCGAATCACGCACAAAAACGCAGCGGTCTACGAAGTCACCGTTGACGACGGTCGGGGATCCACGACCCACGAGGTGACGGTGCGCCCCTCAGATGTCGCGCGGTACGCGCCCGACGCAAGTGCGGAGCGACTGCTCGAAGCGTCGTTCGAGTTCCTCCTGGAACGGGAGCCCAAGGAATCCATCCTGCGCCGGTTCGAGCTGCCGATCATCGAGCGGTACTTTCCGGATTACCCCGCGCGGATTGCGGAGACAATTAGCCGCTGACCGCCCGACACTCACGCAGACGCAGCGGGGGCACCGCCAAGGAAGCGTGCCATCTCGACGAGATCAGGAGTATCCCGCGACAGAAAGACGGCCTGATGGAAAATGGGAAATGGGAGATGGCAAAAATGTATAGGTTTTCCCATTCCCCATCTTCCATCTCCCATTCAGGATGCGTTTTCAGCATCCTGGTAAGGATTCGTCCGACCGGCGGCTACCGGCTCTCCTGACGGCAGGTTGCCGACGGCCGCATCGTGTTGTCCCAAAACAGCTTTTAGCCGCCAAGGCGGCAGCCCTTCCTGGCGTGCTCCGGTTTCTCGTCTTTTTCGCGCGCCGACCTGTTTGGTGCAGGTCATTCCAACGTTCTTAGGAACAGGCCCTGATCCGCCCGCGAGGCGCTCCTCCGGATTGGCCTCGTGGCTCGTCTGTGGGAAGATTGCGCCTCTCGAAGACAGCGACGCGCGTGTCGGGTCGGAGGCTTTCAGCATGCACAGCGATGGTACTGGGGTGCCGCCGGTCGCGAATGTGCAGGCGGTCGACGCCGTGTTGCTGCGAACCCCCAGGTGTATCGCCGAGGGGCAGGGCAAGCCGCCGGCCTCCGGCGCGCCGCGCTTGCAATCGACAGTCGAACTGACGCTTCGAGCCCGCGCCGGCGATCGGGACGCGACCGAAGCGCTCTGCCTTCGCTGCCTCAAATCCCTGACGTGGTACGCCGCCGGCCGCTTGCCGGGATCACTACGGAGCACGGCCGACGCGCAGGACCTCGTGCTTCAGGCCGTCGAGAAAGGCCTCAGTCGAGTCCACGAGTTCGACCATCGTGACCAGGGCGCGTTAGTCGCCTACATGCGAAAGATCCTGCGAAATCTAGTCGTCGAGCATTGGCGGACATCCAACACGAGACCGGTTCCCGCGCCCCTCAATGAACAGCGACCCGCGGCTACCTCGGCGCTCGACCGACGGCAGATCGAGTCGTACGAAGCCGCGCTCGAGCGCGTGAAATCGCGGGACGCAGAACTGATCTCCCTTCGTATCGACGAGCAGTTGGGATTCAGTGAGATCGCAGCGCAGCTCGGACTCGCATCGGAGAATGCCGCGCGAGCTGCGGTGAAACGGGCGGTGCTGCGGCTCGCCCACGAAATGTCCGCCTCGAGGCGCCGGGACATTCACCCATCATCGGGGGATCAGCCATGACAGCGCGGCGTGCGGCGTTGAAAACCGTCGTCGACCTGGTCGCTGACGGCACGAGCGATCTGGATTGGGACGCGATCGACGCGCAATTCGATGACGAGCGCGATCACGCGCTGATTCGACAGCTGCAGATCCTCGCGCGAATCTCCGACGTCCAGCGCCGCGAGATGAGGTCGATTGACGAAGACGCGCTTTACCGCAGTGCAAGGGTCCTTGCGAGTCGTATTCCAGCTCAACCCGTCTTACGCCTGGCGGAGGTCCAGCGAGATGTCGTCCCGCTGCGCCCCAAGACGGCAGACGACGACCAGCTGACGCAGACGGAGCAGTGGGGGCGCTTCGAGCTGCTCGAGTGCATCGGTCGGGGCGCGTTCGGCGACGTCTATCGCGCGTTCGATGCGCATTTGTGTCGCGAAGTGGCGCTGAAGATGCTTCGCCACGATCAGCAGCAGGAGCGAATCGTGGACGAGGCCCGCGTCCTGGCACGCGTGCGCCATCCGAATGTCGTGACGGTGCACGCCGCGGAGCCGTGGGACGGGCGCGTCGGAATCTGCATGGAGTTCGTCCGAGGGAAGACCCTCGAGCAGATTCTCTCGACCGAGGGCGTGCGCAGCGCACGCGAAGCCGCGCTCATCGGTCAGGATTTGTGTCAGGCGCTCTCGGCAGTGCACGCCGTCGGCCTCGTTCATCGCGACGTGAAGCCCCAGAACGTCATGCGGGAAGACGGCGGACGGATCGTCCTGATGGACTTCGGTGCGGGCCAGGCGCTCAGAGACGAAAACGCCAGGCCCCTGCGGTTGACGGGTACGCCGTTGTACACGGCGCCCGAGGTCCTGGCCGGCGCGGAGGCATCGGTCCGCAGCGACATCTACAGTCTCGGCGTCCTGCTCTATCACCTGGTCACGAACGACTATCCAGTTCGCGGACGCACGTACGACGAGCTTCGCGACGCGCATGCCCACGGGCGCCGGCAGCGGCTGCGCGATGCTGCACCGGGCGCCCCGGCGTGGTTCGTGCGCGTCGTCGAGCGCGCGATTGCGCCCGATCCCAAAGATCGATACGCCAGCGTCGGCGAGCTGGAAGCGGCACTGGCGGCGCGGCGCGGGTTCGACTTGCGTGTTGTGCTGATGGCAGCGGCGATGGTCCTCGCGCTGGTAGCTGCCGTCGTCACGTGGCCGATCCTGCGCGGATCGAGCACTCGACCTCCGTTGGTTGTGCTCCTCCCTCTCGACGCAGGGCTTGGAGTCGAGAGCCACATCGCGCACGCGATCACCGACGAGATCTATCAAAGCCTCGCGATGATCGATACGCTCAGGGTGAGCTCACCGCAATCGGCAGTCAACGCGAAATCGGCGGGGCTCACGATGCCTGAAGTGACGAACCGGCTCAGGGCCGCGGCTGTTGTTGGCGGAACGG
Organism: Acidobacteriota bacterium; assembly: GCA_046727175.1. Lineage (GTDB taxonomy): Bacteria > Acidobacteriota > Vicinamibacteria > Vicinamibacterales > 2-12-FULL-66-21 > JBKPCD01. The sequence continues at coordinate 21,107 of JBKPCD010000141.1, read as the reverse complement.
TCTCCCAGATTGGAGACGAGCTCGAGGTCAAACTCCGCCTGTTTCAGGCCGGAAGCGATTCTCCGAGCTGGGCCCAGACGTTCCAGGTGTCGAGAGTGAATCTGGCGTCTCTTCGGCATGCCAGTGCGCTGTCGATCGCCAGTGCGGTGAACGTCGAAGTGCGGCCGCGCATCGTCACACAACTCCGCCGGCCCGCTACAGCCAGCACTCAAGCGTATGACGCCTACGCACGTGGTTTGTACTCCCTTGCAAGGGCGAGCCGATCGGACCTGGAAAACGCCCGTGCCGAATTCGAGCGCGCAGTCCAGTTGGATAGTTCATTTGCGCCCGCTTACGGCGCGCTGGGTCACGTCTATCTGGACCTCGGAAGCGGAGCAAGAAGATCGGAGTGGTCCGTTAACGGACCGCTCGCGAGGTTGGCGGCACGGAAGGCGCTCGAACTCGATCCCTCGCTCGCCGAGGCTCACGCGGTCCTCGCAGAGGTCGCGTTCCAGTTGGATTGGGATTGGGGCACCGCCGAGAACGCTTTTCGCCGCGCGACTTCGCTCAGTACAAGCTACGATTTCGCGCGGATACGTTATGCGCACTTTCTCGCCGCGCGCGCGCGAGTCGCCGAGGCCCTCGAACAACTGGAAGAGGCACGGCGGCTGGATCCATACTCGAACACTGCTGATCTCGAGCTCGTGTCGATGCTCCAATATGCCGATCGATTCTCGGAGGCGGAAACGATGGCGCGGGCGCTCGAGGGTCGCGCTGCAAATCCGAACGCGGTACACACAAGGTTGGGACGCATCTTCGCAGCCACAGGAAGATTCAACGAGGCCATCGCCGAGTTTCAGAAGCTGCGTGACTCCTCTGCTGGTGAAGCCTACGCCGAGGCAGAGATCGCCAGTGCCCACGCGGCAGCCGGACGAACGGCTGAAGCGCTGGCAGGGCTCGATCGACTGTCCACGTCCGAGGAGGTTTCACCAGAACTCTTTTCTCTCGTTTATACGAGACTGGGCCGTTTCGACGACGCTTTTCGGCATCTGCATGAGGCCATGAACATCAAGGCACGCCGAATCCTTTGGATGAAGGTGGATCCGCGGTGGGATCCACTCCGTTCGGACCCCCGGTTTGACCAGCTGCTGAAGCGGTTAGGGTTGTGAGGCGCCCTGACGGGCGGGCTGAATCCTTTAAAACGGAGGCCGTATGCCGACAGTAAAGCTGAACCTCAAAACTTGTAAGGAAAACTTGGAGGGAGGAATTGACAACCTTAAAGCGAGTCTGAAGGAGAACCCCCAACTTAGTCTCGCGCAGCAACTCAAGTACAGGAAGGCACTTGCCGAAATGGGAGTGGCATACGTACTTTTGAAGAAGATTCCATGCGAGCAACCCAACATGACCTTCGAAATCCCTCCGCAGCAGAAGCGCCGGGCTAGGCGCAGCAAGCGATCGAAAGGCCGCAAGCGCTGAGACCGCCGTCCGTACTCGAATTCTCCGCATGGCTGCCTCGGTGAAAGACCTTCGACGGCGGCGGCGCACTCCGCCCGAGTTCCGGCGCGCGCCGCACGTCGTGTCCTTCTGGCACGATGGCCAGCTCGTCGTGCTCAACTATGCGACGGGAGTGGTGGTGCGTGGTTCGCCGCTGGTCATCGAGGTGCTCGATGAACTCGCCGACTGGCGAACCCTGGATAACCTCTCGGGGGCCCGTTCGCTCGAAGAGCGACGGCTCCTCCGCCGTCTGATCGATCTGATGGTCGATCGGACATTCGTGACGCGATCCACCGACGAGCCGCGGAAGGTGGACGCCGAGTTGAGCCGGTGGGGTACGTGGAATCCAACCGCAGGATTCTTTCACCTTGCCACGAAGGATGTCGCCTTCAACTCGGCTGGGACCGATCAACTCGGTGATGCCTGCGCACGCGCGCGCACGCGCCCGCTGCCATCACCACTCAAGCCCGATGCTGTTGAGGGCGTTCCGTTGCCGCGCGCGCGCGTCGATGGAGAGCTGCCGTCCGTCCTGCTCGCGCGCAGGACGTGGCGCCGGTTCAGCCGTCGTTCACTGCCGTTGTCCGGTCTGGCGACGCTGCTTCAGCTGACGTGGGGCGTGCACGGGTGGATCGAAGTGCCGCGCCTCGGACGCTTCGCCCTCAAAACGTCACCCTCCGGCGGCGCGAGGCACAGCATCGAAGTGTACGTTCATGCGCGGAACGTCGGCACCCTTCAGCCCGGTTTGTATCACTACAATCCTGACACTCACCGGCTCGCACCAATGACGCGATCGCGGGCGCCACGGATCGCCGACTATCTGCCCGGTCAACCTTGGTATGAAGACGCGGCAGCGCTCCTGCTCATGACCGCTGTTTTCGAACGCGTGCAGTGGCGCTATCCGTACGCCCGCGCGTATCGCGCGATCCTCGCCGAGGCGGGACATCTGTGTCAGACGTTCTGTCTCGTCGCCACGTGGCTCGGGCTGGCGCCGTTCTGCACGATGGCGCTGGCAGACAGCCGGATCGAGCGGGATCTCGGGATCGATGGTGTCTCCGAGTCGGTGTTGTATGCTGCCGGCGTGGGCATGCGTCCCGACGGCGTGGATTGGGCGCCATGGCCTGGCACGAACGAGACGCCGACAATGACGGCACCTCGTCATGCCAAGCGAATCTCGCGCGCCAACAATGGGGACGAGACCCGAAGTTGACTCGGTTTGCCATGTAGAGCGCGGGCTTTAGCCCGCGCTGAGCGGGGCCTGAAGGCGCCGCTCTACAGCGGCAGAAGAGAATACCGTATAGACGAGCATCGAACGAAAAAGGATCACGTCCGAGGAGGATTCAATGCGAGCGCTTGTACTGGTGGTCACCGCGGTCTTGACCCTGGGAACAGCGGTAGGGGCGCAGGAGCCTGAAGCGAAGAAGACAAAGAAGGCCGCGACTTCGTCGGCAAGGAAACCGATTGTCATGCCTGCAGGTGAGCTGAAATGGACCGATCTGGATCCCAAGGGCGCTCCTGGCGTCAAGGTCGCTGATCTGTGGGGCGACCACACGAAAGGAGCATTCGGTGCGTTCTTCAAGCTTCCGGCCGGGTTTGCCGCGCCGCTCCACACGCACACGCATGACATCAAGGTTGTGTTCGTGTCGGGCACGTACATTCAACAGCCAGAGGGGAAGCCCGAATTCCGTCTCGGACCCGGTTCGTACCTGATGCAGCCAGGCGGGAACTACCGGCACACGACGTCCTGTGACAAGGGGTCGGAATGTCTGTTCTTCGTCGAGAGCAACGGAGCGTTCGATCTCAAGCTGGTGGAGGCGGGACAGGCGCCTGCGAAGAAGTAGTCGCGCAACGAGCTGCCTGAGTCCGTCGAGCGCGGTGAGTCGAAACTGCTTGCGGGAAACGTTCATGTTCCGAATGCTACTTCTCACTGTCGAGTGAGAAGGCAGAACTACAATCTCTTCGAGCCATGCCTCCCGAACGATCGCGACGCGTCGAGTCGCTCTATCACGCGGCACTGGAGCGTGACGGGGAGGCGCGCGATCATTTTCTCGAGAACGAGTGTGCTGGCGATGAAACGCTGCGGCACGAGGTCGAATCGCTGCTGCGGCACGGCGTCGCCATGCACGCCTTCTTCGATGGTCCAGCCGTGGAGCTCGCCGCGGCGGCTGGAGCGGCAAGGCCCGTCGGCGCCCGACTTGTTCCGCTCGAACCGGGTTCGCGGATCGGTGTCTACGAGCTGGTGATGCTGCTCGGCGCCGGTGGAATGGGGGAAGTGTACAAGGCTCGCGATACGCGGCTGGGTCGTCCTGTGGCCATCAAGCTGCTCCCGGAGACCTTGGTGCCGGACACTCGGGCTCGCCGATATTTCGAGCGAGAGGCCAAGGCGATCTCGCGCCTCAATCACCCCCACATCTGCACGCTGTACGACATCGGCCATCACGAAGGCATGGACTACCTCGTGATGGAATTCCTCGCCGGTGAAACCATTCGAGAGCAGCTCGAACGCGGCCCCTTCCCACCGGAACAGGTGATTCGCTACGGCACACAAATCGCCGAGGCGCTGGCCGAGGCGCATCGATGCGGGCTGCTGCACGGCGACCTGAAACCGAGCAACGTCATGGTGACGGCGAACGGCGCGAAGGTCCTCGACTTCGGCCTTGCCAGGCCGCTGGATCTGGCGTACGAGGACACAGACACATCCCCGACGGTTCTCAGCCGGCAAGGCGTTGCCGGAACGCTTCCCTACATGGCGCCAGAGCAGCTCGAGAACCAGGGTGGCGACGTCCGTTCGGACATCTTTTCGTTCGGTGCGCTGCTGTACGAAATGTTCAGCGGGCGGCGGCCGTTCAACGGTGCGACAGTACCAGCGCTCGTCGCTGCCATTCTTCGCTGCGATCCCGCTCCGCTGCCGGCCACAGGATCGGGCGCTCAGGCGCTCGGGCGTGTCATTCGGAAGTGTCTCGTCAGGAATCCTGACGAACGCTGGCAACGCCTCGAAGAGTTGCTCGACGTGCTCAGGTCGTTACCTACGACGGCGCGGCTGCGACGGAAGTCGCGTCAGGCGCAGCCAAAGGCCGGCGCCCGATCCATCCGCCGTCTCGTGGTGCTGCCATTCGAGAACCTCTCTCCCGACACGCTGGAAGAGTACGTCCCGGACGGGCTGACCGATGCGCTGACCTCCGCGTTATCCGCCATCCGGCCGCTTCGTGTGATCTCGCGTGCCTCATCGCTCCGCTTCGAAGACCACCGTCGCGATCTCGCCGTCGTCGCGCACACGCTCGGCGTCGATGGCGTGATTCGCGGGCACGTTTCGGGCAGCGCCGAACGCGTGGAGGTGCGCCTCGATCTCGTGCAAGCGGCGACCGGGCTCGTGTTGTGGAGCGAGACCTACGACTGTCCATTGGATGACGTGCTGCGGGCGCAGAACGACATCGCCGCGACAATGGCGATCACGTTGCAACTCGAACTGACGCCGGCGGATCGCAAACGTCGGGCCGCGGCATGGTCCCACGATCGCGCTGCGAACGAGGCGTACCTGCGCGGCAGGTACTTCCTTGATCGCGTGACGCTCGACGGTCTGCGGCGCAGCTTCCAGTACCTCTCGAGCGCCGTCCAGAAAGATCCCGCGCACGGGCGCGCGCACGCCGCACTGGCCGAGTGGTATTACTCTGCTGCGCCCTTTCGCCTGATCGCCCGTTCTGAAGCGTTGCCGAAAGCCAAGGCCGCAGCGCTCGAGGCCATCAAGCTCGACCCCACGCTGGATGACGCCCGCGCGTGTCTTGGAATGATCGCCACGCTCGAGTGGGATCTGCACCGCGCCGGCCTGGAATTCAGCCAGGCGCTCCAGTTGAATCCCAATTCGGTGAAAGCGCTGAGAGGCCTGGCCCGGTGCGCGTCCTGGCTCGGTGATCACCAGGCGGCCCTCGAGCAGGTCGAGTTCGCCGCGCAACTGGACCCGGTTGCGCCAAAGACACTCGTGGCTGTGGCCAGCGTGTCGTACGTTGCGGGCGAATTCGAGCGGGCGATCGCCGCCTCGTTGGCCGCGCTCGAGCTCGAGTCTCAGTCCGAGCCGGCGCAGTACTTTCTTGGGATGGCGCAGCATTTTGCCGGGCGAGGGGAAGCGTCGATCGATCTGCTCACGCGCGCGAGCCGAGAGTCGCCGACGCTTCTCTCTGGTCTGGCGTTCGTTCGGGCGTAGAACGGACGAGCGGATGACGCGCTGCGCGTCATCGATGAAATGAAGGAGCGGGCCACCACGCAGGAGGAGGTGTCCCCGTATGATTTCGCGGAGGCGTTCGTCGGTCTCGGCGATGTCGATCGAGCCCTCGGATACCTGACTCGAGCGTGTGAGCTGCGGCTGCCGGAGATGGTCGGCGTCGGAGTCGATCCGGTGTTCGTCTCCCTGCACGAGGATCCGCGGTTCCGGCGGATTCTGCGCGCAGTGGGATTGGAGGGTGGCGCCACCGGCGGCGTTCCGCCCTCGTCACAACACGAACCGGGATGAGTCAAAGGAAAAGGGAACGACGCTTCACGGCAGCATACCCCCGGCAGCAACGATCAGGTGGAGAGTCAGTCGCGACTCGCACGCTGGCTGCTGCTGATGCCCAGCGTCCGCAGCAGATCGCTTAGCGGCTGCCGCAGGAACGCCGGCAACTCCGATCGTGCGTCCGCCTCTCTGAGCAGCGCGAGCGTGTCATCGAACTGCGCTCGCGCCACCGCCAGCGCGCGAACGAAGCGCTCATTGGTGGCGAACGATTTGAACTCCGGCGCCAGGCGCAGAAAGTCGTAGGGCACGCGTCCCTTGCGCGTACGGTATTCGAGGGCGGTGAGCGCTCCGGCGGTGCGGCCGTAACGGATCAGCCAGGTGTAGACCGGGGGATATTCCGCGAATGGGCCGGGATTCTGCACCTGACGCTCCAGCCGATCGAGTGCGGCGCCCTTCGCCGCTGCATCTCCGGCAAGGAGTGCGGCGGCATCCCTGATCATCGAGACGAACTCCGGATCGGCTCGACCCTCTGAGGCCTGCCGCTGGACGGTCGGAATCAGTGCGGACAGTTCCGCGGCACGGCCCAGTTCGAAGAGCGCGAGCGCTTTCCTGATGAGAGCACCCGGCATCTCCGGCTCGAGGCGCAGGACCTTCTCCGCGTAGGCCAGCGCCTCCTCCCGACGATTGAGATAAACCAGCAGCTCGGACGCGTTGAGCGGCGGATAGAGGTAGAGGGGGTCCAGCCGGGCCGCTTCCTCCATGCTCGCGAGCGCGAGCGACGACGCGAGGCCCCAGAGCGCGGTGCCGATGGCGTTGATGGCAAACGCATCTCGCGGGCCGCGCGTCGCAGCGCGCAACGCGTAGACGAGCGCGTCGCGCGGCCGGGCCGGTGTTCCGATCAGTTCCGTGAACGACATCACCGCCCAGGCGCGGCTGTTGCGATCGTCGATGTCGATCGCGCGCTGACCCCACCGTCTGACTTCCGGCAGCATCTGATCGACGGGTGTTCCGGCCTCGATCGCGAACTCGTGCAGCCAGGCGATGGAGGCGGCCGCGTCCGCCATCTTCGGCTCCAGGGTCAGCGCCTGCTGGAATGCCGCCAGGCTCTGGTCGAACTCCGCCTTTTCGTGCTGGTTGTTGTAGCGGTTGAAATGATGCAGCCCGCGCTGGTAGGCAAGCTCCGCTTCAGAGTTCGACGTCGTGGCCTGCGGGAGGAGGGAAGCTGCCTGTGGCCGGACCGCGCCGCGAAGTTCTTCAGCTGCCCCGCGCGCCAGCGTCAGGTAGCCGTCGCGCCGGCCTTCGAAGTCGCGGCTCCACATCAAGCGTCGCGAGCGCGCATCCACCAGCTGCACGTTCAATACCAGATGGTCGGACTCGACCGTGAGCGACGACAGCACGAACGCGCTGACCCCGTAAGCGTCCGCCAGCTTGCCAAGATCGCCGCGCAAGCGATCCACTTCCACGCTGGTGGGGGGCACTTTCGTCTCGAGGCCGTTCACCTGGGTCAGGTGCGCCGAGATCGTGTTGGGGATGGCATCGGTCAGAAACTGATCGGAGGCCTGCGCGACGACCTTGCTCGGCAGCGCGACGATGGACACGATGCCATCGGGGCCGGCCGTGCCTGGCCGATCGCGCCGACCCCACATACCCATCAGGAGCGAGACCACCGCCGTGATCGCGAGGATGACCGCAGCCGCACCGAGTACGAGCTGTCTCGTGGACACGCGACGTCGAGCCGCCGGCGTCGGCTGGTGCGTGGCCGTTGGTGATCCAAACCGCCGCAGATCGATGGCCAGCTCCTTCGCCGACTGGTAGCGGTTCTCCGGATCGCGCTCGAGGCATTTCAGCGCAATTCGCTCGAGCTCGGGATTGAGCCGCGGCTGCCAGTGCGTCGGCGGTGTGATTGGTGCGTGCAGGATCGCGTCGGTAAGGCGACCGGTGTGTGGCTCGTCGAATGGCCGCTTGCCGGTCGCCATCTCGAAGAGCACGACGCCGAGCGCGTAGATGTCGGTTCTCGCGTCAATGGCTTCACCGCGCACCTGTTCGGGGGCCATGTACGGCAGCGTCCCCGCGACCTCGCTCGTCGTTTGTGTGGTCGTCTGTTCGATGTCAGCCACCGTACCCGACAGCTGTGCGACACCGAAATCCAGCACTTTTGCCCGGCCCTTAGGGGTCACAACGATATTGGCGGGCTTCAGGTCGCGGTGGACGATGCCGCGCTCGTGCGCGTCTTCGAGGGCGGCCGCCACGTCGCCGGCGAGCATCGCGATCTCGCGTTCGGAGAGCGGGCCGGAGGCGATGCGCTCCCACAGCGTGCTCCCTTGCACGTACTCCATCACCAGGAAGTCCAGGCCGTCCGCGCTGTCGAAGTCGTGAACAGTTGCGATGTGAGCGTGGTTGAGGCGGGACAAGGCTTCCGCTTCACGCCGGAACCGCCGCCGCGCCGCCGCGTCACCAAGCATCCCTGGCGGCAGCACCTTGATGGCGACGTCGCGATCGAGGTGCTCGTCGTGCGCGCGATAGACCTCGCCCATCCCGCCGGCGCCGAGCCGCTCGATGATCCGGTAGTGCGCGAAGGTACGGCCGATCATTTCGGAGGCCGGGGGTCCGACGCGAGGTGGAACCGGCCGTCGATCCCGGAAGGGCTGCCCTGGGGCTTGAAGTTGTACAACTCACACCGCGACTCGGGCACCGGCTTCACCGGCGGCGTGTTGTCCTTCGGATCGCCGGACCAGTCGAACACCGTGCAGTCGCCGAGGGCGTCGCCGTTCCCGTCTGCGGGCTTGATATCTCCCCCGTAGTTTCCCTGCGCCATCATCCGGCCGGGGTCCTCGAGCGACCTCGACATAGGGGCTGAGCCGGCCCGAAAGAACCACCGCGACTGATCCGGATTGCGGCTGCACTCGACAGGCTTCTGCGAAGCGGCCGTCGCCGGCCAGAGAAGGACAAGAGTCCCGATCGCGTGGAGGAGGACGCGGGTTCGCATCAGTTGGGGGGAAAGGCAGAGCCATCCTACGCGGCGCCCGTGGGCAAGTCAATGAGAGCGCTGCTTCCGCCACGCTGAAGTATTGTCCGCCCGTCGTCACCGACCGGAGTGCCATCGAATAGAATTTCCACCATGTGCCGCCTACCGGTCGCGATCCTCTTGTCGTCACTCCTTTCTTTACTCCTCGCGTCGAGTCTGTCGGCTCAACGCGGCCCAGGGCCGGCAGCGGATCCGCTCGTGAAAGAAAATGCGACCGTCAAGCTGGCAGATCACACCTACGTCATTCCGGACGGCAACGTGCCGCTCGTACCCAACGTCGGTATCGTCGTCGGCTCGCGGGCGACACTGGTCATCGATCCGGGGCTTGGCCGCCGCAACGGGGAGACGGTCCTCAGGGAGGCGGCCAAGATCGGCAAGGATTCTGAGCTCTATATCGCGTCCACACATTTCCACCCCGAACACACCACTGGCTACATCGCATTTCCGGCGACTGCGAAGTATGTAAACTCCACGGTGCAGGAGGCCGAGTTCGAGCAGGGCGGCATGCAGATGATCCAGATGTTCGCTGGCCGATCGCCGATCACTGCGGAGATCCTGAAGGACGCGGCGAGACGCCGCGCGGACATCACATTCGACCGCGAGTACGTGCTCGACCTTGGCGGCGTCCGCATACGATTCGTCGTCGTCGGCCCGACGCATACTCGAGGGGACACGGGCTTCTTCGTCGAAGGTGACGGCGTGCTCTTTGCCGGCGACGTGGTGATGAACGAGTCGTTCCTCGCCGCCGGCGCCGTGTCGAGCATGAAGGCCTGGCTGGCGGCTCTCGCTACGTTCGACACCATGAAGCCTCAGACGGTCGTGCCATCACACGGAGCAGTCGGGCCGGGAGGCATGATCGCGGCGAACCGCGGCATTCTTGAAAGCGTGCGCATTCGTACGCTGGCGCTCAAGGCTCAGGGGCGCTCAGCCGACGAGACGGCGTCGGCCGTGCAGGCCGAACTCCAGGCGCAACATCCGCAGTGGCCACGTGCGAACGGCCTCGCCGCGCTGGCTCGCTCGGCCTACAACGAGTCGCAGTAGGATCGCGGATACAGCTGAGCGGCCCGGTCGCTGAATCGCCCGACGGTGTCCAGGTGGCTGCCGTGTGTCATTGCCTCTAGACGACCAGATTCTGGCGTTGGCGCATCTGGTTCGGTCAGCGCGGCGAATGAGGTGCCGAGTTACATGCCCGCGCGAAACCCGTGATGACGAAGGAGCGTGCGACAGGCGGTATCCTGAAGGAGCGGGACCATGGCGGGCTCGACATCCACGTAGCCGAGGAACGGCGCCCGTTGCGCGCACGCTTCGGTCAGCCAGGTGAGCGCCGCCTGCCAGTCACCGAGAACTGCCGCCAGCATCGCGAGATCGTCTGCCCCGGCCGCGCCGCGATCGTAGCGCTCCTGCAGATCGCGGAAGGCCGCGGATCCGTCGTCGAGGTGTCCTTCCCGCACGGCACAACACGCTTCGAGCAGCAGAATCGTCGACACTTGACCCGCGAGCTCGTTGGCGCGTGCCAGCTCGGCGCGCGCCGCCTCCAGCTCCGCTCGGGCCATCAGCGTCAGCGCCAGATCGATGTGTGCCTGTGCGAATTCCGGATTGGTCTGGAGAACGTGCTCGTACTGCGCCATCGCCTCGTCGAGCCGTCCCGCGAAGTGGAGGATGCGCCCGATCCCGCTCTGGATGATGAGCGACAGGGGATCGAGATCGAGCGCCCTCTTCATCTCCGTGAGCGCTTCATCGAACCGCGAGCGGGACGCGAGAAACATCGCATACCACTGTCGCGATGGAGCATGGCCCGGATTGAGGTCGAGCGCCCGCCTGAATTCGGCTTCGGCCCCGGCCCAATCCCAGTCGAAGCGGAACTTGATGAACGCGAGCGAGGCATGACCCTCCGCAAGCCCTTCGTCCAGTTGCAGGGCTTTCAGCGTGGCTGCGCGGGCCTGTCCAATCAGGCTGCTGCCAGACACCGCGCGGAGGCTGACCGCGATCAGGGAGCAGCAATCCGCCAGGCCCGTGTGGGCCAGCGCGTATTCAGGGTCCCTCGCGACCGCACGTTCGAGCAGTGTTCGCGCCTTCTTGAGCGCGTCGCCGGTGCGGATGTTCAAGAAGTAGCGTCCCCGCAGATACAGCTGGTAGGCCTCGGCATTGACCGTGTGGCGCTTGCCCAGGCGCTTTCTCTCGTCGCGGCTCAAACGCAGGCGCAGGGCGTTCGTCAGCTCTTCAGAGATCTCCGCCTGAAGGACGAACACATCTGCCGCAGGCCGGTTCAATACCGTTCCCCACAGACGTGATCCGTCGCCGACGTCGACGAGCTCCGCACTGACGACGAAGGTGCCCGCCCGCTCGACCACGTGGCCCGTGAGCACGGCCTGCACGTCGAGGTCCCGACCGACCCCCTTGGGATCCGGGTGCTGTCCCTTATATCGAAAGACGGTGCTGCGCGCCATCACGCGCAGGCGGGGAATCTGAGACAGGTTGTTGATGAGGCTCTCGGTCAGGCCGTCGCTGAAGTAGTCGAGCTCCTGGTCTTCACTCTGGTTCGCCAGCGGCAGCACGGCGAGCGAGTCAATGACGCGCCGGGTGCGACGGCGTCGCGCGGCCCGTGCCTCCACAACGGGTGAGGCGGGATCGCTGCCAGTGTACGTCGCGGCCGCCATGGCACCGCTCCTCCTCGTGACGACGGTGGTGTGGCTGACAACCCGGTTGACGTCACTGCCGGAGTCCAGCACGCGTGCGAGCGTATTCAGATCCCGCAGCAGCTCCGCGCACGTCTGGTATCTTTCGTTCCTATCCTTACGCAGCGCGGTCATCACGATCCGTTCCAGCTCATTCGGAATGTTGACCCTCTGTCCGACCGGCTCCGGTTCGAGGTAGAGAACGGCGCCGACAACGTCCGCTGCGGTTGCACCCGCGAAGGGCGCGTGACCGGTAATCATCTCGTACAGAAGAACGCCCAGTGCAAACAGGTCGGCTCGCGGATCGATATCGCTCCCGCGGGCCTGCTCAGGCGCCATGTAGTTGAACGTGCCCATCACGACGCCTTCCCGTGTTTCGACGAGCTGCGTTGTGGCATTGGCATTCGCGCCGAAGGGTTCCCCGCCGGCGAGCTTCGCCAGCCCGAAATCCAGCACCTTCACGTAGCCATCCGCGCGTATCATCACGTTTTCGGGCTTCAAGTCGCGATGAATGACCCCCGCTCCGTGCGCCGCCGTCACAGCCTGAGCGATCTGGATGCCGATGGTGAGCGCCTGACGAACCTCGAGCCGCCCGCGTTCGAGGACGGTCCGGAGCGTGACGCCATCGATGTACTCGGTGGCGAGGAACTGCATCCGGCCGTCGTGCCCGACGTCGTACACCGTCAGGATGTTGGGATGGTTGAGCGCGGAGATCGTGCGCGCCTCACGCTGGAATCGGCGCAGCCGCTCCTCGTCGCGGGGCGCGCGAGGCGAGAGCACCTTCAACGCAAGTCGGCGCCCCAGGCGGATATCCTCGGCGAGATAGACCTGCGCCATCCCGCCCGATCCAAGCGGCGACAGCACACGATAGTGCGCCAGCACATCGCCGGCGGCGAGGGGCCAGCTCATGCGTTCGACGCACGAATGTGCGACCCCGCGTGGAAACGACACCGAACCGATACCCGACGATCAATACGGTGAGAAGAACGCTTCCAACGAGGACTCCCTCGGGTCGGGCGACGAAGCGTAGGAAAGACGCGAGTCGATCGCGGGTTGTTAAGGTCCCACCGATGTTCAAGCACGGCCGTTCAAACTTTACTCTGCCTATCGTATCGCACTGTTGTGCTGCTGGCCTCTCTCCGCTCGCATGCGCCTGCTCGAGAGATGCGCGCGCGAAGCGCGAGCGTGAAGATGTCCACCCGCGCCCCACATACAGACCATCGGCCGCGAACTCAGGCAAAAGGGGATGCTGAAAACGCATCCTGGTGAGGTTCAAGGGTTCATATTCCCGTCGAGATTGGGAACAGGCCCGATGAGCGCCCCCTGTCACTCCGCAGCGTGCGCCGTCTGCGCCGCGCGGGGAGCGCCGCGACGTTCCGCCGACCACGAACGCAGCGCCTCCACGTCACGGGTGACCGTCCGCGAGGCGGCAAATAGCACAACCGCCAACAACACTTCCAGGGCCGGGATCACGTACATCGCCGAGTGGAGGCCTGCCGCGCGGAACGGCTCCAGCGTTTGCGCCGTGTGGTCGAGAACGCCCGCAGCGGTGGCGGCGCTCGCGGTGCAATAGTCGCTCAAGGCACCGGTGCCCAATGGGCCGAGCGAGGCGCCTGCGAGATACATGGCACAGAAGTAGAGCGACATCGCGGTGCCACGCAGCGACGGCTCGACAATGTCCTGGATCGTCGAGTAGACCGTCGCGTAGTACGCGTACATCACACCGATGCCGGTGCCCATGAGCACCGAGAATCCAAGGACATCGCCAGCGGCGCGAGTCAGCGAGAAATACGTCAACGGTGCGCAGATGGCGATTGCGACGGTGGCGACGACGAGGCGACCGTTCCTGCGACGCTCGTACAACGCGTCCGCCGCAATTCCCCCTGCGAGGAGACCGGCGATACCGGACAGCCCGTAAACGACCATCGAGATCAAGCCGGCCTGCGCGAGCGACGCGCCGTGGTAGCGAATGAGGAATGGCGCGACGAATGCAGCAAGCGCATACATGTTGAAGTTGTGCAGCGCGCCCGACAGGATGATCCACCACAGCGTTGGAATGGAGAGCACCAGCTTGTAAGGCGATCCCGGTCGGCGCCTGTTACCCACGGCGTGCTGCTCGACCACTCCCCGTTCCGGTTCGTGCACGAAGAGGGCGGCAAGCGCGACGAGCGTGCCCGGGACAGCTGCCAGGAAAAGCGCCGCACGCCACCCCCAACGTTGCGCGACGAATCCACCCACGAGGAAGCTCAGTCCTATCCCAACCGGCAAGCCCAGCATGAAGACCGATGTCGCGCGGGCGCGGTGCCGCGTCTTGTACAGATCGCCGATCAATGAAACGGCCGCGGGCGCACAGCTCGCCTCACCGACGCCCACGCCGAGCCGGACGACGAACAACTCCCAGAAGCTGCGTGCGAGTCCGGACGCCGCGGTGAGTAGACTCCAGACGAACACGCCGGCTGCGAGGATGTGCTTGCGTGATGCGCGATCCGCGAGCCGCCCGAAGGGCACGCCGACGAACGCATACAGCAGCGTGAACGCGGTGCCCAGAGCGCCCAGCGCCGTGTCGCCGAGACCCCACTCGCGCCGGATCTGCTCCCCGACCGCACCGAGAATGTTGCGGTCGAAGAAGTTCATCAAGTTGATCGCGAACAGCACGCCGAGCGCGTAGTGGGCTCCGGACATCGTGATGTTCCAAGGTTCTCAGCGGCTCTCGCTCCTACAGCCTAGATATCAACGGCTCTACGAGAAAGGGTAGCGTCCTTCCTGGATGGCGGCGTCACCGATGCGTCGTCGAGCCGCCACTGTGTCGAAACCTTTCTGTTCGACAATAGCCGCACGCTCGCTCCGGAGCGTCTCGATCTGGTCGGAGCGTGTGGCAATTGCATTGAGAATTTGTTTGGCGTGGTGCGCAATGCGATCCGCGGCATCGCTGGCATAGACACGAACTACATCCGCGGCCAGTTCCTTGTGCGAGTCGTCCCTTCCCGCGAACTTCTCGGCGCGAGCAATCGCGCTTTCAACAGCGTAAGCCTCGGTGGCGACGTTCGCGATGTGCGCAAGGATCTCCTGCTCTTCACGTGCGGTCTCACCGTAGACCTGCGATACCGCATTCAACGCGACGCTGGTGAGCCGCTTGGCACAACTCAGCAGATCGTGCTCGAGCTCGAACGTCGAACCCTCGCCCGGGGTTTCGACCTTCTTCCCAGGGTCTAAAGACCCTGGGCTACCCGGTGTGATGTTCCTGAGCAGTCTCGTGGCGATGATGAGGCGGTTGATCTCGTTCGTGCCTTCGTAGATGCGAGTGATGCGAGCATCTCGATATGCCCGCTCGACGGGAAACTCGCGCGAGTAGCCGTTGCCGCCAAACACCTGCAGGGCTTCGTCGATCACGTAGGCGAGCGCCTCGCTCGTCCACACCTTGTTGATCGCGCACTCGACGGCGAATTTCTCTATCGAGCTCAGCACCCTCACACCGTCGCCGGGATCCACAGTCTGGAGCGCACGATCGACGTCGCCGATCGTTCGGTACACCATAGCCTCGCCAACGAAGCACCGCACGGTCATCTCGGCGAGCTTGCGCTTGACCAGGCCGAACTCGCAGATCCGCTTGCCGAACTGCCGTCGCGCATGTGCGTACTCGATCGACTGATTGAGCGCTTGCCGGGCTCCTGCGATATTGCGGGCGCCGAGCTTGACTCGAGCGAGGTTGAGGACGTTGAACGCGACTTTGTGACCTTCGCCGATTGTCCCGAGTACGTTTTCGACCGGCACACGCACGTTGTCGAGCATCAGCGTGGTCGTCGACGACCCGTCCAGCCCGAGCTTTTTCTCGTCGGGTCCGCTCAGGACGCCCATGCTGCGTTCGACGATGAAGGCGGTGAACTTCTCGCCGTCGATCTTGGCGAAGATCGTGAAGACGTCGGCAAAGCCGCCGTTGGTAATCCATGCCTTCTGGCCGTTCAGCACGTAGTGCCTGCCATCCGGCGACAACCGTGCGGTTGTTTTCGCCGACAGCGCGTCCGAGCCCGAGTGCGGCTCGGTCAAGGCGTATGCAGCCACGCACTCCCCGCTCGCGAGCCTGGGTAGATAACGCGCCTTCTGATCGTCGGTGCCGAAGTACACGATCGGCAAGGTGCCAATAGACGTATGTGCGCCGAGTGATCCGCCAAACGACGGGTTGATCGCGATCTGCTCACCGACATACGCCGTACTGACCTTGTCCACGCCGAGCCCACCGTACGCCTCAGGGATCTCGAGCCGCAGCAGGTCGAGATCTGCGGCCTTCTTCAGCAGCTCGCGGGTGAACGCCCAATCGTGCGCATACAGGCGTTGCTCGTTCGGCAGCACCTCGTTCCGCATGAACTCGGCGGCGGTCTGGCCGAACAACCGCTGCTCGTCAGTCAGCTCGTCGCGCGTGATGAGATCGTTCGGATCGACGGAACGCGTGAGAAACGTTCCACCAATCACTTCCTGGACGTGCGCCACGTGCCCCTCCGCTAACCCATTTGACTTGTGAACGGGACGGCCAGTATAAGCGGGCGCACATGCCTTCAATCCAGGATTTGTTCAATCTCTCGGGGCGTGTCGCGATTGTGACCGGCGGGTCGCGCGGCCTGGGCGCGGAAATGGCCGAGGGTCTCGCCGAGGCGGGGGCCGCGCTCATGCTCTGCGCCCGGCGTCAGGAATTCCTGGCGCCTACTCTTGAGCGTTTTCGGCACGCGGGATTCCGTGTCGAAGGGATGCTGGCGGACGTAGCCAAACCGGCGGACGTGCACGCGGTCGTCGACGCAACGATCAAGGTGTACGGCCAGATAGATATCCTGATCAACAACGCGGGCGTGAGCTGGGGTGAGCGCCCCGAAGCGATGCCGCTCGACAAGTGGCAGAAGGTCCTCGACGTCAACCTCACGGGCGCATTTCTGTTCTCCCAGGCTGCTGGCCGGGAAATGTTGAAGCGCGAGTACGGTCGGATCATCAACGTCGCATCGATCGCGGGGTTGAATTCGTCGGTGCGCGGTCCGCACTACGCAGGATACGCGGCGACGAAGGCAGGATTGATGGGTCTCACGCGCGAGCTGGCGGCGTCGTGGGGCCGGCAGGGGATTCGGGTCAACGCGATCGCGCCGGGATTCTTCCACTCGCGTCTCGCCGACCCGGCGATCCCGCTGGCCGAGCCGTCGATCAAGGCATCGTCTCCAATTCCGCGCGTCGGCGCCGCTGGCGAACTCAAAGGCGTCGCTGTCTTTCTGGCCGCAGATGCGTCCAACTACATCACCGGCCAGGTCATCGTCGTTGACGGCGGCAGGACCATTGCGGGGCACTGAACTCAGAAGCTAGAAGCTAGAAGCCTGGATATTCATGAGCACCCACTCAGCCTATGCCGCGCGTCCGTGGCTGAAACACTACGACTACTGGGTTCGTCCCCAGATGACTTACCCGACGCGGCCGGTGCACGAGATCCTGTCGACGACCGCGGCCGAGATGCCGGAGGCGCTGGCGACGGCGTTTCTAGGCGCGAAGCTGTCGTTCGGCGAGATCAAGAAGCGCGCAGATCGTCTGACAGCCGCACTGATGCGTCTGGGAATAGCGAAGGGCGATCGCGTCGGCATCATGCTGCCGAATTGCCCGCAGTACATCATCGGCGCGTTTGCCACCCTGCGACTCGGCGCCGTCGTCGTCAACATCAATCCAACATACACCTCGCGAGAATTGCAGAGCGTCGCCACTGATTCAGGAGTCAGGCTCCTGATCACGCTCGATCAGCTCGCGCCGCTGGCGCTGGGGATCCGTGCCGGCACGACCATCGAGCACATCGTCATTACGTCGCTGGCGGAGTACTCCGCTGACGCGGCACCGCCCCCGAGTGTGAGCGGCACGCTCGCGCTGAGCATGTTGATAGCGGGCGACGATCGAGCGGAGCTGTCGCGCGTCGACATCGAGCCAGACGACCTCGCCGTGTTGCAGTACACGGGCGGAACGACCGGCACGCCGAAGGGCGCGATGCTGACGCACCGTAACATCTTCGCCAACATTGTTCAGACCGAGACGTGGCACTATCGAACACGCTCCCGCGGTGAGAGCCGCTACCTGCTGGTCATTCCGTACTTTCACATCTACGCGTTTACCGTCGGCATGATGTGCGGCATCTGGGTCGGCGGTCTGCAGATCATCATCCCGAAGTACGACGTGGAGCAGGTGCTGAGGGCGATTCGCGATTTCAGGCCGACTTACTTTCCTGCCGTGCCGACCGTGTTCGTGTCCCTCCTCGCACATCCGAAGGTCGAGGAGTACGGCCTCGATCTCGTGCAGACGTTCAACAGCGGCGGCGCGCCGTGTTCGGTCGAAGTCTTGAAGGAGTTCGAACGTCGCATCGGCCGACCGCTGAACGAGGGATACGGATTGTCGGAGACATCACCGGTCACGCATTCCACCCCACAACTGGCGCGACGGAAGTTCGGCAGCATCGGTCTGCCGATGCCCGACACCGACATGAAAGTCGTAGATCTCGAGGCGGGCACAAGGGAGATGCCCATCGGAGTGCCCGGCGAGCTGTGCATCTCCGGTCCGCAGGTGATGAAGGGTTACTGGAATCGTTCTGAAGAGTCGGCCGCTGTCCTGCGGCGTGATGCCGACGGCACAGTGTGGTTCTACACCGGTGATATCGCGACGATGGACGAGGATGGCTTCACGTACATCGTTCAGCGCAAGAAGGACATCATCATCGTCGACGGCTTCAACGTTTATCCGTCAGACGTCGAGGGCGTGCTCTACGAACATCCTGCGGTCCGCCTGGCGGCGGTCATCGGCGTGCCTCATGCCTATCACGGTGAGGTCGTAAAGGCCTGCGTCGTGCCGCGCGACGGGAGCGTGTCGGCCGAGGAGTTGAAGGCGCATTGCCGGACGAGTCTCGCCGCCTACAAGGTGCCGCACGAAATCGAGCTGCGTGAATCGCTTCCGCAGAGCGCGGTGGGCAAGGTCCTGTATCGGGTGTTGCGGGACGAGGTCGCCGCGAAGGAGATTGGGTAGGTGGTTCGCTACGAGGTCAGGAATCGTGTCGCGATCGTCACCGTGGACAATCCGCCGGTCAACGCGCTGGGCCCAGGCGTCCCCGAAGGTATCAGCGACGCCGTCGCGCGCGCCGCCGCCGACAACGGGGCGGATGCCATCGTGCTCATCGGCGCCGGGAGCACCTTCATTGCGGGCGCCGACATCAATATTTTCAAGACCATCAGGACGCGCCAGCAATCACTCGAGCGTTCCGAGGCGATTCACAAACGGTTGATGGGTCTCGAGGACGCGTCGAAACCGCTCGTCGCCGCGATCCATGGGCATGCGCTGGGCGGAGGCTTGGAGGTCGCGATGGCGTGCCACTATCGCGTGGCGGCTCCAGGCGCCAAGGTCGGTCAGCCGGAAGTCACGCTCGGCATCATTCCCGGCGCAGGCGGCACGCAACGATTACCGAGGCTGGCCTTCGTGAGAACGGCTCTCGAACTCTGCACGGAGGGCACGTTCATCACCGCCGCGCGCGCGCAGGCCGAAGGCATCATCGACGAAGTCGCATCCGGCGATCTGCTCGAGTGCGCGATGACCTTTGCACTGGCTCGCGCGCGGGCCGGCGAGCGACGCAAGACGCGGGACTTGAGCCCGAGGGTGGCGAGCCGGGACGAAGGGTTGACGGCGTGCCAGGCTGCGCGGGCAGCGCTGGGGAAGACCGCTCGCGGCGCGCGGGCCCCCATGGCGTGCCTCGACGCCATCGAAGCAGCGGTGACGATGAACTTCGAAACGGGCTCCGCGCGTGAGCGCGAGCTGTTCGCGGAGTGCGTGCTGTCCACCGAGTCGCGCGCGATGGTGTATCTGTTCTTCGCTGAACGCGAAGCGGCCAAAATCCCCGATGTGCCGAAAGGCACGCCCGCGCGCGACATCACCCGTGCAGCAGTCGTCGGCGCGGGAACCATGGGCGGTGGCATCACGATGTCATATGCAAACGCCGGGATTCCCGTGCTGCTGAAGGATGTCGATCGGCCAGCCCTCGATCGCGGCCTGACGACGATTCGGAAGAACTACGAATCGACCGTCGCGAAGGGGCGCATGACCCGTGAGGCGCTCGAAAGGACCATGGCGCTCATCACGCCGACCACGACCTACGCCGGCTTCGATCAGGTCGACATCGTCGTCGAAGCCGTGTTCGAGGACATCGACTTGAAGAAGGCGACGTTCGCCGAGCTTGGCAGCGTCACGCGGCCCGACGCCGTGCTCGCGTCGAACACCTCGACGCTCGACATCGATCAGTTCGCGAAAGCCTCCGGCCGTCCATCACAGGTGATCGGCCATCACTTCTTCAGCCCGGCCAACGTGATGAAGCTGATGGAGATCGTTCGCGGCCGTGAGACCAGCCCCGAGGTGATCGCGACCTCACTCAAGCTTGGCCGGAAACTGAACAAGGTCGCCGTAGTCGTGGGCAACTGTTTCGGGTTCGTTGCTAACCGCATGCTCGCGTATTACATGCGCGAGGCTTATCTGCTGCTCGAAGAAGGCGCGAGCGTGCCGCAGATCGACAAGGTGCTCACCGACTTCGGGATGCCGGTAGGCCCGTTTGGCATGCAGGACATCGCGGGGATCGACGTGGGCGCACGGATCCGCCAGTACTTGAAATCGATCGGCCAGACCCGTGCCGAGGGACCACAGTCTGCGGTCCCGGATAGGCTGTACGAGATGGGCCGGTACGGCCAGAAGACCGGCGCCGGGTGGTATCGGTACGAACCCGGCAGCCGTACGCGCATTCCCGATCCACTCGTGGAGGACATCGCAGCAGAAGAGGCTGCCCGGCGTGGCATCACGCGTCATCCGAAAGACGACGACGAGATCATCGCGCGCATCACGACCGCGCTTGCCAACGAAGGCGCACGCGTGCTCGAGGAGGGCTACGCGATTCGAGGCAGTGATATCGACGTCATCTACTGCTACGGGTTCGGCTTTCCACGTCATCGTGGCGGCCCCATGTTCTACGCCGACACGGTCGGGCTCCCGACCGTGCTCGAACGTGTAAAGAGTTATCGCAAGCGTTTCGGTGCTTACTGGAGGCCGGCGCCGCTGCTCGAGCGGCTGGCCTCTGAGGGTCGCGGCTTTCATTCGTGAGCAGGATTCACACGGCTTTTCCGCTTGTCGCCGCCGAGCCGAGCCTCGAGTGTTCTTGGCTGGAGCCTGTTCCGTGAAACACCAATAGCGCGGCCGCATCGGCGTAATTGATCTCGACCAAGTAATCCGGGGGCTTCCTCGAACCGGGACTGACGTGGTAAACGCGGTTCACACCGATACCGCGTCTGTCTCCTGTTCTCGAAGATGTGTCCTCTTTGAAATGCCCGACTGTTTCAGCTCTTTGTCCAGCGCATCTCGGAACGCCAGACGTGCCCGCGATAGACCCGACATGACGGTTCCAATGGGAATACCCATC
>JBKPCD010000140.1:0-12059 GCA_046727175.1 Acidobacteriota bacterium | reverse complement strand
GCCCAAGGTTGATCTTCAGACATGGCGAGTCGGTCGGATTGGCCATCCGGTATCGCGCGAATTCGTAAGTCGCGCCGGGGTCTGCTCGGAATGTCGGTCGAACACACAAGTGTTCGAACGATTCGACAAGCCTGTGTCGGCGTCCGATGATACGGTCATTCGCCGTGGAATTTGTTTTTCCTTCTACTCTCGCTGGATTCGGTTCTTCCACCGCGTGGCGGCACGCCTTCGGTGGCGCCAACCGATACGCACGTCCAATGGACGCTTCGTGCAAGGTGGCGGTATGCTCGGGGGTGGCGTGCCGCCGATCAGATGATCTGACGGGACTCCACTCGGGATCATCAATCCGCGGTTGGTGCGAGGTGCGCGATGATCCACACGCCGTTAGTCACCCGAGTCCTCGTGATCTCGTCGCTGACGACGATGGTCCCGCTCGCCGCAGCGGCCCAGGGCACGAGCGCCGCGAGCATCTCCGGTGTCGTCAGCGATGCCTCGGGCGGCGTCCTGCCGGGCGTCGCCGTCGAAGCCTCCAGCCCTGCCCTGATCGAGAGGGTTCGGACGACGACGACCAATGAGCGAGGCGAGTACCGCATCGTGGAGCTGCGCCCAGGCACCTACGCCGTGACGTTCGCGCGGCAGGGTTTCCCCTCATTGCGCCGTGAGGGGATCGAGCTGACGTCGAACTTCAACGCTGCCGTCAACGCCGAACTACGTGTGGGCGCCGTTGAACAGAGCGTCACGGTCTCGGGAGCGAGCCCGCTGGTCGACATACGGAACGTCGCGCGGCAAACGGTCATCTCGAAAACGATTCTCGACACACTGCCGACGGGCAAGAACCTGCTCAGCTTCTACTCGTTGACACCCGCCGCCGTGACCCCAACCAACGCGCAGGATGTGGGGGGCAGCAAAGGAGAGACCACCGCTCGCGTGTCCGTTCACGGAGCGAAACAGGGCGACACCAAGATGATGCTCGACGGCATGTCGTTCAACGCATTCGAGGGCGAGGGCAGTCAAAGGACCTTCTACGTGAATGCGCTGACCGCGCAGGAGGTCGTCGTCGATGCGCCCTCAGGCAGCACGTCAGCTGAGTACTCGAGCAACGGCGTGATCGTGAATGTCATCCCGAGAGACGGGGCTAACCGGTTGAGCGGGACGCTCTTCGCAACGGGAGCGACTCACCACTTTCAGTCTGACAACCTGAGCGCAGCGCTGCAGGCCGCCGGCACGAAGACGACGAGCGGGACGCGATCGCTCTACGACCTGAACGGCGTGCTCGCCGGGCCGATCAAGCGTGACCGAATATGGTTCATGACGGCCCATCGATTATGGGGACGCAAGGAACGCGTAGCCAACCTGTTTCACGACACGGTGCTGAACGACCCGCGCTACACTCCGGCCGACGGCACGGCTGATCGTCCGTTTGAACCGGGAGAGCCCGCGGAGGACTTCGAGTCCGACAATGTCCGCGTCACCTGGCAGCTGAACCCGAAGAACAAGGTCAACGTGATGTACGAGTATCAGCGCAACCACGCTGAGAACAATTTTTCGTTCCTGAATGCCGGCACCGCGTCGATGGAATCGGGTATCCCGTACTGCTACAAGGATCATTTGGCCATGGCCACGTGGTCCAATACGATGAGCAGCAAGCTCCTGTTCGAAGCCGGCGTGCTGTACTTGAACGCCGGGTATACCACTTTCGAAAACCCTTGCGCCGGCATTCCCACCGGACGGCTGTATCGCGATACGGCATTGAGCTTTCCTTTCAATGGCAACGGGCCGCTGCAGGAAGACCGTGGTCACCGTCCCTTCAAGCAGCGGTTTTCGATGTCGTACTTCGCCGGCTCGCACCATCTCAAAGCCGGTATGGCGGCTGAGGAGAGCCTGCCGCGCCTCGTCTGGAGCGAGCGCGGTCCGACGCCGTTCACGTACACGCTCAGGGCTGGTGCGCCCATTTCGCTGACCGAGTACGCGTCGCCTGTCATCAGCGGTGAGGTCAAGATCAGGCCCGACCTCGGGATCTTCGTCCAGGATCAATGGCGGCTCAGTCGTGTCACGATCAACCTTGGGCTGCGCTACGAGTATCACCGGGTGTATGCGGACTCGTTGACGACGCCTGCAGGACCGCTCGTCGAAGCGCACGATCTGCCGCGGGTCGATTGCATTCCCTGCTGGCACGATCTCGACCCCCGGATCGGCATGGCGTGGGACCTCTTCGGCGACGGGAAAACGGCCGTGAAGGCGAGCATCGGCCGGTACGTCGCGCTGGCGTCCTTCGTCCAGAGCCGGACGTTCGCGCCGCAGAACGCGATTGTCGCCAGCACCACTCGGGCGTGGAGCACAACGAGGGCCTGGTCTCCCGGCATTGTTCCCATTTGCGATCTGCGAAACCCCAATGCGAATGGAGAGTGTCAGGCGATGGCCAACCGCAGCTTCGGTCAGTCCGTCCTCGTGACCACGCCGGATCCGGATTGGATTACGGGATGGGGCAATCGCGGCTACAGCTGGGCGGGATCGCTGAGTATAGATCATCAGCTCAGTCCCGTCGTGGCGCTGAGCGCCGGATTCTTCCGCACCATTTACGGCAACCAGGTTGTCACCAAAAACCAGGCGACGACGGCCGCGGATTACGATCCGTATTGCATCACCGCCCCAACGGACCCGCGTCTCCCGGCGAATGTGAGAGGACAGCAAATCTGCGGCTTCTACGACATCACTCCAGCAAAATTCGGCATTGTCGACAACCTGGTCACCCTGGCAGAAAATTTCGGACATCCCAGCGAGCACTACAACGGCGCTGACATCAACGTGATCGTCCGCGCTCAACGCATGAATCTCGCGGCTGGCTGGAACATCGGGAACGCGATCAGCACGCTGACGACATTCCCGGGCGCGACGACGTCGAAGTCGAGGACGTGCTACACGGTGAATTCGCCGCAGGATCTGACGTTCACGACGGTGCCCGGCAGCACGGTGCTGACCGGATGCGAAACGGGGAATCCCTATCAGCAACGATTCCGGATGAACGGGTCGGTCGCGCTGCCGCATGGATTGCAGGCGGCCGCTGTTTATCAGAATCTCCCGGGGCCGAACTACGACGCGAACTATACCTTCGGCAACGCGCAGATCCAGGGACTTGGACGCAACCTGTCCGGAGGCGTCAGCGCGGTCACGGTCAATCTCGTGCCGCCGCTGTCCCAGTTTCTTGGCCGCATCAACCAGGTCGACGTGCGTCTGAGCAAGATCCTGCGGGCGGCGCGCGGGAGGTATCAGGTCAACTTCGACATCTACAACCTTCTGAACAGCAGTGCTATCCTCTGGGTCAACAGCACCTACGGCGCGAACTGGCTGTCGCCAACCTCTACGCTGGATGGGCGACTGATCAAATTCGCCGTGCAGTACGACTTCTGAACGACTCATGACCGCGAGGACGTGGATCACTGCCGCGACGATCATCGTGTTGCTCGTGCCGCGTCCTGCAAGCGCGCTGGATCCCAAACGGCGTATCACGCAGTATCGACATTCCGCCTGGCGTGTGCAGGAGGGAGCAGTCGAGTCTTCGCCCAATGCGATCACGCAAACGGCGGACGGCTACATCTGGATTGGGACCGATTCTGGATTGGTGAGGTTCGACGGCGTTCGTTTTCAGCGCTGGATGCCACGCCAGAACAATGGCCCATTCAACAGCGCGGTCGTCTCGTTGCTGGGTGCGTCCGACGGCACCCTCTGGATCGGCACGGACACCGGCCTTCTCAGTTGGAAGAACGACCGTCTCGAGCAGCACGTCTCCGGCCGGATCGGTGCGATCCTGGAAGATCACCAGCAACGGATTTGGGTGGCACGGTCCAGGATGATGCGCGCGCGCGATCTCGGCATCCCGTCGGCGCTCAGCGGCGGACTGTGTCAGGTCGTGGGTGACCACCCCGGATGCATCGGGGGTGATGACCGCCTGCAGATTTTTTCCGCGGATGCGCTATCCAATGACGCGGAGGGCAATCTCTGGGTTGGAGCCCCGAATCAGTTGGTCCGCTGGCGTGACGGCTCGTTCGAAACGTACTTGAGAGACCGGCTCGAAGGGCACCGTCTGGTGTCGACGTCCAGCATTACCGCGGCGATGGACGGGTCGGTGTGGGCCGCCATTCCAATAGAAAACCAAGGTGTGTTCAGAATCCTTCGCGGTCTGCCTGAGAACGTGTCATTTCGAGGAATCGAGATGACAGCGGTCACAACCCTGTTCATCGATCGGGATCGGTCGCTCTGGATGGGAACACGCCAGAATGGCGTGTACAAAGTGTACGGCGAGCGAGTGGATCACTTCGGCAGCGCAGACGGCCTGTCGAGCAATGTGGTGAACGGGTTTTTCGAAGATCGCGAAGGGAATGTGTGGGTGGCAACGCCGGAAGGTCTGGATTGTTTCCGCGACAGCCGTATCGCAGCGTTTTCGACGACCCCTTATGGAATCGCGGCGACCGGTGTCGGAACCGTGCTCGCGTCTGGCGACGGCACCGTCTGGGTTGGCGGCCCGAGAGGTCTGGACGCCATACGTGGGGACAACGTGACCTCGATTCGAGTCCCCGGTCGCTCGGCGAACACTCTCTTGCAGGATCATGCGGGACGACTCTGGGCCGGCAGCGGCGACACGCTGAGCGTTTTCGACGTCGGCCGGTTCCGCATCATCAATCGGCTTGATGGAAGTCGCTTCGGAATGATCGCCGCGATGGCAGAAGATCGGGAGCACAACGTCTGGGTGAGCGTCGATGTCGGATCCTTCGACCGCAAGCTGCTCCGAATCCGCGACCTGCGCGTTCAAGAGGAATTTGGTCCGGACCGTATTCCTCTGGTGAGGCGCATCGCGGCCGACCCGACCGGTGGCATCTGGCTGGGATTCGAAGACGGCAATCTTGGTCACTACCAGAGTGGAAAGCTGGAGATCTTTCCCTTACCGAGAGGAGCGCCCACGCCGGGAGCCGTCGCTCCGGTTTCGCGCAAGACGTCGACCAATGCCGAGATTGGATATTTGGGGTTGACGATCGATGCTGACGGATCGGCTTGGGTCTCGACGTGGAGCGGACTGGTCCGTTGGAAGAATCACGAGATGAAGACCCTGACGTCGAAAAACGGCCTGCCGTGCGATGCGATCGTCAGCGCGATTCGCGACGATCACGCGACACTGTGGCTCTACACCAAATGTGGGTTCGTTGCCATCGCGGATTCGGAACTCGAACAATGGTGGCAGCAGCCGAACCGAATCGTTGACCTCCGAGTTCTCGACGTCCTCGATGGCGCAGTGCTCCCAGCGGGACCTCGCAGATTTCAACCCGCCGTCTCCAAGTCTCCGGATGGGCGCCTCTGGTTCGTCAATGGCACAGTGGTGCAGATGATCGATCCTGGCGGGCTGCGAAGAAATCCTATCCCTCCACCTGTTTACGTCGAGGCCGTGCGTGCCGACCGGAAGGAGTACGACATTGGCAAAGTCGTTCGCCTCCCCTCGCGTAGTCGCGACATCGAAATCAGTTATACCGCATTGAGTTTTTCCACCCCGCAGAAAGTCCGGTTCCGATACAAACTCGACGGGCGTGATCAGCAGTGGCAGGACGCGGGCACTCGCCGCCAGATCTTCTACAGCGACTTGCCTCCTGGCCAGTACACATTCCACGTGACGGCATCCAACAACGACGGTGTCTGGAACGAGGCCGGCGCCTCACTCGATTTCTTCATCGCGCCCGCTTACTACCAGACCACGTGGTTTCGCGCCGGGATCATCGTTACGGTGCTGATATTGTTGTGGGCGACGTATCAGCTCCGCCTCCGTCGAATGGCCGCGACGTTCGAGGCGCGTCTGCAGGAGCGGGTGAGTGAACGCACGCGTATTGCGCGCGAGCTTCACGACACGCTGCTGCAAAGCTTTCATGGCGTGATGTTCCGGTTTCAGGCCGTTGCAAACGTCCTGCCGGATCGGCCGTTGGAAGCCAAACAACGGTTGGACACAGCACTCAAACATGGTACGCACGCGATCAGGGAAGGACGGGACGCCGTCCAGGGCCTGCGCGCGTCCATGACGATCACGAATGACCTGGTCGCCGCGCTCAGCACGCTTGGCGAACAGCTGTCGGCCACTCCGGTCCACGACCCGCACGCACACGCGGCAAGACTTGATGTCACCGTCCACGGCACCTCCAGAACGCTTCGCCCGATCATCCGGGACGACATTTATCGGATTGCCGGCGAGGCGTTGCGCAATGCGTTCCGGCATGCACACGCTCATCGGATTGAACTGGAGATCCGCTACGACGACCGGCAGTTTCAGCTGCGTGTCCGTGACAACGGCCAGGGTATCGGCGCCGCAATACTGAACAGCCATCAAGCCGGGCACTTCGGCTTACCGGGGATGCGTGAGCGCGCGGAGCTGATCGGCGGCCATCTCGAGGTCTGGAGCGAGGCTGGCATGGGCACCGAAGTGGCTCTCACGATCCCGGGTGCCGCCGTCTATGAGACTCCAGTTGCCCGACGCCGCCTCTGGTCCTTTGTCCGGCGAACACGGGCAAGTTCATAAGTCGACTTCCGAGCCGGAGCATCCGTGACGTGCGGCCGACGCCGCAGCCGTCGCTGATTGACCGCAGCGCGTGACGGGTGTTCCCTCGTCGAGCTGGACTGAACATGCGCGATGCGCGCTCGCGGCGGGTCACGGTTCGGCTCGTCACGAACTACCAGTTCGTGGGCGACTTTCCCGACGTCGATCGGGTCCCGTTCGAGTGAACAAATCCACCCTAGAGATCAATGATGCCGCGCTTGAGACCAATCATGGCGGCATGGGTTCGATCATCAGCATCGAGTTTCGACAGGATGTTCTTGATGCGACTCTTCACGGTCTCTTCAGAGATCGAAAGGCGATCGGCAATCTGCTTGTTCGCCTTCCCCTCGGCAATCAGCCGGAGGACATCGATTTCACCGTTCGTGAGGGTGTCGTCTATCCGGTGTTCGGCGATTCCCTGTGAGACGGTGGGCGACAGCATCTTGTTTCCTGCTTGGACTGCACGGATCGCGTCCAGCAGCTCCTCCTGGGCCGCATCCTTCAGGAGGTATCCGCGAGCGCCGGCCTCAAGGGCACGGAGCGCCTGAACGTCGCCGGCATGCGTGCTCAGCACGATGATTCGGGCGTCAGGAAATTCGGCCCGGATCGCCATGATCGCGTCGGTGCCGCTCATTCCCGGCATCTGGAGGTCCATCAATGTCACATCAGGACGATGTGTGCGGAACTGCCGAATCGCGTCCCGTCCGTTCGAGCACTCGGCGACCACCAGCATGTCCGCCTGACTGGAGACGAGCGCCTCGATCCCAGCGCGCACCAGTGGATGATCATCGACGGTGAGAATCCGAATCGGGTCGGAACTGGCGCTCACGAACGCACCCGTTTCCCGCCGACCAGGGAGGAAAAATGGCACCGCGCCGTCGAGGTCGTTGGCGATCATGGTGTGTCTCCTTTCATCTCAAGCGACCCGTCGCCTTGTGGCGGCGCCGTTCGCGTCCCGGCAGCCATCAAGTGAATGGCCACTTCCTTCCGACTTTTGATGAGGCATCCCCAGACCATCGAACGTCGCTCGATCGAGAGGGCAAACGGAACGCCAGGTCGAAGACGATGCTCATGACCTTCATCTCCCAGCCCGCGATCGCCGCGATTGGCGGCAATATCGTGTGAATGCGAGGATCTGCGAACACTTACTTGGCGAACGGATGGCCTGGGCGGCGCAACGGATTCTCGTCGGCCACGAAACTTCGTCGTCAGCGTGCGCTGTGGTAGCGTGGGCGAGATCTCCGGATTAGGCATGACCGGAGGCAGCATTTTTCGCCTGCAAGGGAGGCGAGCACGCCAATGCACCTCGAGGCATTGCAGGAAATCGCGCTTCGCGTCTCCGGTGAGCGTACCGTCGACGGTGTGCTCCGCCAGATTGTCGACGGGCTGGGACGCCAGCCGGGCGTCGCCTTGGCTCGAGTGTGGGTGGTATCGTCAGGCGATCTCTGCGACTCGTGTTACGTCCGATCGTCGTGCGCCGATCAGACGGCCTGTCTCCACCTCGCAGCGAGTGCGGGTGCTTCGCTCGCGGGTGAGAGCTGGTCTCGGACTGATGGACGGTTCCGCCGCATTCCGTTTGGACACGTGAAAGTGGGTTCGATCGCGGCGAACCGAACGGGACTGTTGCTCAGTGATCCCTCGTCAGAGCAATGGGCTCGCCCCGAATGGGTTCTGCACGAATCCATTCAGAGTTTTGCCGGTCAGCCGTTAGTGTTTCGCGACGAAACGCTGGGGGTGCTGGCGGTCTTCCGCCGGCAATCCATCAACGATCAGGAATTCCGTTGGCTCCGCATGTTTGCGGATCAGGCCGCGTCGGCGATTGCGAACGCACGTGCTTTTGCTGAATTAGACACGCTGCGACAACAGCTCGAACTCCACAACGCCTATTTGAAAGAGGAAGTTGAAACAGCACTCGCCTTTGGCAGCATCGTGGGACGGAGCCCTGTGGTGCACCGGGTGCTCGAACAAGTGGAGGATGTCGCACGTACTGATGCGACGGTCCTCATTCTTGGAGAGTCGGGTACCGGAAAGGAATTGCTCGCCAACGAGATCCACCACCGCGGGCCACGCGCCCAGCGTAACTTTGTTCGGGTGAACTGCAGTGCGATTCCACGTGAGGTGTTCGAGAGTGAGTTCTTTGGGCATGTGCGTGGCGCCTTTACCGGCGCGCTGCGCGACAGACCAGGGCGTTTTCAGGTCGCCGACGGAGGTACGATCTTCCTCGATGAAATCAGTGAGTTGCCGCTCGACATGCAGCCAAAGCTGCTCCGCGTCCTGCAGGAAGGGCAGTACGAGCGTGTCGGTGAAGACGTGACGCGAACGGTGGATGTACGGGTTGTCGCCGCCACCAATCAAGATCTGCAAGCAGAGGCGCGCGCCCGTCGATTTCGGCAGGATCTCTTCTATCGGTTGAACGTGTTTCCGATCGAGTTACCACCTCTCCGGGCTCGCAAGGAAGATGTCCCACTACTGGCGGCGCATTTCGTGGCTCAGGCGTCAAAAAGACATGGAGTTCCTTCGTTGCGTCTGACGAAAGAGGACGGTGAACGACTTCAGCGATACGAATGGCCTGGCAACATCCGAGAACTGCAAAACGTCATCGAACGCGCTGTCATCCTGTCGAAAGGCGAGCGACTCCGGCTGGACCTCGCACTCGCCGACGTTCCTGCCGCGATGGTGTCCTTCCGCTCTTCGTCCGTCGATGTGGATGACCCGATTCTGACCGAGCGCGAGTGGCGCGACCGCGAACGCACTAACCTGTTGAAGGCGCTTCGGCGCACGGAAGGTCGAATCTATGGTCCGGGCGGCGCAGCCGACCTCCTTGGTCTGAAGCCGACGACGCTCACGTCTCGACTGCGCACCCTCAAGATCGACATTCCAAGCCGCTAATCTCGCTGTCCATCTCATCTGACCCTCGCGCGTCAGGCTCGGGATGCCCGCGTCGACCGGACGCTTGCCCGCGACCGCCGGAAGCCCGCCGGTCAATCAAATGTCCGCGAGCATCGACCCAATACGAAAGAATGATTGCGGGCCAGATGGCGGAGATCGATACTAGCTGCCCTAATCTGCCGATCGGACATCCGATGACGCGCGTAACGCAGAGTCTCGCCCTTTGTGTGTTTCGGAAAAAAGAAACGGGGAATTCCACGCGATCTGACGGGATTCCACTCGGGATCATCAATCCGCCGTCGCTGCGAGGTGCGTGATGATCCATACGCCGTTCGTCCCCCCAGTCCTCGTGATCTCGTCGCTGGCGCGATGGTCCCGGTCGCCGAAGCGGCCCAGGGCACAAGCGCCGCGACCATCTCCGGTGTCGTCAGCGATGCCTCGGGCGGTATTCTGCCTGTCACGGGGTGCCACAGATTGACTGGCCTGCCCCTCTCGGTCCGTCTTCTCCGGACGCGCAGTCCGCTGACCGTGGCGTTGGCAGCGGCTGCAGCCTATTACGTCGGCTCGTACATTGGACTCAAGCTGAGACTTCCGCCGGCGACTCCTTCTGTACTCTGGCCGCCAAATGCGATCGTAACGGCGCTTCTGCTCTTCGTGCCGCCCGGGGGCTGGTGGAGCGTGCTGCTGGGTGCAGCAGGTGCCCACTTCGCAATTCAGCTTCGGGTATGGTCTCCAGCGTTCGTCACCGCAATCTTCCTCACGAACTGCTGCGAGGCGCTGTTCGCCGCTGGCGCGATCCGATACTTGAGCGACCAGCCCTCGAAGTTCGACACACTCCGTCGAGTGTCGATCTTCCTGATATTCGGCGGACTACTGGCGCCATTTGTCTCCAGCTTCCTCGATGCTGGCGTTGCGAGCGTGATCAATGGCGACAACTACTGGACTGCCTGGAAGATGCGATTCCTGTCGAACGCGCTGGCGCAGCTCGCAATCGTGCCGGCTGTCGCCGGGATTCTGAATAGCAGCCACGGCGTTCTGGAATGGCCCCGGCGGCGCTGGTTCGAGGCAGCCGCAATCGGTGCCGGCCTCATCCTGGTTTCGTTCGCGGTGTCGTTCGATGCAGGGGGAATCGGTCTCCCGAGTGCACCTCTCGCACTCTTTCTTCCAATTCTCTTATGGGCAGCGGTCCGTTTCGGTTCGACCGGAGTCGGGCTTTCAGTGCTGGGGACGGTACTCGTCGCCGTCCTCAGCGCTTTGTACGGTGAGGGTCTGTTCTCGATGATCGCGTC
Source organism: Acidobacteriota bacterium (assembly GCA_046727175.1). Taxonomy (GTDB): domain Bacteria; phylum Acidobacteriota; class Vicinamibacteria; order Vicinamibacterales; family 2-12-FULL-66-21; genus JBKPCD01. The sequence goes on along the minus strand of JBKPCD010000140.1, from coordinate 1,313 downwards.
GGAGCCCCGGATTAGGACGCCCCAAGTGTTTCTCATCTCCGCGACAGTGCCCCTGATGTGCGTGGGAGCGCTCGTCGAAGAACGGCAGAAGGCAATAGAGGCGTTTCGGTCGAGCGACGCGTTGAAGTCGAGCATCCTGACGTCCATTCCAAGTCTCGTTGCAGTCATCGCCCCGAGCGGACGCATCGTCGCGGTCAACGAGAGCTGGCGCAGTGCGCGCGACAAAGGCATCCTCTCGGACTTCTCGGCTGAACCCGGCGCTTCTTATCTGGACGTGTGGGCAAGTGTCGCCGAACACGGGTCCGCCATCGCCCGTGCAGGCCACGACGGCATCAGGAGCGTCCTCGACGGCTCAGCACCGGGGTTCGGGCTCGAATACCGTTCCGACGCGCGAAACGAAGAGCGGTGGTGGATAATGTCCGTCCTCCCGCTCAAGAGCCTCGAGGGCGGAGCTGTAATCACACACACGGACATCACCGCGCGCAAGCGTGCCGAAGTCGAAGCGCAGCGAAGCCGCGACGAGCTTGCACACGCGACGCGCGTCTGGGTCATGGGTGAGCTGACCGCCGCCCTGTCGCATCAGCTGAATCAGCCGCTCACTGGCATCATGGCGAATGCGAATGCAGGTAGGCGGTACCTGGATGCCACACCACCAAACGTGAGTGAGGTCCGGCACATCCTGAGCGACATCATCGCCGACGCCGAACGGGCTTCGGATATCACTCGTGCCATTCGTGACATGGTGAGCAGAGACGTTTCGGAGAACGAGCTTCTGAATATCAACGACGTCGTGCGGGACACGACGATGCTCGTCGCGAGCGAGGCCGCGATCCGGAACGTTTCACTCCAGCTCCAGCTCGCGCCGACGCTCCCGCGCATCCGAGGTAAACGCGTGCAGCTCCGTCAGGTGGTGCTCAACCTTGCGCTGAACGCGATCGAGGCGATGCCGGAGCACTACTCGAGCGACCTGAGGACTGTGATCGTCCGTACCGAGGACCGGGATTCTTTCGCCGTGCTGGTATCTGTGATTGACAACGGCTGCGGGCTCCCAGAGGGAGTTGAGGCGCAAGTCTTCGAACCGCTATTCACGACCAAAAAATCGGGGATGGGTATGGGCTTGCCGATTGCACGGACGATCGTCGAGGCCCACGGCGGCGCGATGTCGGTAGAGAGTAAGACCTCGCCAGACCCCGTCTCGCCAAGCTGACCGGAATGATCCACAGTTTCTCCATGCAGGAGGAGCTGATAGATCACGCACTCATTGCGTTTCGCAAAGCGGCCGCGCGCGAGAATCGAGGCCGGCGTGGATTGCA
>JBKPCD010000139.1:0-10414 GCA_046727175.1 Acidobacteriota bacterium | reverse complement strand
GCACGGTACACCTCCCACGCTGGTGATGTGCTAGAAGGATGCCATGGGAGCTCTGCAACAGGCTTTGGGCTCAGGGCTTTGGCCCAAAGCCCAGAGCCTTGAGCCTGCGGCGATCCGCCAAGTCACGACGGGATCATGTAGAACGCGAACGCCAGCACGAGGTAGACACCGAGGAGCTGCAATCCTTCCAGCCAGTTGCTCTCGCCGTCGAGCGCGCAGAACGCCACGGCCACGACTGACAATCCGATCGCGGTGATCTCGAATGCGTTGAACACGAGCGACATCGGCGGGCCGAAGGCGTACGACACGAGCACGAGAACGGGCGCGACCATCATCGCAATCTGAGCGCTGCTGCCCACGGAGATTTCGAGCGCGAGCGTCATCTCATCGTCGAGCGCAGCCGTGACGGCGCTGTAGTGTTCCGCCGCGTTTCCAACCAGAGCAACCACGATGACACCCGCGAAGAGCTCGGTCATGCCGAGCGACTTCATGGCGGGTTCGAGTGCCTGCACGAGAATCTCCGCCTGGATCATCGTCAATACTGTGGCCGTGGTCAGTAGCGTCAGCGCAGCTGGCACACCCACCCGCGTTCCGTGCTCGCGGCCCGCGTTCCTCCGCAGCGGATCGCGATTGTTCCGGAAACTGAACACCAGCCCTGCGCCGTAGACGCCAAGCAGCACGAGCGAAGTCCAGAAGCTGAGACGATCGATGACCGGCGGATGGGCACTGAGCGATCCGAAGCTCACACGATCGACAACGGCCGGCATCACGAGCGCGACGGTTGCGAGTAACAGCATGATGGTTGCGCTTCCGGCCGACGTCCGATTGAACTTCTGCGTCCCATGCCGAAGTCCGCCGACGAAGCACGATAGCCCGAACACGAGCAGGAGGTTACCGATGATGCTGCCGGTGATCGAGGCCTTGACGACTTCGGGATGATGCTCTCGCAGCGCGGCAATCGCGATGATCAGTTCGGCCGCGTTACCGAACGTCGCGTTCAGGAATCCTCCCAGCGTCGGACCGGCGCTCCGGGCAAGGTGCTCGGTTGCCGACCCGATGAGGCCCGCCGTCGGCACGAGAGAAACCGCCGCCGCGAGGAAGACCCAGTCCGATGCACTCTCCTGCAGCCGGAGGGCCCAGGACACCGGCATCGCGATGAGGAGGATATTCAGCCAGCTGCCGGTGAATTCGCGGCGCAGACTGCTGAGAAGCGAGGACACGGTGGGAGATTAACAGGAGAACGAGAGAAGACGAATCAAGGAGAACGGGAGAAGAGGGATCGTCGCCCTCTTCTCCTATTCTCCTGTTGTGCTTTTCGTTCTCACGACGCCTTCAGGAATTCTCTGAAATCCAGTTCCCGCGAAGGGAGCATCGTTTCGATGACGTGCCGCGCATAGCCGCCGCTCGCGTCGCGCAGGCTGGTATCGATCTCCTTCGACAGGTTCTCGAACTGTGATCCAATCAGGGCGATGACGGGGTGGAGCGGTTCCGCGGTGTTCGTTCGCACGACCACGCCCATCTCGTCGCGATCGGTGCGCACGACGGACCCGACGGGGAAGAAGCTGATCGCGCTGACGAACGCCTTCACCAGCGCAGTGTTCAGCTTCGTTCCGGCGAGCCGCGCCAGGATCAGGCACGCCTGTTCGGGCATCCCCGGATCCTGATACGAGCGAGCACCGGTCACGGCCTCGTAGATGTCCGCCACCGACACGATTTGACTGAGAAGGTGGGGAATGACCAGTTCGCCAAGATCGGGATAGCCGCCGCCCGCGACGCCCCGGTGATGTTCCAGGGCGACGGTTGGCGTCAGCGGACGCAGCCCGTCGACCTCGGCAAGGATCTCCGCGCCAAAAATCGTGTGCGACTCCATCATGGTGCGCTCGCGTCGATCGAGCGCGCCAGGCTTGCGGAGGATCTCCAACGGAATGCGCGTCTTGCCGATGTCGTGCAAGAGCGCCGATTCCGCGACGGCTGCCGTGGTCTGGTCATCGAGCTCGAGCTGCTTGGCGATGAGCAGGCTCAACGTGGCGACGTTGACCGAGTGGCAGTACGTCAGGTTCTCGTACTGCTTGACCGCGAGGATCTGTCCGAGTGCCGCGCTGCTGCCCGCGACGCGCTGAATGAGCAGCTGCACGATGTCACGAACGGTGACCAGGTTGATGCCCTTGCCCGCCGCGACCTCCTCGAATGTGCGCTCGGTGAGTGCCAACGATTCGGCGTAAGCGGGATCCAGCGGGCCGGTCGGCGCTTCCGGCCACTGATGGGCCTTCCAGCGCGTATCGAGCGGTACGATCCGTCCGAGGCTGACGTGGTGAATCTGCATCCGAGCGAGCTGCACGTCCACCGGCTCGCTTGCCAGGTGACCGGATGATGCGTCCGTCACGCGCCAGAGAAAGTTGGCCAGCGACTGCAATTCCTGTCGCGAAACGCCGCGCACGATGTGGATACTGTCGATGCCGAGGTCCGTCAGCTCGCGCACGATTTGCGCCTGCGTCTCGCTTTCGCTTCGGAACGAGATGCCGTCGAGGTGCGCGCTGCCATGAATCACATCGAGGCGGAGGACCGGGTACAGCCGGAGATGCCGCTGAACGGCCTCGTCGACCTCGCTCAGCTTCTGTTCGATCGTCGGGTGCCCGGCCGGATACATTCCGGTGAGCTGCCGGAGACTCACGAGCCCTTTGAGGAGGACGAGCGGATCGATCGGTGGCTGGTCCGTCACGCCCTGCCCTCCAGTTTCAATTCGGTTTGCCCCGGCCTTGTTCGTGGTCATCGTTCGAGCAGTGTCCGAGCGCGCCGGCCTACGCGCACGAGTGCGGGTCGCCAGAGTCGATAACGCAGTGGCGCAAGCGTCACGAGAATGGGCTGCAGCCCGGTCGCGCCTGACTGCGTTGCGCGATCGAGCAGCCGCGCTGCGACAATCGGCTGCCGGATCACGAACTCACGCTTTCCGAGGAGCTCGCGTACCTGGCGATGGGCTTCGTTGGCGGGGAAGTGCCAGAGCGTTTCGGCGCCCGCGCTCGCAAACCATCCGTTCGCGCGTTCGATGGCAGAGCGGACGAGCGCCGCGGCTTGCGGAGTGCCCATCCTCGCGAGGCTCCGAAGCGCTTCGCGCACGGTCTGTTCGTCACCGCTCGTGAGTTGACCCGCGACCGGCTGCTCGAAGCCCGTGCCGGCCAGACCCAGAATTCGAACGACGACCCTGGCGGTTACTGCGTCCGTCCCCTGCAGCGTCGCAACGATCGCCGGGGCGACGACCACCGCATGATCCGTCAGGAGCTGAATTGCCGCGCGCGTCTTCGCTTCCTTGCCGTCACCCTGACGGTTTCGTGCCGCGGCGAGGAGCGCGGGTCCCATTTTCGATCCCAGCGTACGAATGATCGCGTCAACGACGGCGCGCTCTTCCGGGCCGGCCGCCGCGAGATCGATCAATCGCGCGACATGCTCGGTGCCGCAGAACTGCGACAGCATGCCTGTGACGGTGTCCGCGACGTCGGGCTTCGGCTCGCGTAATGCGTCCGCCAGTTCCGCGCATTGCGAGAGCCGCTGCGCGAACACATGCCATCTGTCGTCCTGCTGCATCTGATGCAGATGGAGCGCTGCACGCTGTGCGAAGCGCTGCGCATTTTCAGGGCTCGTCTGAAGCCTCACGAGTTTCAACAGACACGAGAGCTGTTCCCCCGGGAGATCGCTTGCCGCGATGCCCGCTTTGATCTGCGCAAGCGTGGTGACCGCCTGATCGTCGAGCGCGAGATCGAACGCCGAGAATTCGGCGAAGCTCTTCGCGCGACAGTGATCGATGTGCAGCAGCTTGCGCACGTGGACGTCGAGGCTCGTCTCGCGGCTCGAACGCCGCCCGCGCTCCTCGAGCCGCTCCTTGATGAGCGGCAGCATCGCCTCCTGCCGGTCGGCCGGGAGATCGAGTCGCGCAAGCGCCGTCGTGACCACTTCGGGTGCCGCGGTTTCGAGGTCCAGCAGGAGGCACAACGAATCGGCGAGGTCCAGGTCCGGAAAATCCTTCAGGACAACGCCGTCGATCTTTCCATCAAGCAGACCGGGGAGAATCGTTCGACGCAGCAGTGCCTGGCGGCGGCCCGGATCGAGGTCGAGGACGGCGCGGGCAAGACGGCCGAACATGACACGCGCAACGTTCGGGTCGAGCGCCGCGAACAGCGTCGCGACATCACCAAACTTCTGCGCAAGCGCATCCCCCGGCGCCTGTTGCTCCGACGCCGCGTCATCGGTCAGACGCAGCAGCATCGTCGCAAGCGCCGCGGGATCCTCGGTCAGCAACGCGAGATCGACCAACGACACCGACGAGAGTTGCGAGGTGGGGTCGAGGCGCACCCAGCCTTTGTCTGGCGGATACAGGTGGTTGACGACGCCGCCGGCCGCAAACAGCTCCTCACGGCGCTGCTGCTGGTGCTCGATGAGGCTCACTACCGGCGCGGACGGCGCACCAACCTCGAGGACCTCCGGCCGATGCGCAGGACGCAGCGCAATGCGATGCACGCCGTGCTCGGTGAGGAGCTCAATCAGGCTGGCGCTGACGGTGCCGCGAGCGCCGCAGGAGACGAGGTCGATGCAGAAGCGCGCGAGCTCACGCAGCGATGACGCACGCTGAATCGTCACCTGCGCGATCGAGGCCGCATGCAGGCGCCTGGCGAGTTCGTGCTCGATGATGGTGCCGCGGCCCGTAGGGACTTCGTCGACGATCAGCTCGTGCGGAGAGACGCGGAAATCGAGGTGGTCACGCTGATCTATCGCCGCGAGCGCACGATGGCAGGCTTCTGCCGCGCTGTGGCACAGCGGGCTCGTCGGCGGATACGTGTGGAACTGCTGAATGGTGCGCGCGAGGAGCTGCAGGCACTCGTCGATCCGGGCTGCGTCGCCGGGCCGCGGCGACCGGGGTCCCGCGCGCGCGTCTTCTGCGCGCTGCAGTGGAAGCGACGTGCCCGCGGGCTTTGGCGGAGACGGAGCCGTGACGCGCGGGCCACTCCAACTCGTCGGAGGCTCGTCAGGATTGTAACCGGCGGAACGAAAATGTATTGCCACAGCACCTCGCTGGTTCTCGATCCAAACCCGCGATTCAGCGTTCGCTGAAGCACTTAGCGGGCGACCGTGCGTGGGCTGCCGGCCGTCCCGCCCGGGCCGCGCGGCGGTCGTCGTCTGGCTGGGGCAAGAAGCACGCCGATCCATCAAGGGTCGTTCTCGTCTAGCCTTTACGAGGCGCGCTGACGGCGTCCGCCAATGCTCGAGCGAACGAGCGCAGCGGGCGAAAGGGATCCGGGGGACGAAGTCCCCCGGTGATCAAGGAGGGGTGAACATGAAGATCGTCGGAGCCCTGGTCGTTGTGGCGCTGTGTCTGTGGGTTGGACTCGCCGGACAACAGACCCAACCCTTTCCCGGACCGACGAGCGGCGTCGTGACCGTTGCCGGGACGGTGAATGTAGGCAATAGCCCGCCGGTTCAAGCGATTCAGTACGGCGAATGGAAGGTTGCCGTGGCGAATACTCCCGCCGTTCGCCTCGCCGAGACGGCGACCGTCAGGATCGCGAGGCCGTCGTTTCTGGTCGACCAGCGGTCCTACGCGATTACGTGGGGCGGCGGGGAGCGTGAGACCGTCAGGGTCCTCGAGATCGGCGTCGATGGCTGGGTCAGGGTCGAGCAGGCCACCGGCCAGCGCTGGATCAACACGTCGCTCGCGAGATCGATAGCCCTGGTCACTCCGTAGGCCCGGAGGTGTGCCTTCGCGCCGCGGGGCGAAGCGGTAGCCTCCACTCCAGTGCGCACAAGACGCGCGCTGGGGACCCCGGGCCCGCGAGTGACAGCAGGGGTCCGGGGGACGAAAGTCTTCCAGTATTAACGAGACCCGCTCGCGCGGATGTTCAGCGATACGCGACCGTCATTGGGACAGTCCATGAGGGTGGTCGACGATGCGTCCAGCTGCGCGCCGTGGATGGACCCGGTCAGCCGCGTGTCGCCGCTGACATACGTACACCCGAAGGCTGCGAGAATGAAGTTCTGGTTCGAGCCGCCGGTGTACCCAAGCGCGAACGACACGCTCCCGTCGGCAGCCAGCGTGCCGCCATCGACGGAGCCGGGCACCTGACCACAAGAATCGTCCTGGATCAGAAAGGATCCTGAGAACGTGTTGCCTGTCTGATTGCGAACCGTCAAGCTTCCAGCGCACGTCAGCGGAAAGAATTGATTATCCGAGACACGCGTGCGATCGAAATGCCACATCGACGATGAGGCGTAAACGCCACCGATTGAGGGAATGCTGGGGCCGGACGGCGCCCCAGGCGCGAACGAGTTGCCGCTGCCGCCGCACGCGGCCACGAGCATCGCCAGGCCGACCAGTGATCGGTGAAACGGAAACGATCGAGTGGACCGGAGCGCTTTCAGATAAACTCTCGCCGGCCATTCTCGCACGGTCTACGGTTTGATTCGAGCGAACGAGCGCAGCGAGCGAGCCGCCCCCCCACCGCGCACATGACGCGCGGTGGGGACCCCGCCGGAGCGGAGCGGGGCGAAGGGGCGCCGCGAGCGACGGCGAACGGGGGCCAAGGGATGAAGTCGCAGTGGACGAGCGAACGAGTGCAGCGAGAGAGCCGCCGGAGCGGAGCGGGGCGAAGGGGCGCCGCGAGCGACGGCGAACGGGGGCCGAGGGATGAAGTCGAGGAGGATGAGCGAACGAGTGCAGCGAGAGAGCCGCCGGAGCGGAGCGGGGCGAAGGGGCCCCGCGAGCGACGGCGCTGGGGGGTCCGGCGGGGCGAAGCCCCCCGGAAAAAGATGAAGCGCGTGCGGTATTCGGTGGCCATGAGCCTGGATGGGTACATTGCCGGTCCCAACAGCGAGTTCGACTGGATCGTCATCGATCCCGATATCGACTTCACGGCAATATTCCAACAGTTCGACACGATCCTGATGGGCCGTCGAACGTACGAAGTGGCCGGCAGGCAGACGGGCGGCGGCGCACGAGGGATGAAGGTGTATGTCTTCTCGCGAACGCTGCGCCAGGCCGATTGTCGTGGTGTGATCGTGTCGGATAACCCCGCCGAGATCCTGCCGGCGCTGAAGGCCGAATCCGGCAAGGACATCTGGCTGTTTGGCGGCGGCGATCTCTTCCGCAGTTTGCTGGACCTCGGAATGGTGGATGCCGTCGAGGTTGCGATCGTTCCCGTGCTGCTCGGCAACGGACTACGCCTCGTGCCGCACCCGGCTAAACACGCAAGGCTGACGCTCACCGGTCATCGGATCTACGAAAAGACCGGCACGGTTTCCGTCACGTACGCAGTCGCGTGATGGTGTTTCGACACGGGGTCGCCGGCGCGCGTCTTCTGCGTGCTGGGGTGGAGACCGGGGTCTGCGGCGTGCGTCTTGTGCAAGTAATCTGCAGGAACTGACAATGCGATCACTCACGATCCGTCTGTTGATGCGATGGAGCCTTGCCGTTGCTGCGCTGGCGATAGGGGCCACCGGAGCGACCCAGCCCACGATGCCCCGAGCCGAGCATCCGCGTCCCGATTTCATGCGAACCGAATGGCGGTCCCTCAACGGAACGTGGGAATTCGAGTTCGACGATCAGGATCGCGGCTTGAGCGAACGCTGGTTCCGTCGGGATCAGCCGCTCTCGCAGCGCATCGTCGTCCCGTACGCGTTTCAAACGAAGCTCAGTGGAATTGGGCAAACGGCCTTTCACGACATCGTGTGGTACCGACGAACGTTCGACGTGCCGGCGGCATGGCAGGGGAAGCGCGTCCTCCTGAATTTCGGCGCAGTCGATTATCTCGCGAGCGTGTGGGTGAATGGCGAGTACGCGGTCGGTCATCGCGGTGGTCACACACCTTTTGCGGCTGACGTGACGAACTGGCTGAAACCAACGGGGAATGTCGTCATGGTCCGCGTCGAGGATCCCTCGACGGATCGCACGATTCCGCGCGGGAAGCAGTACTGGAAGGAGCAATCAGAGTCGATCTTCTACACGCGCACGACCGGCATCTGGCAGCCGGTCTGGATCGAAGCGACGCAGGCGGCCCGGCTGACGTCGCTGCGGATTATGCCGGACATCGATCGTGCGCAGGTGACCGTGCAGGCCGTGGCCGCGAATCCGCCTGCGGACCTCCGCCTGCGCGTCGGGATGAAGTTGCGCGATCAGCCCGTCACGCAGTCGGAAAGCACGTGCGGCACGCGCGGCTGCACGACCGTGCTGACGCTCGACCGGCAGGAGCTCTGGAGTCCCGAGCGGCCGAATCTCTACGACGTGACCGTGGAGCTCGTATCAGGTAATCAGGTCCACGACACGGTCACGTCGTACACAGGTTTACGAAAAGTCGACGTGCGGGGCGGCCGCGTATATCTGAACAACGCACCGTATTACCTGCGACTGGTGCTCGACCAGGGGTACTGGCCCGAGAGCCTGCTGACGCCGCCGAGCGAGGAGGCGATTCAGTACGACATCAAGATGACCAAAGCGATTGGGTTCAACGGCGCGCGCAAGCATCAGAAGGTCGAGGATCCGCGCTGGCTGTACTGGGCCGACAAGATGGGCCTGCTGGTCTGGGGAGAAATGGCGAACGCGTACTTCTTCACACCGGAGTACGTGTCACGGTTCGTCGGAGAGTGGCAGGAGGCGGTGGCGCGCGACTACAACCACCCGAGCATCATCGCGTGGGTGCCGATCAACGAGAGTTGGGGAGTTCCCGACGTGTTGACCGACAGCGCGCAGCAGGAGCACCTCCAGAGTCTGTACCGGTTGACGAGGTCGCTCGACCGGACTCGTTTCGTGATCGACAACGATGGCTGGGAACACACGGACGCGACGGATCTCACAACGATCCACGACTACGCGCGCACCGGTCCCGAGCTGGCGGAGAAGTACGCGCACCTCACGACGGATCCGCATCGGGTCCCGCGCAACGGGCGCGAAGCGTTCGCGTCGGGGTTCGGCTACAACGGCACGCCATTCGTGCTCACGGAATTTGGCGGTATCGCGTTCCGCCTCGGCGCCGCTCGCGCCACCAATGAATGGGGCTACTCCGGCATCGAGCCGACGCAGCAGGCGTTTCTCGAGCGGTTGAACGGTCTCGTCAAGGCGATACGCGAGAACCGCGCGTGGGCCGGCTACTGCTACACGCAACTGACCGACATCGAGCAGGAGATCAACGGCGTGATGACCTTCGATCGCAAGCCCAAGGCGGACCCGGATGCGCTGAAAAAGATCTTTGGACAGTGAGGGTCAGTCGGGTTCGGCGTCACTCGCCGCGGAGCGGAAGACCGATGCGCGCCCGGATGGTGCCGACCATGCGTCGTTCGTCCTCGACGTACCGAAGGGTCTCGGCGATCTGGCGCAGGTGATCCGCCAGGCTCTCCTGTGTCGGAGGCCGTTTCTGTTGCACGCCTTCGATCAACCCCCGGGCGCGTTCGGCGAGTTGCTCGCACCAGACGGCGGTGTCCTCGAACGCGACCAGCAGGCGCCGAAACTCGTCGAGCTCTTCGTCAGTCAAAGCAGTTTCCTCGGTCGATGACGGTACGGAACGGCTCATTGTCGCCGATTACTGCTGCAGTGCAACCGTTGATTTTCGAGTCAGGCGAAGTACTGCTTCGTAAACGCCCGGCCCGACGCGGATTTCAGGAACTTCTGAAACTCCTCCGCGCGTTCTTCGAGCAGGAACTGGACCAGCACCACGACCTGCCACGGCCGGTGCTTCGTCGTCTTGGGCGATGCGCCGGCGTTGTGGGATGCGAGTCGCGAGGCGACGTCGTAGGTCCTTCCCACGTACTGGCGGGTGGGATCCTTGAGGCTGCGAAGCACGTAAACGAAACGCTTTTGAGGCTGGTTCATGCGGGGACGATCTGCACGAGAGTTGCCGACCCCTTTCTCCCGCAAATCCAGGACATTCGCCGGAATTGACTCGGATCGTTGCCATAACTGCGGCGTGTCGTCGGCAGGTCCGTTGCAGTTTTTGAGCCCGGTCAGCCTACCGCGTGACACCTTCGTGGCCACGGGATGCGTTCCCGAACTTGTCCGCAGCAAGGGCAACGGCTACACTCTGACGCGAATACCGGTTGAGAAGGGTTCCAGCTAAGCGCGTCGGAGATTTCGCGTGAAATGTTGAAAGCCGGCGAAGTGTACGAGAACCCGGTGACGGGCGAGCGAGCTGTCATACGAATCGGCACGGATACCACACGCGGTGAACGGTTGGTCGTTGACGTCTACGTGCGACCGGCGGCGGGGTGATGGGTGAGCATTTCCATCAGGGGATGGAGGAGCGATTCACGATGCTGCGCGGTCAGGTTGGGTTTCGGATTGCGGGGCGCGTGGCGATCGCGGAGCCAGGGGTTGAGCTGGCCGCCCCGCCAGGAACTCCTCACGACTGGTGTGAACACCTCACGTCCGCGCCGTTGACCTCAT
>JBKPCD010000138.1:0-10107 GCA_046727175.1 Acidobacteriota bacterium | reverse complement strand
GCCCCTGGCCCTGGCCCCGGGCTCTGGCCCCTGGCCCAGAGCCCCGGCCCACGGTCATCACGTGTAGCGGATCCCCGTGTGTTCTGGCAGGAAGAAGCGTTGCAGCAACACGTCTACGCGCAACAAGCCGTCTCGCTGGAGCGCGATCCGCTCGGAACTCAGAGTCGAGAGATATCCCTCGGCGTCTAACGTCGTCAGCGGCTCGCGAAAGCGCTCGAGCGGATCCACGCCGTACTTCTCCTTGAAATACGGCGGCGCAACCCACCCGCGTTTGAGCTGAAGGACGAACTCGCGAATCATCCGTTCCTCGTCGCTCGGACGGTACGCGCGGCCGAGCGGCAGCTCGCCACGATCGAGGGCGTCGCTCCAGGCTTCCCACGTGTCCACGTTCTGCAGGTGCACGCCGTTGATGTGGCCGAACGATGCGACACCGAGCCCCGCGAGATCGGCCCCTTCCCATAACCGATCGCGGTAGACGAATTTCGTGGACGAAGGGTTCTTCACCGCCGTGTAGGCACTCCCGATGTAGTAGCCCGCGCGCTCGAGCGTCTCGAACGCCTCGCTTACCCAGCGCCGCTTGGTCGACCAGCTGGCAATCGGTTCGGTGAACTGGCCGGTCCCTTGGAGAAGGTTGCGGCTGATCGTCGTGTTGTACGGCAACTCCATCTGGTAGATCGTGACGCTGTCGGGTTCGAGCTCGAGCGTCCGCGTGATGCAGGCCTTCCAGTTCGCGTCGGTCTCACCGAGCATGCCAGCGATTAGGTCGATGTTGATTTGCGGAAACCCCATCGCCTGCGCGGATCGGTAGACGCGTTCGATCTCAGGTGAGCGATGCGCGCGGCCATTCACCTCCAGGATTCGATCATCGAAGTTCTCGACGCCGAGACTCAGTCGCGACACACCAATCTGGCGGAGAATATCCAGCTTCGCCTCGGTGAGCGTGCCCGGCTCGCACTCGAACGTAATCTCTTCCGCGCCACTCCAGGACCCGGCCGCGGTCAGCCGGCCGACGAGCCTCTGGAGCTGCGTGGTCGACAAGAATGACGGCGTTCCGCCGCCGAAGTACACGAAATCGAGCGAACGGTCCGCAAGCGCCGGCGTCGCCGAGTACAACTCCCACTCACGCGCCAGCAGGTCCAGATACGCCTCGACCTCTCGCGCGTTCTTGTTCACGTAGACACGGAAATAGCAAAAATGACACTGCTTGCGGCAGAACGGGATGTGGAGGTACAAGCCGAGCGGAACATCGGCCGGCCGGGACTGAAGGGCGTGACGCCCGTCCGTCGCCGCAGCGGCACGGGACCAAATGGAAAATGGCGGGTAGTTGGCGACGAAGTAGCTGCCGACCTCGGTCTGGTCGAGTTCGGCGACCTGGGAATCTTGGGCCATTCCCGTACTATAGACGACGGGCCGACGTTTTCGCTTACAGCGCAAACGTCAGAAGGGAAAAGGCAAAATGGAAAAGGGAAAAAGGTTTCTCCTTCTCCCTTTTCCCTTTCACGGCGCTGCCCCCATCAGCACCATCGCATCCAGCGTCGGCTTCTCGACTCCGCCGGCACGCTCGATCGTGACAGCAAACGCCTTGGCGACATCCGCCTTCGTTTCACTGAGCGTCATCGTCGAGCCAGCCGCATTCGGTGCGAGAAGGCCGGCGCTGACCGGCCCGCCGGCTGTGATCAACCACAGCTGGTAGACCTCGGTCGAAGGCAGCGCGGGCAGCGCAGCGGCCGCGAACAACACGCCGCGCGATCGGCTCCAGAAGGCGCGCGCCGTCGCGTTCGGCGCACGTCCTCGTCCCTTCAAGTCGAAGCGCACAACGTCGGGCGACACGAGGATCTCCATGCTCGCGTTCACCAGCCGGATGTCGTTCTGCGCCTGCGCGAGCTGTTGTTGCGCGGTCGCGGCCTGTACGCGGGCGATGCGCAGCTCGCTCTCGAGCAGGTTGACTTGCGATCGCAGCGTCAACGCGTAAACGCCAATCGCCACAGCCGTGAGGCTCGCGGCGGCAGCAAGCCACCATGCAGCCCGCGACTGCATCGACGTCGTCAACCCTGACGTCGTCGTCGCGGAAGCGGATTTCTCGATCGAGGCGAGCACACGGCTGCGAAGCTCCGCCGGCGGACGACGATACGGCACCGCGGCCGCGAGCTCCGCCGCTGCCGCCCTCAACGACCGCACCTCCTCGCTGCAGATCGGGCAGGCGTCCAGATGCGTCTCGAATTCACGGCGCTCGCGTTCCGAGACGGCGTCCAGCGCGTACGCGCCAGTCAGCTCTCGGAGCTCCTCGTGATGCATCGCCACTTACACCTGCTCCAAAAGCGCCGCACGAAGCTTCAGCAGCGCGCTCCGGATTCTGGTCTTGACCGTCCCAAGCGGCTCACCCAGACGTTCGGCTATCTCAGTGTGTGTCAGACCTGCGTAGTAGGCCAGCTCGAGGGCCTGTCGCTGCGCGGCGGCCAGCATGCCGAGCGCCGCCCTGACTCGTGACGCACGCTCCGCGTGGATCGCCCCCTGTTCCTGATCCGCCTGCTGCTGGGGCGCTGTGGCGAGTGGCTCCTCGTGGACGGTCAGTCGTTGTCGGGTGCGATCCGCGCGCAGCCGGTCGATGGCGCGCGTGCGCGTCATGTTCAGGAGCCAGGCGACGACAGTTGCGCGGTCGGGATCGTAGCGGTCGGCCTGCCGCCATGCCTGTGCGAACACGTCCTGCACCACGTCCTCGGCGTCCGGCGATCCGACGATGCGGTAGGCGAGCGAATAGACAACGCCCGAATGGCGATCGTACAAATCCGCCAAAGCCGACCGATCCCCGCCGGCAAGGCGACGAACGATCCCGCGATCGGTGGATGACTCGCCGACGACTTCGTTCGCGGCGGAGAAATGCGTCACCGCCGCTCTTCTCCAGGCACCGACATATCCGGGCTGATTACTACTACGCGCGCGCTAAGCAGATTGGATTCACGCCTCCTCCGCTCGGAGGAGACGGAGGGCACGGACAAACCTTGACCGCGGAGACACGATGCTTGCGGAGAATTGTGCTCCGCGCCTCCGCGGTGTAAAGCTCGTTCCGTGATCTCCGTCTCCTGCGTTAGCGGCCGCCGCCCGTCTGCGAAGTCGTCGTCGCCGCCGCCGCGCCAGCCTTCGGCAGATCGTTCCAGTTCAACAGTGCGTTGAATACCATGTTGAACTCCCCGTGATTCTGCCACCGGTAGATCGGGTTGTTCGAGAAGAGGATCACGCGGCCACGGCCGCTGTAGCCGCCCGGCACGTCGATCGCGAAAGGCCGATTCCGAATCTCATCCGCGCCGCGCATCAGACCGCTGATGACCGCGCCATCGCCGCCGACGTACCGCCCGAGCACCGCAGTTTGATCAGATGCGCCCACCGACATCAGCGGACCGCCGAGGTATTTGAGCGGAATGATTTTTTCAGTGTAGCCGTAGAACACGGGATGATCCGGACGAACGATCTCGGCGTTGACGATCGGGCGCGGCGCGTAGAAATTCGTGGACGTCGATCCGGACGTGTCGACCGATCGCGCGAATCCAAATTCAGCCGGGAATCGAACGGCGTCGCCCATCGTGACGAGCGTGCCGCCAGCGTCGAGGAACTGGGCAAACGCGTTGACACCGTCCCCGCCCATGCCGCCCGTGGCGTCCGGAGTCTCCCCGTACATCCCGAGAAATTGGTACTTGTCGGTCTTCATGTACGGAACAGGTCTCGCGGCGGCCGGCTGGTAGACAGCCTGACGACTGACATTCTGTGTGGGCATGACGATGACGTCGTAGTCCGCGCGCAGATTGCCCTTGCGAACGCGCTCCTTGTAGATCAAATCGTACGGGATCCCGAACTTGTCGAACGTGAAACGCACCCACCCGATTTCCTGCGTGCCATTCCACGTCGAGTACATCGCGATGCGCGGCGCATCGGCGTCGTGCGTCGGAACCGCCGGCAGCGACGAAAGCGCCACCGACGTCAGCCCGAGGTCTTCGACAGCGCTGCGAACAGCAGCCGCATCGCCGGTGGCCGAGATGATGAACGAACCGGCGGGAAACTCCGTGCGATCGACGGTGAAACTCTTCTCCGCAATCTTCATCGGCACGTTTCGCAGCGTATAGCGAAACGCGATCATGTTCGTCGACCCGAAGTGCGCGACCGCGAGACCTGCCGTTCCGTTCCCGGTGATCTTGCCTTTCACGACCGCTTCGTTTACCGGCGTCGTGCTGACGTCGAGAATGGCCTTGTCCTTGATCTCTTTGACGTCGGTCAACATTGCCGGTCCCATGGTCCACCCGCTGTCGTCATACGTGCGCAGGTTGGGATCCGGGAACTGCTGGCGCTCGAGCAGGTTCTTTGCGAGCCGTCCGTACGGCTGGTCCCGCTTGATCACGTACGAGCCGGCCGGGAACGTTCCATCAGTCGTTTTGATCTCGGCCTTCGCCTGTCCGACCTCGATCCGCTGCGCGCGAAGGATGTTGACCAGCGTCGCGACACGCGTCATCTCGCGCTGAACCGGGATCACGAAGCCGTACGGCGCGTCGGTTTTTCCGGAATCGATCGAGTTCTGCGTCTTCCGATAGAAGTTCTCGACAATCAGATTCGGAAACGAGGCTGTGAGCTGGAGGCCCGAGAGAACACCGGTCTCCATGTAATTCGCGTTGTTGCGCCTCGACCAGTTGTTGAGCGTGGCCGGCGGGATGGGCAAGCCTCGATACCATTCGCGCGGTTGGTTGCCGCCACGTCCCGTTGGCGGACCCGCTGCGCCACGGCCGCCTCGGCCAGCAGCGTCCGCGCCCTCGGGCACGCCTCCCTCGCCGCGGCCCGTTTGTGCTCCGGCTGTGCCCGCTTCACCGCCCCGGCCGCCCTCACCAGCCCCTCCACGGCCCGCGCCGGCGCCGCGCCCTTCGCTCCCACCCTGCGTCTCGTACATGCGCATCATGCCGTTGTGGTTGTAGGAAACCGACCCGAGATATCCGGGCGACCAGCCGTCCATGAATGCGTGCGTGTAGACGCCCGGCATTCCCCACTTCGTCATCTGCGCGAGCTCGAAATTCGAGAACCACGGGAGCTCCGCGAACAGGATCGGATCGAGATTCGGATTCTGTGGCGCCGCGCCGCTGTAGGTGTACAACAGCGGCTGCGATTCGTGCAGGTCGTGCATGATCGGCGGATGCGCCGTGAAGTACCAGTCGACCAGTGCGCGCATCGAGCGTTGCGACAGGTTAATGTCGCGATTGTTGTCGTGATAGACGTACTTGCCCCAATACGGCACCGCGGTTCCACCGCGCCCGCCACCTGCTCCCGGACCGCCCTCCGCAGATCCGGGTTGCCCGGCTTGCCCAGTCTGCCCCGGCGCGCCCGTCTGCCCCGTCGCGGACGGCGGCGCAGGATTCTGATCACCTTGCGCGCCCCGACCTGACTCCCGCCCTCCTGTGAGTTCCAGGTTCTGATAGAACCAGTCGACGTTTCGATCGCGTCCGTCTGGGTCGGCCGCGGGTGTCACCGAGACGATCACGTTCTCGCGAATCTGCTTGATCAGCGGAGAGGTCTCGGTCGCAAGCCGGTAGACGAGCTCCATTAACATTTCCGATGGTCCCGTCTCGCCACTGTGCAGGCCGCCCATCAAGTGATAGTGCGGCTTCGTCGTCGAGACCAGCTGCCGAACCTGCTCGGGGGGCAGCCCGCGCGGGTCGGCAATCTTGGCGAGATTGTCGCGATTCTGCTGAAGGTCTTTGATGTTCTCGTCGGATGACACCCACACGACCACGAGCTCGCGATCCTCGTCGGACTTCCCAATCGTTTCAACCTTGACCCGCGGCGTCGCGGCAGCGAGCGCGCGGTAGTACTTCAAAATGTCGGCGTAATACGTGAGGGTCGCCGGTGCGCCAATGTGATGGCCGAGGACATCTTTCGGCGACGGAACACCCGGCACCTTCGGCAGGTGGTCGACGAGCGGGCTGATGAAGTACGGCTGCGTCGTCCATTCCTTGACCGCCTTGGCGAAGTCTTCGTCCTGTGCCTGCGCCGGATCTCGCGTCTCGGAGACCATCTGCTGTGCGGGCATCGAGATCGCCGCGAGCAGGACCACGGCACTCAGAGACGCAGCCCAGCATCGAGCGCGGCGTCCGCGGTGCGACTGTTTTGCGCGCTCGAGTGGCTCGCAGTTGAGATACTCGGCTTTCATGAGGACGACTCCTTCCCAGCGATCTTCGGGGCGGAAATCGGCCGATTCTATCAGAACGCCCGCACACCCCTTGGTCCGGGCCGCCCGAATCATGCGACGATGAAGGTGGTTGGATGATGCCGCCGATAGCGATGAATGCGGTTTCCGCCCCGTTGGTCGTGGCGACGTTCATTGCGTCGGCGGCCGCGCTGCGTCCATGGACACCGGTATTCGGCGGCGCGGCTCCCGCGAATCAGGGTCAAGCGCCGATCATTCTGAAAAACGCGGCGATTTCGACGTCGGCACGGGGCACAATCGTGACGCTGGAAGCCAGCGCGCGACTGCCCCCGCCAGTGGTCGGAACGCTCGACAATCCGCCACGTGTTTTCCTCGACTTCTACGGCGTGCGACCCGCAGCGCTGAGCGCGCGTTTCCCGGGCAGCGGTGTCGCAACGGCCGTGCGTTTCGTTCTGAACACCCGCGAGCCGCCTGTCACCCGCGTGTTCATCGATCTTCGCAAGATGGCATCGTACGTCATTGAAAGCGTGCAGGGGCATGCGGCGCGCCTTCGAATCGTCTTGAGCTCCGCCAATGGACCCGCAAAACCGGAAGCAACTCCTCCTCCGGCGCCACCCGTCGCAAGTCCGCGCCCGGCTGCGCCGCCCCGGAACGAGGAGCCACCGCGCAGATCGCCGGGCCCAGAACCGGAGCCGCCGAAAACTTCGGCGAACGATCTGAAGACCTACCGTTCGCAGGCAAGCGAGTCGCTCCAGCGACTCATCGACCTTCGTCCGCTGCTCGCATCAATCGATCGCCGCGCGGCGATCTCTGTGGACAGCCTGCAACTGGCTGTCGAGGAATTCAGAGACATCCGGGCCGAGGTTCTGGCACTGGACGCGCCGCGACCGTTTCGCGCCACTCACGATATGCTCCTCCGGGCGTGCGCGCTTGCGCTGCAGGCGGCCAACACGAGGCTCGAGGCTGTTCGAACGGCAAATACCAACGCGGAGTGGAATGCGGCGTCCGCCGCCGCTGGCGCGATCATGTTGATCGACCGCGCGCGAGCCGAGTTGTCACCTGAGGGAAAATAGACAATCCAGGTTCCCGGTTTCCAGGTTCCAGGTCGAAACGGAGACCTGGAACCCGCTCCGAGGCACAGAAATGTCGACGATGATCGCGCAGTCGCTCGCGGAGTACGGCGTGCTCTCGAGCATCACGGCAACGTTTCAGAGGCTGTGGTATCAGGCAGAAGCGGCACTCCAGCAGCCCACGGTGTCGGTTCCGGTGGTCGCGGCCGTTCTCGTCGGCACCTATTTCCTCCTGCGCCGACGTTGAATGTGGCAGAAGCTAGAAGTTAGGAGCTAGAGCGAACCGTGTCAGGATCGATCTAGCCTCCAGATTCGAGATTCTGCCTCTATCGCTGATGCGCATCCTCATCGTCGAGGACGACCTGACAATCGCCGGCTTCCTGACCAAGGGGCTCCGCGAGGCGGGCTTTGCCGTCGATCATGCGGCTGACGGTGAAGCGGGTGCGCATTTTGCCACGACCGAGCCGTACGACGTCGCGATCGTCGACCTCATGCTGCCCAAGCTGGACGGTCTGAGCCTGATCCAGCGCCTGCGGGAGCAGAAGATCCGAACGCCCGTCATCATCCTGAGCGCGCGGCATTCGGTCGACGATCGCGTGAAGGGCCTCGAGAGCGGCGGCGACGACTACCTCACGAAGCCGTTCGCGTTCGCCGAGCTCCTCGCCCGCGTCCACGCGCTGATTCGCCGCACGACCGGAGCGCCGGAGAGTACGCGCCTCGTCGTCGGCGACCTCGTCATGGATCTCATCTCGAGGCGCGTCACGCGCGCCGGACGCGAGATCCCGCTTCGACCCCGCGAGTTCGCGCTGCTCGAGTACCTGATGCGCAACGCCGGCCGGGTCGTCTCGAAGACGATGGTCCTCTCGCACGTGTGGGACTACAACTTCGATCCGCGCACGAACGTGGTCGACGTTCTGGTCTTCCGTCTCCGCGACAAGATCGACAAGGGCTTCGAGAAAAAGATGCTGCAGACGGTCCGCGGCATAGGGTATGTCCTCCAGGCCTGAACGATTCCGGCAGACCTTCGGCCTTCGGCTGGGGCTCTGGTACGCGGCCATCTTCGTCGCCAGCTCGCTCGCGCTGATGGCGGTGACCTATCTCCTGCTCTCCGCGTCGCTGCACCAGTACGATCGCGAGATTATCCAATCGACACTCGTCGAGTACGCGGCTGCGTACAGCCGCGGTGGTGCGCGTGCGCTCGATGCCGAGATCCGCAGGAACCAGGCGGCGAGCGGCTACGAGCCGCTGTTCGTGCGTGCGCTCGATCCGTTTCAGGATCTCGTCTACGTAAGTCCGGAAACCGAGTGGCAGCAGTTCGTCGAGCAGCTCGAGACGCCGGCGCTCAGCGGCGAACAGAGCTGGGCGATGCTTCGCAGCGGACGCGACGGCGAGCTGCTGGAGGTCGCCTCGGTACGGCTGCCGGACGGCACGTTGTTCCAGGTCGGCAAGAGCACTGCGCGACGCGACGCGCTCCTGCGACGCTTTCGACTCGTCCTGCTCCTCGACTTCGTGTCACTCGTGGCCATCGGGCTCGCGGGCGGCGCCGTGTTCACCGCGTCGGCGCTGCGGCCCGTGCGCGGGCTGATCGAGACCGTGCGCGAGATCATGCGCACGGGGCGGATCCAGGCACGCGTGCCGGCGCAGGAGAGCGGCGATGCGCTCGACGAGCTGGCCGTGCTCTCCAACGCGATGCTCGATCGGATCGAAGCGCTCATCGCAGGCATGCGAGGGGCCCTCGACAACGTCGCGCACGATCTTCGCACGCCGATGATGCGCCTTCGCAGCATCGCCGAGAGCGCACTGCAGTCATCCGAGGATCCTGCCGTCCTGCGCGAGGCGCTTGCAGATATCCTCGAAGAGTCCGAGCGCGTGGTCGCCATGCTCAGCATGCTGATGGACATCTCCGAAGCCGAGACGGGGACGATGAAGCTACAGCGGGAGACGGTGGACCTGGCAGACCTGATCCGCGATGCCGTCGACCTCTACGAGGACGTCGCCGAAGACAAGGGCGTGACGCTTCGAACCGGCGCAGTCGAGGATTTGCGCGTCAGCGTGGATCGCAATCGCATGCGTCAGGTGCTTGCGAATCTGATCGACAACGGCGTCAAATACACTCCCGCCCACGGCACCGTCGAAATCGCGGCGACGCGCGACGGTGGCGGCGCGGTCCTCCGCGTGCGCGACACCGGAATCGGCATCTCGCCCAGCGAGCTTCCGCGGATCTGGGAGCGCTTGTATCGTGGTGACAAGAGCCGCTCGGAGCGTGGCCTCGGCCTCGGGCTCAGCCTCGTCAAGGCCATCGTCGAAGCGCACGGCGGGCGCGTGTCGGTGGCGTCCACGCCCGAGCAGGGCTCGACGTTCGAGCTGCGGCTCCCGATCGTGACCACGTAGCGGCCACCTAGGTACATCGACCGGTCCGCCAGCATTTATCAATGCGCTTGGGGCCCCATCCCCAAGCGCTGGAAGACGCGCGTCGGGGACCCTGCCTTCGCGCGACGGCCTTCCGCCTTCGCTAAAGCTACGGCGGACCGCCGAAGCCTTGGCGGAGGCTGGTCGGCCTTGCCGCCCGCCGCGTGAGGCGGAGCGGCGGGCAGCCCACCCGCTGAATCAACGACAGTATTTCCTCGCACGATTCGTCGAACCACGAGCCCGCTCCTACCACTGGCCCCGGTCCCGTGCACGACGAATCCCGAATCCCCGGCCCCGAACCCCGGCCGCGGCACCTTTCACAGATGTAATGCGCGCGAAAGGTTCGGGTAATGCGCGCCACCGTAATCTTCACTGAGGAGAAAGGAGCAAAGACCAGACAAGGATCAGGCGCGCCAGAGCGCGCCCGCCGGAGCGGAGTGGGGCAGGGGC
>JBKPCD010000137.1:0-12090 GCA_046727175.1 Acidobacteriota bacterium | reverse complement strand
CTCCACTCCGACCACATGCACGCGAGGCCGGCGTACGCCGCCCGCCATCAATCGCGCGAAGTACGGCCTCCCCATCGCGAGAAACCAGTCGAACGCGTTCAGCGCACCCGCCCGCACGCGCACGAGCACCGCCCCGTCGGGCACCGACGGCCGGTCTCGCTCCTCGATCGCGGCTGAGCCGTACTCGCGGCAGACGATCGCGTTCATTCCGGCGACATCACCGTCGTTTTTTTCGGCGTAAAGGCTCGAGGACATGCTGGACAACCGGCCCCCACTGAGCATCGCGGCCACGCTGCCGCGTCCTCGGCGAGTTGTTCAAGATCGCGCATCCGCTCGCTCACCGAGCCGGCATTGACCCACCGACCGTCGGCAGTGTTCGCGCGGATATATCTGATGAAGCGGCCGCGACTCGATTGCGCATGTCTTCAGGTTTCTTCTTGAGCACTGCCGCAAAATCTGTGACAACCGCATCGACTCTGTTGAGGCTCGTGAATGTGCGCAATCGCTATTGCTGCGGCAGCAACAAGTTCCGATCGGCGAAAATTCAAATCGTCGAGCTTACTCTCAAGCTCGGGCAGGCCGTGCAGCGGAACGTCACGATCTGCTTCTTCGAACCGCGCCAGGATCGTCTCAGCTGCTGCCCTCACGCGCCATGGCTTCGACGGCGGGAGCGGACATCGAAGCGGCGCTACCTGTCGCCGTTCGAGGTCGCGCCGATCTACTCGCCGGACCTACCTGAGAAGTGAGCGCCATCCCATGACCACGTTGAACTCTCGCGGCGCATCCTGTTTGTTCTGGCTGAGAAAGTAGATGCGTCGCCCATCAGGGGAAACGTCGTACTGGGTTCCCCAGTGACCGAATCCGATCGACGGGACGTTCAGCTCCACGGGTAATCCAAACGTCGTCGCGTCTCCGCTCTGCAGCACTCGAACGCTCTGCAGACGTCCCTGCGGATTGACGAAGAACAGCTCCGACCCGTCGCGCGCCCACACGGGCTGATCGCCGCCCGAGGCGGAGATGACAACGCGTGTTGCAGGGCCAGAGAGATTACGAACCGACACTTCAGGGCGTCCGGACTCCTCGGATACATATGCGACCCATCGACGGTCCGGAGAGATGCGTGCATCACGTTCGGTGAAGGGGGCATTGAGCAACGGCCGTGCGGCACCGGCACCTGACGCCGGAATCGCCCACACATCACCGCCTTTCACATCTGGAACGTTGACGATCAGATCGAGGCCGTCGGACGTCCAGTCGGTTGGATAACATTCGCCAGGACACGGGAAGCTCCGGACCACACCCGATCCATCAGCGTTGGCGATCGTGAGCACGCGCGCACCCGGCCGACCGGGCATTCTGCCCAACACGAACGCCAGGCGGGTGCCGTCGGGTGACCAGACTGGATGCATGTCCGGCTCCGGACTCGTCGTGATGCGCACGCGCGTTCCGCGATCGAGATCCTCCACCCAGATATCCGGGTTGCCGCGCATGGCGTCGATTCGCTGACGCGCGAGGCGACGACCGTCGGGCGATACACGCGGCCAGTTCTGTGCCTGCGTTTCGTCGAGCACTCGCTCGCCGTCACCCGTCCGATCGACCGATTCGAGCCCGAGCCCATAGGGCACACTCGATGCCGCAAACGCCAGGAGATTGGAAGAAGCGCTCAGCATCATGGGGTGATACGGCGTGTTCCCCCCGCTTTTGAAGCCGAGCGTGCGCGCGTCGCCGGTGACGCTCATGCGCGTGGTATCGATCCGCCGCACCTCGATGCGGCCGTTGGCGACAACGAACAGATTGCCCTCGGCGCTGCCCGGTTCGCCTGCGTAGACAGCTTCGGATTCCGAGCGCAACAGCAGCGAATTGGCAGCCGATGCCGGACCGTCGATGCGACCGATGTACACGCCACGACGTTCATCGACCGAGGAACGATTGAAGTACAGGAAGTGCACTCCGCCGGGAAGAAAAACGGGCCATCGATGCGAGTTGTCACCCTTGGACGGATCGAGCTGCGTAACGGGTTCGACAGGCCCGCCATCAGCCGACACACGAACCAGCCCGGATTGCACCAGGTCGGGAGAGAAGACAATCGTTCCGGTCGGACTCCACGCTGCACCACGAGCGTCGGGCGCTTCGGCAATCGCGATCGGCGCTCCACCCGCGAGCGCCACCTTCATCAGACGGCCGCGAGCGAAAAACCCGAGCCATCTGCTATCGGGTGACCAGAAGGGCTGCTTGGCCCCTTCGCTGCCCGCGATGGCCTTCGGCTCAAGCGAGCCGAGACTCCGGACGACGAGCCGGCTCGC
This sequence comes from Acidobacteriota bacterium, assembly GCA_046727175.1. Lineage (GTDB taxonomy): Bacteria > Acidobacteriota > Vicinamibacteria > Vicinamibacterales > 2-12-FULL-66-21 > JBKPCD01. Next base: position 9,787 of record JBKPCD010000137.1, on the reverse strand, counting down.
CGTTGCGTCCCTGCCAATGAAGGCGATGCTCTGTCCGTCTGGTGCGACGACCGGCGGTGAATCGAGGGACATTCCCGCCGGCAGCGTCCACGCGAACTGGGTGAGCGGAATCGGAGGCGACTCGGCACGAGACGTGGGCAGCACCTTCCAAATACCGACGAGAACCGCGGCGCTCGTCAAAGCTGCTCCCACCCATGTGAGCCATCGCGCTTTCCAGAACGGCAGCGTCTCGGCCGGCCGCTGAAAAGGCACCGCTTGATCGTCGAGACGCTGTCCCACTTGCTCCAGAGCCCACGCGAGGTCGCCCGCGGACTGAAAGCGCGCCTCTCGATCCTTCTTGAGCGCACGCGCCACGATCCGCGCCAGCGGCAAAGACACATTGCAATTCAACGTCGAGACGTCCGGTGGGTCGGTTGTGAGGATGGCGTGAAGCGTCTCGAACGTGCTCTCGCACTTGAACGGATGCCGCCCGCCGAGCATTTCGTACAGCATCACGCCAAGAGCAAACAGATCGGCGCGCCCGTCGACCTGCTCGCCTCTCACCTGCTCCGGAGCCATGTAGCCCGCGGTTCCGACGATGACGCCGGTCATCGTGTGGCTGGCAGCGGTCGTCTGATCGTCGATCGGCAGCTGAAGCTTCGCGAGACCGAAGTCGAGAATCTTCGGCACTCCGTCGGACCTCAGAAATACGTTTTCCGGCTTCAGATCTCGATGGACGATGCCGCGCCCGTGCGCGGCGGAGAGCCCCCGCGCGATGCCCAGCGCGATCGCAACAACCTCGTCGAGCGCCAACGGACCGGAGTTCAGACGCTGACGAAGACTCTCTCCCTCAAGGCACTCCGATACGAGATACGGAACGCCATGATGCTTGCCGACATCGTGCACCGTGAGAATGTTCGAGTGATTGAGGGCGCCGGCGGCGCGTGCTTCGTCCGAAAATCGACGAACACGTTCGGTATCTGTCGAGAAATGTGGCAGGAGGACTTTGATCGCGACGTCGCGAGCGAGCCGCTCGTCTCTGGCCCGCCAGACTTCGCCAAAGCCGCCCGCACCAAGCAGCTGGACGACCGTGTACGCGCCCAAATGATCGCCAGGGCAGAGGCTTCGCCCGTCGGCAGCGACGCCCTCTGCGAGGCGATCGAGTGCCGGCTTCGTGAGGAACTGTCCAGAGGCACGATCGGCGCCCAAGAGCGACAGCGCTTCTGCTCGCAGCGCATCGTCTTCTCCGCACGCGCGTTCGACGAATGGCGCCCGCGCCTCGGGCGGGAGTTGCAGCGCCTCGACGAACACCTGATCGAGCTGCCGCCAACGGTCGGTACTCATGGCTGTCTCACTTTCCCGTGAGCTCTCGGTACAACCAGGCGCGTGCGAACGCCCAATCGTTCTGCGCGGTCCGCGGTGACACGCCGAGGGCCTGTGCCGTCTCCTCCATCGACAAGCCCCCGAAGAACCGCAGCTCGACGACGCGAGCTTTCCGCGGATCGTGCGCCGCCAACCGTTCGAGTGCGTCATCGACGGCGACGAGTTCGGCGTCGGGTTCGTTGCACGCGACATTGATGCGATCGAGCGGCACGTGAACGACGGCGGCCCCGCCGCGGCGCTCGGCCTGGCGCCGACGCGCAATGTCGACGAGCACTCTGCGCATCATCTGCGCCGACACGCCAAAGAAGTGGCCGCGGTTCTGCCAACGCACCTGGTCCCACCCCAGCAGACGAAGACAGACCTCGTTCACGAGTCCCGTCGCCTGGAGCGAGACGTTCGAACGCTCGCCAGCGACGTAGCGGAGCGCCATCCGGTGCAGCTCGTCATAGACGAGCGGTATCAGCCGTTCGAACGCGCGCTCATCGCCATCGCTCCAGATACGGAGCAGGTTCGTGATGTCGCCAGGTGCCCGGTCGTGCGGCTCCATGACTGAAGGGCTCGTGAGGCCGTTCAGTCTAGCAAGGCCCGAGCCCGAATTCTGGCTGATTTCCACAGGACCGTACGCCTGGCCGTATCCAAGAAGGCGTAGCGCCGGACGGAAATCTGCAACGCCCGATCTAGAGGCCCGCGTCACCGAGGGATTGCAGGTTTCCGGGACCGATTACGCCTTAGAAGCCAGAGCCGGGAACCTTGCAAGAAAACAAGACGTAGCCCGTTCCAAGCCGGGCACAGGAGAGAGCCCATGAAGAAGAAGTTCACGGTCCAGATACTGGTAGCCGGCGCCCTGGCGGCAGGCATGTGGGGCATCGCCTCCGCCGAGAACTCTGACATGCGTGCCGCCTTCCAGCAGCACGAAGGGAGAGCCTGCACGTTGGAGACGCTGCGCGGCTCGTACCTGTTCGCCGCGAGTGGATTCAACATCGTCGGAGGAGTCGCCCAACCGAAAGCGATCCATGAAGCGATCGAGTTCAATGGCGATGGTACGCTGACAGTGCCCGCAGTCACCCTCAGCGTGAATGGCAACGTCAGCCACCCGCCGGGCGCACCGGGGGACTACACGGTCGAAGCCGACTGCCACGGGACGCTCGTCTTCAGCAGCGGTCAGACTTTCGATCTCGTCGTGGCACTCGACGGTAAGACGGTATGGATGTTCCAGACTAATCTCAACACAGTCTTCCAGGGAACCGCGACAAGGCTCGAGCGGTAGAGTCAAGTTTTTCGGGCAAGACCCTACGCGCGTCCCGGGGTCCCCGGCGCGCGTTCCCTGCGCGCTGGGGCGGGTCAGCGCGGCGTCAGGCAGGAACTGTGAGTGGGATTGTTGACAGGGCGGCCGCTTGAAGCGCGGCGCCGGCTGTGAGAGAAGGTGGCTGTGACGTCGAACGCCGAGCGCCATCGGGCAGCGGTCTGTTGTTGTCAGACCACAGAGCTTCCGATGGTCCCTCTACGTACGCGTGCAACCTGACGCGCTGAGTCTCGCGCGCGGCGGCAACGATTTTCGTGAGGGGCCTGGAAGGCTGATGTCTTCCGGGCCCTTCGCGTTTTGCGGGTGTTTCGTAAAGGGAGGAGTATTTATGAAAATCAGAGACGGCCAGCCTCGAATACGCGGCCAAACCTGCGCGTGCCGCTGGTCGTCGTGATGGGGCACACGCACTGCGGCGCTGTCTCCGCGGCGCTCGAAGGCGGCACGCTCCCGGGCAAGCTGCCGAATCTGATGGCGGCGATCCGTCCCGCGGTGGATCAGTCGGCGCACGAGCCCGGCGCTCGCCTCGACAATGCCGTCCGCGACAATGTCCTGCACGTCGTGGAACAGCTCGGTGCTGCGAAGCCGGTGCTCTCGGATCTCGTCGCGACTGGCAAGCTGCGCATCGTCGGCGCGGTATACTCGCTCGAGACGGGCAAGGTGGAGTGGCTCCGGCTGCGGGCGGTCGGTAATCAGTCCTCCGGCCGCTCGTGCCCGGCGGCGCTGCGGTCCAAAACCGATCGGCTCCTCGGTGCGCGGCCTCCTGTGAGATCAACATAGTCGTTGTTGGCCGGCGCGTCGAACTGGATGACCCGTCAGAGGTGGTCGACGCGATCAAAAAGGGTCCGTGACGGGGAGAACCCATCGACTGGGGCGTACCAAAGCTTCGGATCCGACGCGCAGGGCGAGTGCGCGGCGACATCGCTCGACCGAGCGCCTCGCAATGGAAGTCCATGATGGTCCCTCACTGGTTCCGCTCGAACCGCACCCTTACTGTCCTGGGCCTCGCACTTGTCCTCGCGGCGACGCTGACGTCGTGCGGCCGCGGCGCTGACCCACCCCCGGCCAGCAGCCGAGCGGCTGCCGACGTAGCCGCTCCGGCACCCGCACCGACGCCTCCACCGCCCGCGCCGCCGCGCGAGCTCACCTGGAGCAGGAAGGTCGACATGAAGCTGTGGTCGCCGGGCCGGGTGAAGGCCTACAAGGTCGCACTGCAGCGGGAAACGCCGTCCACGCTCGCCATCCTGCGCATCCCGCGGCTCAAGCTCGAGGTGCCGGTCTACGACGGCACCTCAGACGCGGTGCTCGACCTCGCGGCCGGTCGGATCGAGGAGACGGCCCTACCCGGTACGGCGGGCAACGTCGGCATCGCGGCCCACCGAGACGGCTTCTTCCGGGTGCTGAAGGACCTCAAGGAAGGCGACGCGCTGGTGTTGGATACGCCCGTCGCGACCGAGCTATACCGGGTCGAGTGGATCCGGCTCACCACCCCCGACGACGTCAGCGTGATCGAGCCGACGCCAGGTCCGGCGGTGACGGTCGTCGGCTGCTACCCTTTCTATCACGTGGGCCCGGCCCCGCAGCGGTTCATCGTGCGCGCGGTGCCCGCGGCGGGATCGCGCGCGGGCAGCTGACCTTCGGGCGGAAACTCATAGCCCCACAGGGAAGGCGAGTCCGAGCTAGTAGGGTTTCTGGAAGTTCACATAACGCGCGTTCTCGGTCCCTCGTCAGCCCTTCCCCCTTCGACAGAAAAAGTCATGACCGCGAACAGCATCCGACCTACAATTCGAACCGATCGAAACGGAATTCTCTGTACGCAGTCACTGGACGAACTCACGGCTGTTCTCTCGCGGCATAGCGCAATCGGAGGTAGCTATGGAGAAGGAATGCCCGAATCGTCTTCGCCTCGTTGACAACGTGACGCGTCGAAAGTTTCTCGGCACGACCGCTCTCGGGAGCGCGGCGTTGCTGAGCGGAGGGTTCGCCCCGCTTCTGCGCGCGGCTTCCGCAGATGAACCGTTCATTGAGGCCACGATTCCGCAGCTTCAAGCCATGATGGCTTCCGGGGAGCTGACCAGCCGCCAACTGACGTTGGGTTATATCGCTCGCATCCGGGCCCTCAATCCTCTCTTGCACTCGGTCATCGAAGTCAATCCGAATGCGGCGGCAATCGCTGCTGGTCTCGACAACGAACGGCGTCAAGGGCATGTGCGCGGACCGCTTCACGGCATTCCACTTCTCGTGAAGGACAACATTGCGACTGACGACCAGATGCAGACGACGGCAGGGTCGCTCGCGATTTACGGCAGCCATGTGCCGGCTGACGCGGTGATCATTCAGCGGTTGCGTAACGCCGGCGTCGTGATTCTCGGCAAAACGAATCTGGGCGAATGGGCAAATTTCCGCAGTTTTATTCCTATCTTTCCGCTCGCAATCGGATGGAGCGCGCGGGGAGGAAACACCGTCAACGCGTACGATGTGAGCTATACATCGTGGGGATCGAGCTCCGGGTCCGCGAACGGCGCGGCGGCGAATTTGTGCGCGGCGGCGATCGGGACCGAGACCGACGGCTCAATCACTGGACCGTCCGCCGTCGAGAACATCGTTGGCCTGAAACCGACGGTGGGCCTCGTCTCGCAGGACGGGATCATTCCAATCTCTCATCAGCAGGATACAGCCGGGCCAATGGCGCGCAGTGTGACCGATGTGGCCATCCTGCTGGGCGCGTTGCAATCGCCGTTTGGTGAGGTGATCGGACACCAGCTTCCAAGCAACTACACGCAGTTCCTCCGGCGCGGCGCGCTCAAGGGCGCGCGGATTGGGCGCGATGTTCGCTTTTTCGATTACAGCTACTTCGGCAGCGGCATCCCGGGCGATGCGCAGACGGTCGCGTTTGCGGAAGACGCGTTGGACGTCATGGCCAGTCTCGGTGCGACCATCGTGGACACTGATACAGGTGACGTGTTCGCCTACAGCGGCGACGAGTTCGCGGCGCTGCTGTATGAATTCAGGGCCCAAATCGCGGAGTACCTCGCGACGCTCACACATACCGACATGCAGACGTTGGCTGACCTCATCGCGTTCAACCAGGCCCAATGTCAGCAAGAGATGCCTTACTACGGTCAGGAGCTCTTCGAGTTATCCGAACAGTTCGTCGGTTATCCCAACGATCCGAATTACGTGGCCGCGCGAACACACGCCAGGAACACCGCGCGCTCCGGAATCGACAATGCGCTCGCCGCCCAGAATCTCGACGCCATTGTTGCGCCGCACTTGACGAACTCGACCGGTCCGGCAGTGTCCGGTTATCCGAACTTGTCGCTTCCGGTAGGCATTCGCGCTTCCGGAAGACCGGCGGGAATGCTCATCTACAGCACGTTCCTGCGCGAGCCGCAGCTAATCGGCTTCGGTTACGATCTGGAGCAGGAATTGAACGCGCGGACGCAGCCGCAGTTCCTGGGTTCGGTTATTCCGCTTCCGAATGCCGACCTCTGCACGGGTCCTCAGCGTGGCAAAGCGCATCTACCGCACGGCCGCATCTTCTAGAATTGCGACTGCTGTGTGCTGATTGGCCTTCAGTTCTTTCGATAGACCGAGCGCGTCGTGGAAGCTGGCCCGCCGAGCACGCCGGCCCGCGTCACTTCCACGACCAGCGTCGTTGGTGATTCCAACCACAGCTTCCGTGTCAGCAGGTTTATGGCACACCACCACGCCCGGCCCACCGCGCGATATAGCCCTGCAGGAATGTTGTGAATTCTTCAGCCGACGGCGACAGTTTCCGGCCGCGATTTCGGATCTGGTAGAAGTCTACCGGCACGCTAGGGTTCATCAACCGGCTCATGACGACGTGCCGACGCTGACACACAGGCAGCGCAAACGACGGGACGATCCCCGTGCCTTCCCCCGCTTCCACCATTGCAATTACTGTATCGAATCTATTGAGGACCATTACATAGGGAGACGTGACGCCAGCCTGCTCGAGATGCTGCTCAATCAGTGATCGCATGGGCGACGGCAGGATCAGCTTCTCACCTTTCAGGGCGGACCACGTCGTCGAGACGCGGCGCGGAGCCATGTGGGTATCCGGGCGAATCACCATTAAAGAAAAGCGGAAGAACAGGGTCAGCTGGATACCGGGCGTGGTCTTGAACCCTCCGAGGCCGATATCGAGGCTACCGGCCTTGACCTTTTGCAGGATCGTCGCCTGATCCGCGTCAAACACCTCAATGCGCAACTCCGGGCGCTGGCTGTGGAACTCCTTGATCGCCTGCGGCAGAATGTTCGCGGCCACGAGCTGCCCCGCGCCGATAGACAGCGAATCGCTGGCTTCCCTGGCGATCTGACCCATTCGCGACATCGCGCCATCGAGCTCCTCCAGACTACGTCGTGCGACGGCCAGCAGGTGAGTGCCCGGTGGGGTCAGGACAACGTGGCGAGTCGTGCGATCGAAGAGCCTGAATCCGAGCTGATTCTCGAGTTCCCGAATCAACAGACTCAACCCGGAGGGCGTGATGAAAAGCGCTTCCGCTGCCCGTGTGAAGTTCTGATGCTGCGCCACCAGCAAGAAGCCACGCAGCTGCCGCGAGGTGAAGTCGATCATTGAGGTTTCCTCAATAATTATTTGATTATTTTAACTTCCCCGCAAGCGGCTCCAGGCGTAGGGTCGGACGTGATGGCCGTGGAGGTCGCGTGGATCCGGTGAGCAATGCCGCGACGAGGTTCGCCGCGCTGTCCGCGGTCTTCGACAGCGCGACGAGACGCTATTTACTGGATCGCCGCCTCACCGTAGGTTGGCAATGTCTCGAAGTTGGCGGCGGAGGGGGATCGATTGCGAGCTGGCTCAGCGAGCGCGTCGGCGCCGGCGGCCGCGTCCTCGTCACGGACATCGATACCCGGTTCCTCGAGGCTCTGCACTCGCCAAATCTCGATGTGCTTCGCCACGACATCACTCGCGACCCATTGCCGGAGGGAGCATTCGATTTGGTGCATACCCGGATGGTCCTGATACATCTGCCGGAGCGGGAGCGTAATGATGTGCTGAAACGGTTGGCCAAGGCACTCGGGCCGGGAGGCTGGCTGGTCTGCGAGGAATTCGACAGCGGTTCGATTCCGCCCGACCCGGCGATCAGTCCGGGTGAGGTCGTGCTGAAGACGCATCAAGCCATGGGGCGCTTGAACGAAGCGCGCGGGCGGTGTGGAAGGCTGCTTTTCGAACGATTCCGAGCTCTGGGTCTTGCCGAGCTCGGCGCAGAAGGGCACATGTACATGGTACAGGCTGATTCACCGATCGCGGCGTTGTTGCGGGCGAGCTATGAACGACGGCGGAGCGCCATGATTGGCGCGGGCTATATCACTGACGAAGAGTTCGATCGCGATCTGGCCCGGACGGAGACTGTCGACTTTATGATGCCCTCGCCGATCATGTGGACCGTGTGGGGCCGCCGACCGTAGGAAGAAACATGCGGCGAGTTCTCCTGCTCATCTCCACGATCGCGCTCCTCAGCTGCCATGGTCCACAGGCCGGCGCGAGTATCGCGAAGATCCGACTCGCGATCCATCGGGAGCCGATTGTCTTTCTTCCTGTGCGTGTCGCCGAGGCGCTCGGGTATTACCAGGCAGAAGGGATCGCAGTCGACATTTCCGAGGTCGCCGGAGGAACCAAGGCCATCGAAGCCCTGCTCGGGGGCAGCGTGGATGTCGCCGCGGCATCCATGTCGGATGTGATGCTGGTTGCGGCCGAAGGGCGCGACGTACGCGGTTTCTTCGTCTTGTACACGCGGCCGTCGGCGGCGCTGGCGGTCGCGCCGGCGCGGAGCACAACGATTCGGACGATTCGCGATCTGAAGGGCCGCACGATCGGCGTGTCCGCACCCGGTTCATTTACCCATCAGTTCCTGAACTTCCTTCTCGTGACGAACGGGCTGTCGCCTCAGGATGTCAGCACGGTGTCGGTGGGCATGTCCGCGAGCTCTGTGGCGGCGCTGGAGCATGGTACCGTCGACGCAGCGGTGCTGCTCGCGGGCGCGACTTCGACATTCGAGGAGCGGCACCCGGCCAGCACGTTCATGGCAGATACGCGTACCCTCGCCGGCGTCCGCGAGGCCTTTGGGACGGAAATCTTCCCGTCGCTGGGGCTGGTGGCACAAGATACCTGGCTGCGAGACAACGCCGAGACCGCAAGACGACTGGTGCGAGCCGTGAAGCGCGGTATGCGGTGGGTCAGTGATCATCCTGCAGAACAGGTCCGTGCCATGATCCCTCAGATCGCCCGGATGACCGTCGATGCTGATCTTCAATCGATTCGGCGAATTCAGCAGGGGCTGTCGGCCGACGGACGGATGCCTCCGGGCTCACCGGAATTGATTCAGAAGTTCGTGGCGGTTTCCAACGCGAGGGTCCGAGCGGCCCACATCGAGGCTGCCAAACTCTACACGAACGAATTTGCGTCCGCGAAGTGACGCGAAACCGGCCATGCTGGGCACATTCACTCATCCCGCGTTGGCGCTGCACGACGTTGTCAAACGATTCGGAACGAATACTGCGGTCGAAGGCATCACCTTGGATGTGGCGGAGGGAACGTTCGTTTCGGTTGTGGACCGAGCGGCTGCGGAAAATCCACGCTCCTGAACATGATCGCCGGCCTGTTGCCCCCAAGCGGCGGACATATCGACGTTTTTGGAGAACCGCTCGCCGGGATCAATCGGCGCGCTTCGTACATGTTCCAGCAGGATGCGCTCTTGCCCTGGAAAACGGTGCTCGGAAACATACAACTCGGCTTGAGGTTTCGCGGACAGAACGGTCGCGATGCCCTGGAGAACGCACAGGCGTGGCTCGAAAGAGTCGGGTTGAACGGTTTCGGGAACCATTATCCCTATCAGTTGAGCGGCGGGATGCGGAAACGCGTTGCGATGGCGCAGTGTTGGATTGTTCAACCGGATCTGATCCTCATGGATGAGCCGTTCGGCGCGTTGGATGTGCACACACGGCTCCGGATGGAATCGGAGATTCTCGGACTGTGGGCGGGATCCGGCAAGACCGTCGTTTTCGTGACGCACGATCTGGAGGAGGCGATCTCCCTTTCCGATGACGTGTTCCTGCTGTCAGCAGGACCGTCCGCCCGGCTGG
>JBKPCD010000136.1:0-16417 GCA_046727175.1 Acidobacteriota bacterium | reverse complement strand
GTTCAGGACACGTTCCGTATGGCCTCCATGACAAGCTGACGGAAGGCGTCGGCGGCCCGAACAACGGGACGACGTCGAACGATCGCACGACGTATTACGAGACCATCCCGTCGAATTATCTCGAATCTGCGCTTTGGCTGGAGTCCGACCGAATGGGGTTTCTCCTCGCCAGGCTCGATCTCGAGAAGCTCAACGCGCAGCGGGACATTGTGAAGAACGAGCGGCGCCAGTCGATGGACAACCAGCCCTACGGCCGAGTGGACGAGATCCTGTCTCACGCCACGTATCCGCCGACCAACCCGTACTCGTGGGACGTTCTCGGCAGCATGGAAGATCTCGCTGCGGCGTCCGAGGACGACGTCAAGAACTTCTTCCGTCTCTTCTATGCGCCGAGCAACGCGTGGCTCACCATTGTCGGTGATTTCGATCCCGCGCAGGCGAAGACCTGGATTGCGAAGTACTTCGGCGATATCGGGAAGGGCACGCCGATTACGCGTCCGAAGGTTGCGCCCGTGGAGCTCGATGCGGAACACAGGCTCGTGTTCGAGGACCGCGTCCAGGTTCCTCGCCTCTACATCCAGTGGCCGACCGTGGGGGAGAAGAACGACGATCAATTCGCGCTCGATGTGCTCAGCGCGATTCTGGCGGGTCCACGTACCGCTCGCCTGACGAAGGCGCTCGTGTATGAGACGCAGGCGGCCGCGGCGGTCTCGGCCGATCAAAACACCAGCGAAGATGTTGGCGAGTTCCGCGTGACGATTAGGCCCAGACCCGACCGTACCCTGACCGAGCTCGAGGCTGCCGCCGACGCGGCGATCGAAAGGCTGAAGAGCGAAGGGCCGACGTCGGAGGAGATCCAGAAGGCGACGGCTGGTCTGGAATTGAGTTTCGTCAGCGGTCTCGAATCCAATCTCGGCAAGGCGATGCAGCTTGCCGACGGCGCCGGCTTCCACGACGATCCGGGATATTTCAAGACCGAATACCAGAACTACCTCTCAGTGACGGCTGCTGATGTCACACGCGTTGCCAACAAGTACCTGACGAAGGGGCGCGTGGTTCTCAGCGTGGTTCCCGTCGGCAAGCTCGATCAGGCTTCGAAGCCCGCCGAAAGCAAGAAGGTCACTGACAGGAAGGCACCGCAAGGCGGCGTGGGACCTGGCGTAGAAGCGGAGGCCACGCGATGACATCCGAGCGTCGTCGAGCGAATCGGCGGGTGGCCGTTGCCGTCGTTGCCGTTGCCATCGCTGCGGCGCCGCTGATGGCACGGCAGGCGCTCGATCGCACGAAGATCCCGCCGCCGGGGAAGCCGCCGGTGCTTCGCGTGCCGGTCTGGACGCGGTCGACCCTCACCAATGGTGCAGAGCTGATCCTGTCTGAGAAACACGATCTGCCGCTTGTGTCGTTCTCGATCACGATCCTCGGCGGCGCCGACCAGTTCGAAAAACCCGATCGGCGTGGCGTGGCAGCGCTGACTGCGTCGATGCTGAGCGAAGGAACGAAGACGCGGGATGGTGAATCGCTGTCGAACGCGCTGCAGTTGCTCGGCACGGACGTCTCCACAGCGATCGGCAGCGAGAGCGGATCGATGAGCTTCGTTGCGACGAGCGGCAAGTTTACGTCCACTCTCGACATTCTGGCGGACATGCTCGTGAATTCCACGTTTCCTGCGGACGCGCTGGAACGGGTGCGCGCGCAGCAGCTCGTGGGGCTCACGCAGGCAAAGGCGGAGCCGTCGTCGATCGCCGCTCGAGTCTTTCCGCGCGTCTTGTACGGCGCTGCGCATCCATACGGCCAGCTGGTGACCGAAGCATCGATCACGGCGATCACGCGCGAGGACGTCACTGCCTTTCATCGCGAGTACTTCCGCCCCGGACGTGCGCTCGTGACCGTCGTGGGCGACATCAAACCGGCGGAGATCAAGTCGGTCATCGAGCGTACGTTGGGAGGATGGACGGGCGTCGGCGAGAAGCCGACGTTCTCGTATCCGTCGCCTCCTGCGCCTTCGTCGAGAACGATCTTTCTCGTCGACAAGCCGGGCTCCGCGCAATCAACTTTTGCAATCGGCAACGTCGGCCCGCCGCGCAATACTCCCGATTACTTCGCGCTGGTGGTGATGAACACGATCCTGGGCGACCAGTTCCAGTCGCGCCTGAACGCGAATCTGCGCGAAGAGAAGGGGTACAGCTACGGCGTCACCTCGCGGTTCGCATTTGGAAAAGGTCCCGGCCCGTTCCGCACCGGGGGTGACATCGTCAGCGACAAGACCGACGCGGCCCTCGTCGAGTTCATGAAGGAGCTTCGTGGCATTGCCGGCGGCCGCCCGGTGACCGATGACGAGCTGACGACGGCGAAGGACGCCCTCATTCAAGGTCTGCCGTCGACGTTCGCATCAGTCAGCGGCATCAACGGCGCCATCACGTCGTTGTGGAGGCAGGGTCTGCCAGACGACTACTACCACCAATACGCCAAAGCTGTCCGCGCGATCACGAGGGACGATGTCGTCCGTGTGGCCAGGAAGTACATCGACATCGATCATCTCGCGATCGTGATTGTCGGCGACCGCGCGACGATCGAGGATCCGTTGAAGGCGACCGACATCGCGCCGATCGTGCGGCTGGATATCGAAGGCAACCGCGCTCAATGAGCCCCGAAGGGGCTTGTTCACAGCTCAGAAAACGGTCGAACCCGTCGCTTCGTTGAGGGCCGGGAGTCCGCCGCTCTCACATCCGCGCTTATGAGGCGAAGAAGTGCGAATGACCGTCAAAGAACTGTTGACTGTGAAACAAGGTCGCGCGACGCTCTCAGGGCCATCGGGCGGTGTTCGACGCCCGCCGCAGGGTGCGCTCCACGCAGGAGGTTCTGATGATCCCGACAAGATTCCTCCGTCTGGCTCTTCTCGCGTTTCTCGTCGTCATTCCCCGCACGGCGAGCGCGCAGTTCAACAGCACCATCCAAGGCACCGTGACTGACGCCCAGAAGGGCGTACTCCCCGGCGCCATGGTCAAGGTCACCAACATCGCGACCGGGCAGACCCGTGAAACGGTGACGTCGGCCGACGGCGTCTTCACTGTTGTCAGCCTCGCCGTCGGCACCTACCGGATCGAGGTCCAGCTGACCGGGTTCCAGAAAGGCACGCGTGAAGCCTCCGTCGGCATCAGCGAGACGGCGCGGGTGGACTTCTCACTCGAAGTCTCCAGCATCGCCGAAAGCGTGACGGTGGCCGGGCAGTCGCCCCTGATCGAAACCACCCAGGGCCGCGTCTCCGGGCGTGTGGACGCGACACAGCTTCAGGAAATGCCCCTCAATGGCAGGAACCTCTACAACCTCATCGCGCTGCAGCCGGGCGTGACCGGAAAGGGGATTTCGTCTACCTTCGGGGCGGGCGGCAACGGCAACGACTCGTTCTCGGGCGAGTCCGCACCGCGCATCAACGCCGGCGGCCAGCGCGACGAGGCCAACTCGTTCACCCTCGACGACACCAGCACCAACGGAGTGGCCCGCGGCGGCATCACCAACCTGACGCCCAACGCCGAGTCGGTCGAAGAAATCCGGGTCGTGGCGAACAACTTCTCGGCCGTGGACGGCCGCAACAGCGGCGCCCAGATCCAGGTCATCTCGAAGGGCGGCACCAACCGGTTCCACGGCAGCGGGTCGTTCTACTACCAGAACCAGAACTTCGCCAGCAAGAACGTGTTCGAGACCGGTGTCCCCGACTTTTCGAAAAAGCAGTTCGGGACCAGTCTCGGCGGGCCCATCATGAAGAACCGCCTCTTCTTCTTCACGTCGTATGAGGGCCTGCGGCAGGCGGGCGGGCGCGGGTCGTCCTTCACCGTCGAAACACCGCAGTACCGGGACTTCGTCCTCTCGACGAGGCCGAACAGCATCGCTGCCAACCTTTTCCAGAACTATCAGCCGGGTGCCTACCCGACGTCGAACTTCCGCGACACGGGCAGCCCCGCGTCGGGGCCCAGCACCATCGGGCCGGCAGACGGCATCATGGACATCGGATCCGCGTTCTACATCCCCAACGTGTGGCGTGATGGCAACCAGTTCAACGTCCGCAGCGACTGGGAACTGCGGCCCGGCAAGGACCGACTGTACGCCAACTTCTACCGGACCACGTCCTTGACCATGAACGGCAGCATCCGCCCGTACTTCGACTACCCCGTGAAGGAGACCACGTACTTCGCCAACCTGAATCACACCCACATCTTCAGCAGGACGAAGCTCAACGAGTTTCGCGGCGGCATGATGCAGCTGATCGGCCGGCCCCAGGTCCCCCTCGACACACTCGGCATTCCAGGCATCACGATTACCGGCATCTCAGGCTTCGGGGGATCGAGCTACCCGCGCGGGTGGGACCAGACGAACTGGCACTTCAAGAACATCTTCACGGCGGTCCAGGGCGGCCACACGATGAAGATGGGCGGCGAGCTGCGGCAGATGTACGGCTCCGCCGTGAACACCACGAACTACATTCCCGCCTATCAGTTCTTCAGCATCCACAACTTCGCCAACGACGAAGCCAGGCAGATGAATCGTTACGTCGATCCGCGGACAGGCCAGCCGGCGACGGCGTACTCGATGCTCATCCAGACGGAGTGGGCGCTGTTCTGGAACGACGACTGGCGAATCAGCAACAGGCTGACGATCAACGCCGGCGTGCGGTACGAGAACTACGGCACGTTCAAGGACCCGGACGAGACCCTGCGGAACCTGATCCTGGGAGCCGGCACGAACTACTTCGAGCAGCTTGCGGCGGCAAGGGTGGACATCGTCGACCGGTTCTACGCGCCCGACAACAACAATTTCGCCCCGCGCCTCGGCTTCGCGTGGGATCCGAAGGGTGATGCGAAGATGGCCGTACGCGGCGGATACTCAATCGCCTACGACCGCCTGATGAACCTGCCCGCCGAGAACTACCGGCACAGCCCGCCACTGCGAGCCCAGGTCTCGCTTGGCCAGGTGTTCGGCACGGCGTTCACCTACAGCCTCGGCGACCCGAGCAAGCCCAACTTCGGCTACCCCGTCGACCCGGCGCTGCAGACCGGCCTCGACGAACGGAACGGCGTCAAGGGCGCCCGTGTGAGTCTCACGACCGTCGATACGGGCCTCGTGTCGCCCTATGCCCACACCTGGTTCGTCGGCGTCCAGAAAGAGATCTGGTGGAACATGGCCGCCGACGCGAACTACCTCGGCTCGGCAGGACGAAACCTGGACAACGCCTACAATGTGAACCGTTTCGTAGGCGACATGCTCGACGGGCGGTTCAACGGGTACAACCCGAGCTTCGCGACCATCAACATGGTCACGTCGACCTCGAAGTCGAATTACAACGGTCTGTCACTGTCGCTCCGCCGGCCGTTCCGCAACAGCTTCATGTTCCAGACGTCGTACACCCTCGGCAAGGCGATGAACGACACCGACCAGGCGGTCGGCGCGACGAACATCCAGGACGCCACGGACCTGGGGGCCGAATGGGCGGTGGCCAGCTACGACGTGACGCACAAGCTCTCCTTCGTCGCGATGTGGGAAATGCCGTTCTTCCAGCGCAGCACGGGCCTCACGAAAACCCTGCTGGGTGGCTGGCAGATCCAGGGCTACGGGATCTTCCAGACGGGCAACCCGATCAACGTCACCAACAGCGCCGCCTACCCCGCGGGTGACTACAACGCGGACAACAACGGCGGCGATCGGCCCAACGCGCCGGCATCAGGCGTGAAGACGAGCGGCTGGACGAACGACGAATACCTTGCTGGCATCTTCAAGGTGTCCGACTTCCCCAAGCCGACGGCGGGCACGAACGGCAATCTGCCCCGTAATGCGTACCGGGGGCCCGGATTCTCCGATGTCAGCCTCTCGCTGTCGAAGAAGTTCGCCCTAGGCGACAGCTTCAACGCCGAGGTCCGTCTCGACGCGTTCAACGTGTTTAACACGGTGAACCTGGGCGACCCGGTGATGGACCTGAGCAACGCCAGCTTCGGGAAGTCCACCAGCCAGCTGGCCACGCGGACGATGCAGTTCGGCGTCCGGCTCCGGTTCTGACGATGAGTGCCGGCGTAGGGGCCTGCGTCGCGCCAGGCCGGGGGTATTCCCGGTCTGGGTGCGGCGCACGACGTATGGTCGGACTGACGCTCGAGTCCAGGACTGCCCCCTGCCGCAGCAGAGGTGACACAACATGAGTGATGAACAGAAGCGCCCGGGGAGTCGCCTGAGCCGCCGTGAGTTCGGCGGGATGGTCGCTGCGACTGCGGCCCTGCCAGCCATCGTCGGCGCCCAGAACGCCCTGCCGACGGTGGCCCCGCCCCCAGGGCAAGTGGGCGGCACACCGCCGCCTGGACGGAGACTGGTGCCGGACACGCCGCCGTTCGACGCGAACCTCGAGTTCGTGTTCAAGCCAGTTGGCCGGACGGTCGATCCGTTTCCCATGACGCAGGTTCGACTGCTCCCGAACAACGTGTTCGCGGACGCGCAGGACTGGAACCGCGCGTACATGGCGCGTCTCGACGCGGACCGGATGCTCTACACGTTCCGGGTCAACGCCGGACTCTCGACGGGATCCGCGAAGCCGCTCGGCGGATGGGAGCAGCCGGAGAACGGCCAGCGATCGAGCGAGCTGCGCGGGCATTTTGGGGGGCATTTTCTTTCGGCGAGCGCGCTCTTGTATGCGTCGACCGGCGACAAGAC
The DNA here is from genome assembly GCA_046727175.1 of Acidobacteriota bacterium. Classification (GTDB taxonomy): domain Bacteria; phylum Acidobacteriota; class Vicinamibacteria; order Vicinamibacterales; family 2-12-FULL-66-21; genus JBKPCD01. Next base: position 9,730 of record JBKPCD010000136.1, on the reverse strand, counting down.
CGCCAAAGCGAAGGGCGACTACATGGTCGCCGAACTGGCGAAGTGTCAGGAGAAACTCGGCGGGAAGTATCTCAGCGCGTTTCCGACCACATGGTGGGACCGTCTCGAAAAAGGCGAGCGCGTCTGGGCGCCGTTCTACACCATTCACAAGATCATGGCCGGCATGTTCGACATGTACCGCTTCGCCGGGAACAAACAGGCGCTCGCGGTGCTCGAGGGCATGTCGGCGTGGGCCGACGAATGGACGGCGCCGAAGTCCGACGAGCACATGCAGCGAATCCTCACGATCGAGTTCGGCGGCATCGCGGAGACGCTCTATCACCTCGCAGCCGAGACGAACGAGCCTCGGTGGGCCAGGGTTGGCGACCGTTTTCAAAAAAGGAGCTTCATCAACCCGCTCGCACTTCGCCGGGACGAGCTCCGCGCGCTGCACGTCAATACGCACGTCCCGCAGGCGATTGCCGCCGCTCGCCGCTACGAGATCTCCGGTGACATGCGTTTTCACGACGTTGCCGACTACTTCTTCGACGAGGTCGTCAGTGCCCGCACGTACGTCACAGGCGGCACGAGCAATGCCGAAGCTTGGCTGGCACCTCCGCGCCGCCTCGCCGCCGAATTGAAGATGAGCGTGAACACAGCGGAATGCTGTTGCGCGTACAACATGTTGAAGCTCGCGCGGCAGCTCTACACGTGGCGACCGGAATCGGGGTACTTCGACTACTACGAGCGGCTGCTGCTCAATCACCGCATCGGCACGATCAGGCCGAAGCTGGGCACCACGCAGTACTACCTGTCACTCGCCCCAGGTGTCTGGAAGACCTTCTGCACGGACGATCAGACGTTCTGGTGTTGCACGGGGTCGGGTATCGAGGAATACGCGAAGCTCAATGACAGCATCTACTGGCGGGACACCGACGGACTCTACGTGAACCTGTTCATCCCTTCCGAGCTGGATTGGTCGGAGAAGGGATTCAAGCTGCGTCAAGAGACCGGATACCCGCTGATGGAGGCTACGACGCTGACCGTGATGGCCGCGCGCCCAGGCACCGTCGCGATGCGGCTGCGAATCCCGGCGTGGCTCCGGGCTGCGCCGACTGTGAGGATTAACGGACGCGCCCTCGACGCGTCCGCCGCGCCAGGCAGCTACCTGACGCTGAGTCGGTCATGGAAAGCGGGCGACAAGGTGGAGATGGAGTTGCCGATGCACCTGCATGGCGAGGCGATGCCAGATGATCCACAGCTGCAGGCCTTCATGTGTGGCCCGCTCGTCCTCGCCGGCGATCTCGGTGCAGAGGGGCTGACGGAGGCGCACATCGTCGGGCCGAACTTCCGCGTCGGCGCGCCAAATGTGGAGCAGAGCGGTTCGGCGCTCTCTCCGGTCAATCGCGTGCCGTCCGTCCCCGATCTCGACGTCCCCACGTTCAAGACGTCCGCCGCGGACCTGAGCACGTGGATCAAACCCGGCGACAAATCGCACACCTTTCGAACGACGGGACAGACGAAGGACGTCACACTGGTGCCGCTGAACAGCCTCTTCGATCGGCGCTACTCCGTCTACTGGCAGGTCGAGCGGGGCTGGTCGTGACGGTGCAAGGTACAAGGTTCTCCGGTTCCAGGCAGGTTCCAGGTTTCAGGTAGGTTCGAGCGACGATGCTGTCACCCGGAATCCGGAACCTGAGAACCCGGAACCTGAGAACCCGGAACCTGAGAACCGGGAACCCGGTCCTAAGCTGCGAAGGGATTCTCGTCCGCGCTCGGGCCGTAAACCGAGGGAAGCGGGACGCCGAGAGTGCGCAGATACACGGTCAGCTGCCCGCGGTGGTGGTACCAATGATTCAGCATGATCGACCGTAGAAACGCGATCCGCGGCAGGGCGAGAATCTCGCGGTCCCCCAGCATCATTCGCCACGTTTCCGCGAGCGTCGCATCGTCCATCCCGCCGAGCACGGACTTCGCGCGCGCGATGCTCTGGTCGAGGGCGGGGACGAGCTCCGCTGCGCTGTTCGGGCTCGGGTCGGTGAACTGCGGCGCCTGAATCTGCGATTGCCGCGCAATTTCGGCGACGCCGCCAGGAACGGTCGCGACGTGCAACGCAAGCTGGCCGAGCGTTCGCGCTTTCTCGTGAGGCCGCCACGTCAGTTGCCCGTCAGGTACGCGCTCGAGCACCCGGCGCGTCGTCTTTGCTTCCAGTTCGAGCTCCTGTAGCAATCCATCGATCAATGCCATCGTCCGCCTCCGTTTGACGTTCGACCGCAGCTCACCTCTACGTCAGAGGAAACCCATGGTCAGTTTCTCAGATACGACATCACCAGCGGCGATCTGGATCCCAGCAGAGTCAGGCCTTGAGCTCACGGCTCTCGGCCTCAGGCGTTTGGAGGAAATCGTCGCGCAACCAGAACCGACGAGGCGAATCCCGAATCCCGAACCTCGAGCTACCGAACTCCTTTTCTCAATGCTCGCGGCGGCCCAAACCCCGCTCGGTACCGTAGCGCGCACACTACGCGCGCCGGGGGCCCCGCTCGCACGGCGGGACCGCGTTCGCGGCCCGCCGCAGCCGCAAGCGCTGCCACCGAGCTACCGAGCCACCGAGCTACCGATTCCAGTATTGCGTGCTAGAGTAGTTGCTACTATAGTTGTGGAACATATGACCCACCGACACCGTCAAATGGCTCGAATGAACGAGGAAGAGCCCGCATCGCCCTTGTCGGATTTGGCGTTTCACATTCTCCTCGCGCTTGGAGCCGGGCCTTCGCACGGGTACGCGATTGGGAAGGACGTCGAGGAGCAATCGGACGGCCGCCTCGACCCGACGACGGGAGCGCTGTATCAGGCGCTGCGTCGGTTGACTGAAGAAGGACTGATCGTTCCGGCAGAAGGTCGCGGCGACGCGGACACGCGCCGAAAGTACTTCGCGCTCACCAAACAGGGCCGGCGAGCCGCGGCCAAAGAAGCGCAACGGCTCGAAGGGCTGGTCCGGGCCGCGCGCCAGCGAAAGCTGTACGCACAGCGCGCGTGACTATGCGTCTCTACCGTTGGGTACTGCAGCTGTGTCCTGCGGCTGTACGGCGCGAGTATGGCGCCGCGATGGAGGAGATGTTTGCCCGTCGCATCCTCGACGCGCGTCGCGTCAGCGTGTTTCAGTGCGTAATGGTCTGGCTGCGCGAGCTCGCTGGACTCTTCGGCCTCGCGCTGTCGGAGCGGTGGGGAACGGCCGCGCGCGCGAGACGGCGTCGCGAGCGGATGTACGCGGGGAAGAGAGCCGGATTCATGGACAGCCTCTGCCTTGAGATTCGCCACGCCGTGCGACGGCTGCTGCGTGCTCCGTCGTTCACGCTGGCCGCCGTGTCGACGCTCGCGCTCGCCATCGCCGCGAATGTCTCGATCTTCGCCGTCGTGCAGCGGGTCCTCCTGAACCCGCTGCCGTATCCGCACTCGGATCGTTTGATCGAGGTCGACCACGGCGCCGAGCGCCTCAACCTGCGATCGGGGATGGGACTGACGCTCGGGCTCTACTATCAGTATGCGGAACGCGCGTGGACGCTCGATGGCATCGCGATCTACCGAATCGAGGACGACACGCTCACGGGTGACGGCGAGCCGGCACGCGTTCGCGTGGCGCATGCCACGCCATCGCTTGCATCTGTTTTGCGCGCGTCGGCTGCGCACGGGCGCTGGTTCACCGACCGGGAAGGCGCGCCAGGTGCGCCACCGGTGGCCGTACTCTCGGACGGTCTCTGGATGCGCCGATACGGCGGCGATCCAAGCATCATCGGCCGGTCGGTCGTGCTCGAGGGCGTTTCGACCCAGGTGGTCGGCGTCATGCCGCCCTCGTATGCGTTTCCCAGTCCTCGCGTCGATCTCTGGGTTTGCGAGCAAGTCGCCCGGTCGATGGGTTTCGGGTTGTGGAATTACAACGGCGTTGCGCGGCTGCGCGATGACGCAACGATTGAGGGCGCACGCGCCGAGCTGAACGGACTGATTCGCGACCTGCCGCAGGCATATCCTGCCGATCCGGGAGCCATCGGCAACGTGCAGACGAGGCTGGTGTCGGCCGTGAGGCCGTTGAAGGAGGCGACGATTGGAGGCGTCTCGCGTGCTCTGTGGATCCTCCTTGCGTCCGTCGCACTCGTGTTCGTGGTCGCCTGCGCAAACGTCGCGAATCTCTTCGTGGTGCGCTCCGAGGCGCGGCAGCGCGACGTTGCCGTCCGTCGGGCGCTTGGTGCGAGCCGCGGGCGCATCGCACGCTACTTCCTGAGCGAGAGCGCGCTGCTCGCGATGGCTGGCGGCGCAGCCGGCCTTGTCCTCGCCGCCGGCGCCGTGCGACTGCTCGTGCGTGTCGGGCCGGCGACGCTTCCGCGGCTCCACGAAATCCGCCTCGACGCAATTGCCGTGACGTTCGCGTGTGTGCTGTCGATGGTCGTAGCACTGGTGTTCGGGGCGATTCCATTGTGGCGTCGTTCCGAGATGAGCGCCGCGCTGCACGAGAGCGGGCGCGGCAACACGGCCAGCCGCCGCCGTCATCGCACACGGCAATTGCTGATGGGCGGCCAGATTGCGCTGGCGTTCGTGCTCATCGTCTCTGCGGGTCTCATTGTCCGCAGCTTCCGGCAGCTGCGCGCGCTGGATCCCGGCTTCGATGCCTCGTCTGCGCTCACGTTCGATATCGGACTGCCCGATCGCACATACCGCACCCTCGATGGCGTGGTTGCGGCGCATCACGCGATTCTCGATCGAGTCTCGGCGCTGCCCGGCGTGACGGCAGTATCGGCATCCACATGCCTGCCACTCGTGGGCACGTGCTGGGGCAACACGCTTCGCGTCGAAGGTCGCGAATATCCCGCAGGCACGATTCCACCGATCGCGCTGTTCCGCGCCGTCGCTGGCGGCTATTTCGAGGCGATGGGCATCCGAGTGGTACGCGGCCGACCCATCGATCGCGGCGACATCGAGCGTCACGAGCGTGTCGTCGTCGTCAATCAGGCGCTCGCGGATCGATTCTTTCCGAACGAGGATCCGATCGGGCGGCGCGTCGCATCGAACCGGCCGCCGGCACGAGCCGGGGAAATGCCTAACCTCGAATGGCTCACCGTCGTCGGCGTGGTGGCGAATACGCCGGTCCGCGCACTCGGGGAGGCCGATCCTGCGTCCCAGTTGTATATGCCGATGTCAATCGTCGGAGGGGGAGACATCCCCCGATCAGCGTTGCTGGGTCCAAGCGCCGGGGTCATGAGTTACGTCGTGCGCTCTGCGACTGCTCCGCTCGACCTGATGTCCTCCGTGCGACGCGCCATCGATGGCGTTGACGCCAACCTCGCCATCGCGCGGCCCCGAACGCTCCAGGACATTCTCGACCGCGCCTCGGCGCAGATGGCGTTCACGATGGTGCTGCTGGCGATCGCCGCCGCGGTCGCGCTCGTGCTCGGAACGATCGGTGTCTATGGTGTCATGTCCTACATCGTCAGCCAGCGCACAGGTGAGATCGGCGTGCGGCTTGCCCTCGGTGCGGAGCCGCGAACCGTTGCAGGATCGATCGTGTGGCAGGGAAGCGTCGTCGCGCTCGCGGGTCTTGGTATCGGATTGATCGCTGCGATCGCTGGTAGCCGGCTGATCGAGGCGTTGCTATACGGAGTCGGGCCTCGCGATCCGTTGGTGTTCGTCACCTCGACGCTGACGCTGCTCGGCGTCGCAATCGTTGCCTGCTGGCTGCCCGCGCGCCGCGCGGCGCGCGTCAATCCAGTGGAAGCGCTCCGGGCGGAGTAAGTCCAATCACTCATCACTGATCACTAATCGTGAATCCTTACCGATCCACCGACTTGCTCATTCGAGCGCCTGGCGGACAGCTGCAGCGCGGCGCCGGCTCACGTGAACGGTCGATCCGTCGACGAGCGCAGCGTCGCTGAGCCGTCAGCATTGCCCACGACACGATCGATTCGATCGAGGTTGACGAGCGCGGCGCGGCTCGCGCGGACGAACGTGTCGCTCAGGCGTGATTCCAGCTCGTTGAGCGAGTAGTCCGTCAGGAACCTCGCCGTGGAGGTCACGGCAACGACGAGCCCTTCATCCGCAACGAACTGTGCAATGTCTCGAAGCGGGATGGCACGATGGCCGGTGCCATGTCGGACGAGCACCCGAGATCGGCGCGTCAACCGGCTCTGGCCAAGCGCCGACTCCACGCGTTCGAGTAGCTCCAGCGTGACCACCGGGTGCGCCGCGCCTTCGAGCCTGCGCCGCGCACGTTCGATTGCCTGCTCCAGCCGCGCTCGGGTCACGGGCTTGACCACGTAATCGAGCGCATCATGCTCGAACGCCTTCAACGCGTGCTCGCCGAACGCTGTCTGGAAGATGATGAGAGCGGCTTCGGCTCGGGCGCGTGCCGCGCGACGTCGAACCCGTCGACTTCGGGCATCGCGATGTCGAGGAGGACGACATCGGGTCGGCGTTCGCGGATCAAGTCGAGCGCAGAGATGCCATCCGCCGCTTCCCCCACCATTTCCACGTCGAGCTCCTCGAGCATCGCCGCGAGCCGCCGGCGTGCGGCGGATTCGTCGTCAACGATCAGCGCGCGCATACACCACGCCCGTCCGATGTGGCACTTCCACGATCACGCGTGCGCCGACGGTCGCGACTCGAGATACAGTTTTGCCGCCGTTCCGGCGGACATTTTGAGAGAGAGCTAAGGATTGCAGATTGCAGATTGCAGATTGCAGATTGCTGATTGCTGATTGAGGATTGTGGTACGTGCGATGGTCAGGGGCGGCACCGCGATCGTCGATCGTGCAACCTCGCCTTACAACAACTCGAATCGCCTGGTCCGCGCCCATCTATACCCGCGAAAATCGCTGTCGAACGTCAGGATTCGCGGCTCCTGATGAATTTCGGCGCATCGAATCAAGCACGCGTCAGCCAGAGAGATCGGTCGATCCGAGTATTTCGTCAAGATTGCCTCGATCCGGCTCCAGTGATCCGTCGCGGCAATCGCGATGCGGTACACGTCCCGCGCCGCCAAAGCGACGACCTCGGCGGGCCCGGCCCGGTGGACCTTGCGCATCAGAAAGCACGCCTCCGCGACGACCGCCTCGCAGCAGCGAAGCGGCGGCTCGCAGCCGGCAAACGCGAGGCGCGCACGTTCGTGATTGACGTCGTCTTTCGAAAGGAGCGCAACGAGAGGTCCGGTATCGAGAAGGACTCCCGCCGCATTCATTCGCCGAAACCTTCGAGGTGCTTCCGGTTCACGGAGAGATCTCGCGGACCCTTTCGGTATCGACCGACGCTGCGTCCGGCGAGATCGAGGGCGCTGCGTCGCTGACGCTCCTCCCGAGCGACCAGCCGAAGTCCTCGGCGGACGATCTCGGAGTCGGTTTGTCCCGTCGACTTCTTCAGGGCCTCGAGCGTCGCGCGCTCCTCTTTGCTTAGCCGAGCGTGGATGTAGGTCTTCACGGCCTCAACGTAGCACATGCAGGCGATCGTGTGCTACATTGCGCCATCCCCGGCAAGTGGGCAGACACTCGCTCACCTGGAGGTCACATGCGTTCGAAATGGATGCTGTCCGGAGCCATCGCACTGGTGTCCTCGGCCGGCGTTGCCCTCGGTGCATTACAGCAGGCGTCGCAGACACGGCGCGAACCCCAATTCGAAAACGATCAAGTGCGCGTGTGGAAGTCGACGATCACGCCGAACCAGCCGCTGGTGCTTCATCGCCACGATCACGGCCGGACGATCGTCGTCCTCACCGGTGGAACCCTCGACATCGTCGATGCGAAGGGACAGACGACGAGAACGATAACGTGGGAAACAGGGAAGGCGTACTGGTTGGACGCCGATCCGCCCGGCCAGCAGCATGGCGATGTGAATCGCGGAAGCGGACCCATCGAAGTCATTGTTGTCGAAATGCGGAAGTGACTGGCGCGGTCCTTGCTCTGGCACGACGCCGGAGGACGATGCCATAATGGCACTGTCGAACCGTGTTGGGGGTGATCGCGTGGAATTTCAGCCGATGTCTCCGGAGGATATTGAGCGCACGATGCAATTCCTGCTCAATCAGCAGGCGCAATTTGCCGTCGATTTCGTGCGACTATCCGAAACGACGGATCGGATTGCGGAGGGGCTGATCGGTCTGACCGGGATTGTCGGGCGAGTCGCCCATACCGTGGATGGTCTCGCCGCGAAACAGGACCGCACGGACGAGCAACTCCGGGCGTTAGCGACGCAACTGCAGGAGACAGATACCGGACTTAGTGACCACATCAGGACGGTCGAAACGCACCTGAACGTGGTCATCGAGATGTTCGAGCGCCACCTGCGCGAGAACCACGGTCCGAAGCCATCGTGAAGGTCAATCTCGCTCACCCGCCTGACCTCCCATCTACTCCGCACGTATCGCCATAATCGGATCCACACGCACCGCACGTAACGCCGGAGCCAGACTGCCTGCAAGCGTCATGACGAGCGCGAGCGCACTGGCGCTGACGAATGTGATCCGGTCAGCCGGACTGACGCCGGCGAGCAGCGCCTGCATGCCACGTCCTGACAAGTACGCAAATGCCAGTCCTGGGACGATGCCAAGAACAGCGAGCGTAAGCGATCGCGTCATGATCATCGACAGGATGTCGCTCCGCTGCGCACCGAACGCCATCCGAACGCCGATCTCCGTCGTGCGGGCGGCGACGGCGAACGACAGCAACCCGTGAATGCCGACGCCGCGGTCGTCGCGCCAATGTCGAGACGTACGACGATGATCGCCGTTACTGCGAACGCAGGTGTCTGAGCGAGCGCGCGAACGGCGTACCGCAGGTCCTGCGCGAGGATGTCGCCGTGTACGCGGGCGGCCTCGGCGATGGTGTCGGCAACCGCCGCAACAGAGAAGCCGATTTTTCGCGGTCAAAAGTGCAGCTTGAGCGCGAGCTGGACGACGCGAGGATCGCCGGCGCTGGTGATGGTGCCGAAGGCCGCTGTTCCGAGCACGCCGTTCGGCTGACCGAGCGGCGGTGTATTCGTCGCGTTGAACATCTCCGCCCGAAACTCGAGCGCGTTCCGGTCCGACAGCTGAACGCGGCGAATCAAGGCGAGATCCAGATTCCGGTACGCCGGCCCTCGAACCGGATTCCGCGAGCTCGAGCCGAGCGTGAACTGCGGCGCGACGGCGAACGCCGCCGTTTCGAACCACCGTGAGGCCGATCGCTCGCTCGCAGGCAGCGCAGGATCGGCGATCAGGTTCGGACGCTGCGTACCAAATCCTGCGAACGCATTGAAGTTCGTCGCTTGGGTGACGGCTATCGGCGTGCCTGACTGCAACGTCGAGATTCCGGTGATCGTCCAGCTGCGCAGCAACGCGCCGATGATTCCTCCTGGCTGAAAACGGTGTCCGGGGCCAACGGGAATGTCAGCGATGAACGAGCCCACGAGCACGTACGGAATGTCGCCGGTCGAGTAGTCCCGTTCCAGACGGCGGTTGAAGCTGTCGGCGACGGGATAGTTGGCCACGGGACCGGTCAGAATCGACGCGTCGAAGACCGATGACGCGTCGTCGACGAGCTTCGACCGCGTGTAGCTGAAACTGTACGACAACCCGCGCGCGGGCCGCTGTTCGACCTTGAGCTCCAGGCCCTGATAGAACGTCGTCCCCACGTTGTTTCGATACAAGCTGACCGTCGTGTACTCGGGATAGGGTTTCCGCAGCTGCGCGACCGTCGTCGTCGGATCCCCCAGCGACGAGCTGCGCGGAATGATACCG
>JBKPCD010000135.1:0-18723 GCA_046727175.1 Acidobacteriota bacterium | reverse complement strand
CGTCAGGATCATCATGCTTCTACGGATCGACGCGCAGCGGGCGTGATGGGGTTCGATCAAGAGCGCACGACCCACCATTTCCTGCTGTTCAACGACGGCGGCGCCATCGATGTCAGCGTCAAGCGTGCAAGCGACACGAAGAATCTTGACGCAATCCGCTCGCACTTGCCGCATATCGCGCAGATGTTCGGCAGCGGCAACTTCGATGCGCCGATGCTCGTGCACGATTCGGCGAACGTACCCGGAACGAAAGCCATGGCCGCTCGAAAGAACGCGATCCGCTACGAGTACGCGGACACTCCGAACGGTGGTCGCGTGAACATCATCACTTCGGACGCCGAGGCGCGTGACGCCGTGCACGCCTTTTTGAGATTCCAGATTGCGGAGCACAAGACGGGCGATCCAGTGACGGTACGACCACGATGAGCGGAAGGGACCGCGGCTAGCTTGGGTTGCATCTGCAATCAACGCATCGATACTCGGGCATGTGCCGCAGGACTGCCTGACTCGCTTCGTCAGCGCTTCTCGGGCAGAGAAAACGCGGACAGCGGCATTGCCGGATGACAACGTCCTATCGTCAACGGCTTTGAAGACGTTGTGACAGACGCCTAGCAGACGCAGAGAGGAGAAGAGTTGCGTGGCGCTCCGAGCCGTGCCTTAGCCGCTGTTCCGACGCGTGCGTGAAATGTCAGGGATTCGAGCACTAGCAGTCTGCACTCGTGAGCGGCCGTCCGCGTTCTCCGTCCAGGCGAAAATCAGCTCGTCTCCATGAAGGCCGATCCTGGGGTACCCGCTGGCACGCCCGCCGGCCAGACCGGATACCGTGATCGCCGGAGACTTCGCTCCGGACGGATTCACCCGGCGCACGCGAAACTGCGCACGCTGATCCGCGAACTCGATCCAGCTCGCGACGGCCGATCCGTCGGCCATCAGCTCAATATCGACACGACCCAGCGATCTTGCGTCGTCGATTCGTATCGGCGAACCGAACGTTCGACCAGCATCTTTCGAGAACGCAACGAACGCTCGCGGCTGATCGCCTTGAGCCGTGAACCAGGCAATGGCCACCTCGCGCCCGCGCGCACTCAACATCGGACCGTTGACCGGACACGCCGGGATTTTCCATGAATTGGAGTGTACCGCCTTTGGCTCGGTCCACTTTCCGTTTTCGAGCCGCGAGATGAAGATGTCTCGCACGTCCTCTGCGGTCCGATCGCGATACGCTACGATTGGACCTTCCGACGTGACCGCCGCGGTAGTGGGGCAACACTCGCACACGCGGAGATCGACCGGCATTTCCGACGTCTGCTTCCAATCCGGCCCGAAGGTCGCGAACCGTACGCTCATCGCACCCGCGTCTCCCGCATGCGGGCCGTGCGACCCTCCTGATTTCATCGCGCGACCATCCAGCCAGGTCAGGCCCAGGCCAGCATCTGGCATCTGGAAGAGCGATGCGAACCCGTGCTCAGTCTTCGTGCCATCGGCGTGCGGCGTAAACGATGGCGACCACGTGTTGCCGCCATCTTTCGAATACGTGAGGCGAACGTCATATGCGTACGTGTCGGGTCCGCTTTTCTCTAACCAATGCGCGACCAACTCGCCGCTCACAAGCCGCATGACGGAAGGCACGTCCGCCCAGTTGACGAACCAATTCGTTCCAGCGACGACATCGCGCGGAGCGGACCAACCGCCAGCAGTGTGCTCGGCGAACCGAAGCCTCGCCCACTGGCCGTCACGTTCGATCCAGCTCAGAAGCAGCCCACGTGCTGAAGATGACAGCTGCGGCTGACCGCTGTTCGGACCAGCCGGAGAGGACAGTCGTTCGATGGCAACGGACCAAGACTCGCTCGAGCGATCTTGTCCAGCCGCCATCGCGACAGCGGTCATTAGCGCGAGAACGACGACTCGGGCCGAACGATGAAGCATGGAACAATGATAGGGCACGGAAGGAAATTCGTGCGATTCACCTGTGGGTTCGCAGTTCCGAAAACCAGTTCATCACCACAACAACCTGTCCCTCAGGCCACTGCCTGCCTTTCAGCATCAGGAAGCGCTTGCCATCCGGCGAGACGTCGTAATTCGCCACCTGGGGTCCGAACGGATAATCGCCCGAGAAGAGGACCTGTGGACCGGAAGAGGGCGCCTTGCCTGTGGCCTTCAATCTGAACGACCAGCAGATCTCGACCGCGGCGAAAAAAAACAGCTGATCACCGGTCTTCGACCAGACCGGTTCGACTACCGATTGCAGCCGGAATGCTGTATCCGTGGTTCGGATTGCTGCTCAGCCCTATGATTGCGAGTGCGGCGATGACGTTCAGTTCGGTTTCGGTCATCGGAAACGCCATTCGGCTACGGCGCGTCGAACTGTAGGAGACATGTATACTGGAAAGGTCGTGAGGCTTCGCTCCTTCGCAGGCGTTTTGGCGCTGGTGCTGACTGCAAGTCCAGTGATCAGGCTTGTCTGCTTGATGGATTGCGACCGAGCGCCTACGACTTCGGCCTGCCACAAGTCGGCGAATGCTCCGAGCGGCTCGAACGTGGGCGATGGTCAGCACCCGTGCGGCCATGATCATTCGTTGGGCAGCCCGGCTCTCCTGGCGAGTGCTGGCACACGTGATTCCAGCCGAACGGTCGCTCCGCTTCCATTGACAACAGTCGCTGTCGTGTCAATCGCAGGCGGTGGTGTGGCGATTCGCACCACGCACGGACCGCCGGGCATGAGTCGTCGCACGTCTTCCACGGTCGCCATTCTCCGCATCTGAGACTCCCCACGCGACTCCTGGCCCACCCGCGCATGCGACGCGAGGAGGGCTCGGATTCCCGCACAGTCCTCCCGCTCAATCGTTTGAATGCGCTCGGGTCACACCCAGAGCGGTGGGCTTCCGCCTACGTGCTGACGGGAGCTCCAGGTTGTCGTTTCCAGTTCGAGGTTCGCATGCAGTCCAGCAGACGTTCATTTCTGCGTGGCGTGGCGTCCATTGCGGGTGCCGCTTCGGCGCAGACCGCGTACGCGCAGCACGTGCACCCTGCGCCACAGCCTCAGCGACCGACGGTGCCGGCGCCATCCGTTCTGCCATACGAGTTTGGTTCAGGCATCGTCCCCGTCGTCAGCCCCGATGTCCCGAACATGCCTTGGCGGCTGGAGAACGGAGTCAAGGTGTTCGACATTCGTGTCGAGCACGTGCGAACCGAATTCATTCCGGGTCGCACAGTCGATGGCTGGGGGTTCAACGGCAGCATCCCGGGACCGACGATTCAGGTCACAGAAGGCGATCGCGTACGCCTCAACGTCGAGAACCGGCTCCCGGAGCCGTTCTCGATGCACTGGCATGGTCTCGAGATCCCCAATGCGATGGACGGCATGCCGGGGATCTCACAGGACGCCATCCCACCGAACGGGAGTTTCGCGTACGAGTTCACGCTGAAGCAGAACGGCACGTTCTTCTATCACTCGCACATGGCGATGCAGGAAATGATGGGACTGATCGGTCTCTTCATCATCCATCCGCGCCGCGCCCATACGCCTCGAATCGATCGCGACTTCGGAATCATCCTGCAGGAATGGGCGCTGTTGCCAAACAACACGATTCCGAACTCGCTGGCCATGGAGTTCAACTGGCTGACGATCAATGGAAAAGCGGGTCCGGCCACCACGCCGATGCTAGTGAAAGTGGGTGAACGTGTTCGCCTCAGGGTCGTGAATCTCGGAATGGACCACCATCCGATGCATTTCCACGGACACACGTTTTATGTGACGGGTACTGAAGCGGGTCGCATCCGCACAACAGCCATGGAGCCCGCGAATACCGTTCTCGTCGGAGTCGCGCAGGCGCGCGATATCGAGTTCATCGCCGACAATCCCGGCGACTGGCACTTCCACTGCCACCTGCCGCATCACATGATGAATCAGATGGCTTCGATGGTCGGGCCATTGATGATGTCGCACGCCAATGCTCCACGGCCGGGAACTGTGGAAGCCGGCATGGGCATTCACGAAGGCCATGCACTCGGCGATGCGGCCACACCGGCCTTCGGTCGGACCGTCAATATCGGCGCAGAGACCGAGCGCAACGTCGCCAACATACCTTTGGCGCAGATTCCCGAGACCGCCCTCCCGCGAACGGGGGTGAGCGCTCCGCCCAATGCCGGCATGTATCCGGGATATCCGCAAGACATGTTCATGGTGATGGACGAAATGGTCGCGAAGCCGGAGACGTACGGCCTTCGGCCCGGATGGAGCGGCGGGACGATGGGCATGATGACGATCGTGCGCATCCTCCAGCGGGATCTCTTCGACAAGATTCAGGAGCTCAAGGCGGAGCAGGCAAAGAGAGCGGGGGCCCGATGATGCGGAGCGCGGCTGTCATCGCGGTCATCCTCGTCGCTGGGGCGGCTCAGGCTCAAACACCAGCGACAACCGCGACGCCGATCACGCTCGACCAACTCGAGCGGCTGGCGCTCCAAAACAACCCGACAGCCGCTGCGGCGGCAGCCGGTATCGACGCCGCACGAGGGCGTACTCGCCAGGCTGGCGCTCTTCCGAATCCCGTGATCGGTTATTCCGGCGAGGAAATCAAGACAGGCGATCTGGATCGACGTGGTGAGCACGGCTTCTTCGTCGAACAAACGATCCCGCTCGGCGGCAAGCTGCGGCTTTCACAAAACGTGTTCCAAAAAACGGTCGAACAGGCCGAAGCCGTACGAGACTTGCAAAGGCTGCGAATTCTGAACTCTGTGCGTCAGACGTATTACTCAGTCCTCCTTAGCGAGCGCCGGATCGAGGTCCAGGAGCGGCTGGCGGCGCTTGCTTCAGAGGCCGTCGGTGTGACCGCACAGCTGTTCAACGTCGGCGCGGCAGATCGGCCGGATTATCTCGAGATCGAAATCGAATCGAGACGGCTGCAGTTGCAGCTGAATCGGTCGAGGAACGAGCGGTTTGCGCTGCGCGCGCAACTTGCGGCGCTCACTGGCGTTCGGGATGTCGCAGATCGTGCACTCGCAGGCAGCATCGATGCCGCCATCCCGAATCTCGAGCGTGAGCAGACCTTTCGAACAGTCTTGGAACAGAGCCCCGAGCTGCGAGCTGCGCGTGCCGACCTTGAACGGGCGCGGGCCGTTACGGCTCGGGCACGACGTGAGACGTTTCCCGATCTCTTCCTGCGTGGCGGCAGTAACTACAACCGCGAGCACGGCGAAGACACCGGACGGCCGATCGGATGGGAAGGCTCGCTCGAGGCCGGCGTCAATGTACCGCTGTTCAATCGGAACGTGGGCGGCGTCGCCGCAGCTCGTGCCGATGAAACACGAGCGCAAGCCGAGGTGACGCGACTGGAGCTCGCGCTTCAATCGCGCGCCGCCTCTCAATTCGCTGACTACCTCACGGCACTCCGAGCGGCCGAAACCTACCGCTCCGAGATCCTGCCACGAGCCGAGGAGGCATATCGACTGTACCTCTCGCGATATCGCGAAATGGCTGCGGCGTACCCGCAAGTGCTTGTCGCGCAACGGACGTTCTTCGAAATGTCGACCGCGTATCTCGAGAGTCTGAACGAGGCGTGGCGCGCGGCGCTGCAGCTTCAGGGATTGCTGGCCGGAGACGGCCTCGATGCACCGGCAAACGCGGGTGCTGGAAGTGAAATACCGAACACCGGAAGGGAAAAGGAAAGATGAGGACTTACACGTTGTGGGTGACAACTGCCGTTGCCACCTTCGTCATGCCGACCTTTGCCTGGGCTCAGCACGAGGCGCATCAAGGAAGTGCCCCGCAGCCACCGAGCGGCGAACTGGCCCAATGCCTGCGTGTCCAGCCGGTCATCGCCAACATCATCACTGCCGCAATGGGCCGCGCCGAGGCAGCGCGATTGTCGAACAGTCCGCCGGACATGCGGGCCGCGATCGAGAGTCTCGAAGCGGCGCTCCGAGACATCCGTGCGCAGGCGGCGCCCTGCTCAACGGCCGCCGCGTCGACGGATCCGCATGCAAGCAACACGGTGCCAACGAGGCCGTCGTCAGGCAGCGCGCAGTCGGCGCAGCCGTCCGGCGCGGTGCCAGATCCACATGCCGGTCACACGATGCCGAGCGCCGCTGCCGCGACGAAAACTGCCCCTGCGGCGCCGAAGCCGGAGGGCTCGAAGGCTGCCGATCCGCATGGCGGCCATTCGTCAGGGCAGCCAGACGGCAAGCAGGTCGATCCGGTCAATGGACTGACAGTCGATCCTGCAACGGCACCCAAGGCCACGTATCAAGGGCACACCTACTACTTCAGTTCAGAGCAGTCGCGAAAGGCGTTCCTCAAGAACCCGGCGAAGTTCGCGAAGAAATCGAAGAAATGACGTGCGCATAGGATCCGTACTGAAGGCGCTTCTGCTGTTGCTGGCACTGGCGATCGTCGTAGGCGCGATCGGAATCTGGTATTTCGTCAACAGCGGCGTGAGCGCGAAGGAGCAGCCAGGGCGCGTCGAGCAATTCATGGCTTGACGCGTTCGCAACATGGCCATTGCTCGGCGGGCGAAGTCGCTGAGGAACCCCGTCGAGTATTCGACGGAGGTCATCGCGGAGGGCCGCGCACACTTCGCGGATCACTGTGCCACCTGCCATGGGAACGAGGGAGTGGAAAGACCGAGATCGGTCACGGCCTCTGGCCGAAGCCACCCGACATGCGCCAGGTGGTCACGCAGAATCTGACGGACGGTGAGTTGTTCTGGATCATCGAGAACGGTATTCGATTCACAGGCATGCCGGCGTGGAGCACCGGCACGAAGGAAGGTGAAGAGGCGAGCTGGCATCTCGTGCACTTCATACGACGGCTGCCAAAGCTCACACCCGAGGAGCTGGAGGAGATGGAATCTCTGAATCCGAAGTCACCGGCTGAAATCCGGCAGCAGATCGAGGAAGAGGAGTTTCTCAAGGGCGGCGGCAAACAGCCAACGGTCGCACCGACCAGACCACATAAGCATCCAGGAGGAAAGGAATGAATAGAAGATTCCTCATTGCGGCCACGCTCGCGATGGCGCTTGCATTGCCAACGTACGGTCGTGCTCATGAAGGCCACCTGCACAAGGTAATGGGAACCGTTGCCACGCTGCATGACAACCATCTCGAAGTCAAGGCGACCGACGGGAAAAGCGCGGCGATCACGCTGAACGAGAAGACCAAAATCCTGCGTGGGAGAACCAGGGCGAAGCCCGAGGACATCAAGCCGGGCGAACGTGTCGTCGTGACCGCGATGGAGACTAAGGGAAAAGACGGAAAGACGATGATGATCGCCACAGAGATCCGGCTGCCTGAGGCAGTCGCATCCAAATAGCAGACGGAGGACTCGCATGAGACGCTTCGCACTTCTCGGAATCGTGCTGGTGGCGGCCCCGTCGCTTGCCTTCGCACATGTCAGCGTCCGACCTCGCGAATCGAAGGGCGGCGCGGAAGAGCGCTACACGGTCAGAGTACCGACAGAGGGTGCCGTTGCGACTACGCATGTCCA
Organism: Acidobacteriota bacterium; assembly: GCA_046727175.1. Lineage (GTDB taxonomy): Bacteria > Acidobacteriota > Vicinamibacteria > Vicinamibacterales > 2-12-FULL-66-21 > JBKPCD01. Next base: position 11,243 of record JBKPCD010000135.1, on the reverse strand, counting down.
GCTCGAGACTCCCGCAGGTCTGGTGGTGCTCGAGGTTTTCCCTCACGATGGCGCGACGTTCGAGACCGAGAAAGAGGGTGACCGCATTACGGCAATCACCTGGAAGAAGGAGATTCCTCCGAAAGCTGCAGCGGAATTCGTGTTTCGCGCACGAAATCCGGAATCGGGCGACATGGTCTGGAAGGCGCGTCAGCACTTCGCGGACGGAACGACCATCGACTGGATCGGTCGTGCCGGGGAGCGCAGGCCTGCGTCTGTCACGAAACTCACGGCTGACGCTGGATCCCCTCAGCCGTCGAACGGCGAGTCCTCCGCTGTGGAGACCTGGCTGAAGGGCTACGACGCAGCGTTCAATGCCAAGGACCTCGACAAGCTCGCGACGTTCTACCATCCTGATGTCACGATCTACGAAGGCGGCGGAATCAACAACGGGTGGGTTGATTATCGCGATCGACATTTGGGTCCTGAGCTCAAAGCGTTCGCGCGCCTGCAATTCGAGCACAGCAACACGAGAGTGATCGTTCTCCCTGGCGGTCAGTCGGCGTACGCCACGTCCGACTACTCCATCAAGGCCAAAATGGGCGAGCGCGACATCGACTCGCGCGGGCTCGAAACGCTCGTACTGGTCAAAGATTCCGCGGGGAATTGGAAGATTCGCCACTCACACACATCGAGCCGGCCAGCACGAAGACCTACCGGTCAAGAGAGGTGATCGACCAGCCGGCTCTGATTCAGTTCCGAACGTCTCGGCATGCGACGCTTTTACCTGGTCACCCGCGATCTCCATCTGTACGTTGGTCTATTTCTCAGCCCATTCATCCGTGTTCTCGGCCAGCGTTTTTTACCTCGTGCACGGCTTCACACAAAGGCCGCCGCCGGGACCGTCTGACACGTCGCGTGTCGCGACCAACCTCCGCGTTCCGCTCGACATTGCTCACTTGCAGGGGCGGACCAAAGTCGATGCGCTCCGCCCCGTGCTCGAGCAGCTTGGCGTCCACGGGGAGATCGACTTCGTTCGACACGTCGCTAGCGAGCATCGTCTGATTATTCCCGTCCGAACGCCAGGCCTCGACACGCTTGTCAGTCTCGATTACGAACAGCGATCGTCGCTCGTGACCTCCCGACGGCAATCATTTGGCGATGCCTTCGCGTATCTCCATAAGATGCCCGGACCGCACAACGCCGATATCCGTGGAAACTCACGGCTCATGCGCGCTTGGCGTGTCGTCGCGGATGCGACAACGTATCTGGTCCTGTTCATCACGGTCAGTGGCATCTATCTGTGGGTCGCCCTCAAGGCTGAGCGTCGAGTGGGCCTCCTCCTGCTCCTCGCTGGCGCAGTTACGTTCTGCGGGCTGGTGTATGCGATCGCAGCTTGACGAGGCGATGCCTGGACGGCGCGAGCGTGGCGCGACAGACGTGTTCCTCGTCTGGAATCGCCGGGTCCACTACTACATCGGGCTATACCTTCTGTTCTTCTGTTGGTTGTTTGTCTTCACCGGGTTGCTGTTGAACCATCCACGATGGCAGTTTGCGCAGTTCTGGCCCAACCGCATTCAGAGCACGACCGAGCGCCAGTTTCAGCTCCCTCCGGCGACGACTGATATCGAACGAGCACGCGATCTCATGCGGCAGTTCGGCATTTCCGGCGAGATTCAATGGCCAGCGACACAACAGGCCACCGGACCATTCGTCTTTCAGGTGAGTCGACCGGGACTCGTGATCGACGTGAATGCCGACCTTGGATCCGGCCGTGCGACGCTGCAGCGGAATGACGTAAATGTATGGGGCATCATGCACGTGCTGCACACGTTCACTGGCGTGCGGGCTGGTGATACCCGTAACCGCCGCGATTGGACGTTGACCAGCGTGTGGGCACTCTCGATGGATGCCGTGGCCGTGGGGCTGATCGTGATGGTGTTGAGCAGCTACGTCATGTGGTACCCACTGAAGGCCAAACGTCGAGCGGGCGTCGTCGCATTGCTTCTGGGGTTCGTGAGCTGCAGTGCTTTCTTGGCCGGGTTTCGCTGGCTGCTCTAACCTTAATTGAAAACCGTTGGTGAAATTGGGTTCGTCTACCCTTCGACGGTGAATATGAGCCGAGCGGTTGTGGCGATCCTTTCGTGTGCCCTTCTGACCGTCACGTGTGACAGCCCGGTGACACCGACTTCCTCTATTTCTTTGGACCAGTTTGTTCAGGCTCTCGGTCGACAGGGATTGAGGGTCAGCGTCGGGGATGAGATCGCGCCGAACGTGAACGGCTTCTTCTCAGTCCCCGCTCAACAAGTTCGAGTAAACGATACGCAACTCAGTGTGTTCATTTACCGCGACGCCGACGCCGCAGCCGCCGAGGCCGCATTGATCTCTCCCGATGGGCAGCCGAGTCCGACAACACGAGTCGCGTGGATAAGTACGCCGCACTTCTACCGCCAAGAGGCGATGATAGTGCTGTATGTGGGCTGCACCTCGCAGATCATTCAAGCGCTCCAAGTGACGGTCGGCACCCCGTTCGTTGTTGGTCGCACCCCGTGCGACGTGGCAAACTGACATCAGCCGACGGTTAAATCACGCACTCGCCCACACGCGATCGGTGCGGCCGCTCACCTCCCTCTTCCGACCTGCGGAACGCACCGTCAGCTGAGCCATTCACCGCATTCAGTAGCGCGCCGTTGCGCGGCCCGCCTCGACCAACGTATATATGACGGGCGCATCTAACTCAGGGAGGGACCCGAATGAACCGACGTCTGCTTCGGAGATCGACCACTGTCGGCGCCATGATCGTGACAGTTGCTCTGTTCGAATCGTTTCCATCCGCTAATCATTCCTGGAATGGGTACCATTGGGCTCGGACGTCAAACCCGTTCACTGTCCGACTGGGAGACAATGTCACGTCCGATTGGGATGGCCATTTAGACACCGCATCATCCGACTGGAGCAAATCTACTGTCTTGAATACGGCCGTCGTCGGAGGGCAAGCGAAGAGCAAGAACTGTCGGCCTTCGCCAGGCGGTGTCGAAGTGTGCAATGGGAGTTATGGCAACAATGGTTGGCTCGGCATCGCGCAGATCTGGGTCAGCGGAAAACACATCACCCAGGGCTCAGTCAGACTGAACGACACATATTTCAATACACCGAAGTACGACACGGACGCGTGGCGACAGCTGGTCGTATGTCAGGAAGTTGGCCACACCTTCGGGCTCGATCATCAGGACGAGAATTTCGATAATCCGCCGCTCGGCACGTGCATGGACTATTCGAACGATCCTACGCGGAATCAGCACCCTGACCAGCACGATTACGACGAGCTCGGGATCATCTATTCACATCTCGATTCGACGTCAACCGTCGGCGGTTCAACGCAAGCGGCACCAGGCCTCGATCTGTCGTCGCCTTCCGAATGGGGTCAGCTGATGCGCACCACCCGCGGCGGTCGTGCGCAGGTGTTCGAGCGGGACTTTGGGGGCGATCGCAAGGTGGTCACCTTTGTGATCTGGGCGTAGAGGTTCGTTCTGGTCGACTCACGAAACCGGGGCGCGGCAGCGCCCTCGGTCGTTGTGTTCACCGCGACGGCAGGCGGACAGCACTTAACGCCGCGGCCGGCGTCAAAGGCCGGCCGCGGCGCATTTCTCCAAAACCTATCGCTCGTCTGCCACGTGAATTTGGCCGCGAATCTCGCCGCCGGGCCAGTTGGTGCTATGCACGTTCGCGTACGTCGCCCCGGCACGGATCGCGCGCACGAGCTCCTCGAAGGTGTTCAGACCATTCGCCGCTGCGGATCCAGGTGCAGGCGTCGCGGGGTCCGGTACGTCACTCGCCGTAATCGTGCCTGTGACGGTCCCTTCTGGCGGGCACGCTCCTTTTCCGCCGCCGCCGCAGAAGAACACGACAACAGGTCCATTGACGCGTTCCCTGGCAAAATGAATGTGAGACACCGTCGCGGTCCCTTCGAGCCCCGAATACGTGACCTCGAAATCGATCGTTTGCGCCTCGTCATCGATGCGCAAATCGACAGTGCCTCGTCCCGTCGTCGAGATCGACGGATTCTCCTGATACCCGTCCAGGTCTCCTGTGACGTGGTTAGGACCGCTCCTTGAGTCTTGAAACGCACCGACATAGGCTCCGAGGCCGACGACCGCCGAGACAATCCCTGCGCTGATGGCACGTCTGGTCACGGTGTCCTCCCTTCATCGTTACTTGAACTCTACGGCCGCCCGTTCGTGTCCGGCTGGAGCACCAGCTTCTTGCCCACGCTGGGCACCCCGTTCCGATCCACAACGAACAGCATGTAAATTCCTGGCGTGGCTTGCGCGGGCACCTTCGGAGAGACGACCCGGAGCTCGCCATCGCGCTTGTCACCCTTGTGCTCGAACGCGAGCTTCACGTACCGGTCGCCTGCCGTCAGGCTGTGGGTGTTGTGGTCGCTTCGGAGAATCGCCACTGAGCTGATGTCAACGACCGTGCCCTCGATTTTGATTTCGAAGTGACCTCGATACGAAATCTCGGTCGGAGAGTCGGTAATGACTGGCCGACTCGCAGACGTGCCATCCTGCTTGAACAGATATGGTGGCGAGAAGATCTGACCCACCGGTACACCCTGATCGGGATCGCCGCGTGGAAGCAAACCGGCGTAGCTCGTTGTGAGTGGAAATGACGGGTCGTTCGCCTGAACCAGCGCTTCACGGTTTTCGCCAGCGAAAAACACGGTGCCGTTCGGCAGCAGCGTGGCTGTTCCGTGAAGTCCGCGTGACACCGTCGTCCTCGCCAATGGCGTCACTGCTCCGGTCTCGGGATCGTACATGTGGAAGCGAAGGCCCTCGCGGCGCTCGAAGTCGAGCACCGGATCGCCAACAGTCGCGAGTCCGCGGTTCAGTCCTTGACCGAGCAAGACCTTCCCATCCGGCAAGACGACGGCCTTTCTGGTGGTCAGCGGGTACGCGAGTTGGCCCGCTGGACGCCAGCGAGGAATCGGTTCGGCGAAGTCGATCGCCTCAATTGTCGCGGTCGGCGCGCCACTCGCATCCTCGCCCGAGATCATGATCCACTTGTGCGAAACCGTCTGGCCGTCGCCGTCGATCTCGATGATCGTTGCCGTCGGACAACAGTACGGCCGGACCTCCTGCGCAGTGTCGAGCAGCGTCCAGTGATTCTTGGCGACGACGTTTCGATTTGGATCCTTCATTGCAGCCAGGACGTCGAGGCACCAGGTCGTCCCCTTCTCAAAATCCGGGGCGCCACCACCGACGCCGAATTTGGCTCCGCCTGGAATCGCTTCCTCGCCAAAATCGATCTCGCCGTTGAACGTGCACACCTTCCAGTCGTCCCTCGCGGGCCCCGTTTGGACGACTTCGAGCTGTGGGTAGAGCGGGAACGCCATCCGCGCGTTCTCGAGCGCGATGTTTCGATCGGTGACCGGATCGTACACTTCCGGGACGACCTGGTTGACGCGGCTCGCTGTGAAAGCAGCATCGTTCTGGACGATATTCTGGCGACCCTTTGCGACACGGTCGGGATCCGGCGGCACGGAGTTGTCCTGATCGAAGCCCCCGACCACCAGGACCCAGCCGTTCGGCAGTGGAATCGCCGACGGGTACCAGCGCGCGTATTTCTGATCCGACGGCTCGGACGGCTGCGTGCTCTGCTGATCCCGAGGATCGCAATTCTCGTAGAAGGGCGCATTCGAATTGCGGCTGAACAGCTCCCGCCCAAATGGATCTTTGTGCCAGTTCGCGAGCGTGCAGGGCTCGCGTCGTTTGATCCAGGTCTCGGTCTCCGGATCGAAGATGTTGACCTTGTACAGCCCGTTGTCGCTCTGCATGTCATGCCCGCCGAAGACGTACACGCGACCATCGGCGAGCGTCACGCGGGCGTTGCAGTACGTGTTGTAGAACATCCCTTTGGAGTACCCGTTTTCGGCGAACGCTGTGCGATTCATCGCGAAGTCCGCCGCATCGAGCAGCGACGTGTGGAATTTGCCACTGTTCCTGAACGCGTCGGGGTGAGCGATGTCGAACAGGAGCTGTCGCTCCATGGTACGGTTCGCCACGATGCGCGTCGGGACACTTTGGCTGAGCCCCTGCCGCATGCGATAGCCACCATACGTGAGCCGCTGAAACGAGTCATCGGCGGATCGCGACATTCCGAGACCCAGAAACGGATCGAAGCCATGCAGTACATCGCGCAGCGACGAGTCGAACTGCCGTCCCCCCGTCGTGAAGGCGCCGAGGGAAATGGCGAGATCGATCAATGCGGGATCGGCCATGTCATTGGGCGTGTACTCGGGAAATCTCGCGTGAAAGAGGATCTTCGGGTTGGCCGAATCCTTCTTCCACACGAGCCCCATGTGGACCGCTTCAGTGCTTTGCATCGGAATCAGCGGAGAGACCTGACCACACTCCGCACGCGGGCAGTTGGCGTTGGGATCGGGAAACGTCGCTTGCGCCGATACTCCCGACCAGGATGCGAATGTCACCCATCCCAGCACGCAGACGAGACCCACAACCCACACGACCCTGTCTGTCTTCATCGGCGGCCTCCTGTTGACGTGGTTTTGAGCGAGGCTGCTCCTCCTCCCGGTGACGACTGTCGGCGGATCGCATCGGACACGCGATCCTGGAACGCCGCCGAGCGCGCAAACGATGTGCCGCGCGAACGCGGGTCGATGACACATCGCGACATCAAAAGGCTGATGATTCGGTCAAGATGCGCAGGACCAGAAAGCTGAGCCGCTGGAACCCTTACCGCGGGAGTAAGAGCCGATTACGCAGCGGGTAATCGCAGCACGATCGCGATGTGGTTCGATCAGTTGATGGTCCTGGTGCGGCAAACAGACACTCAGTGTGTGTGTGCGCGCGTCAGCCGGCACAATTCGGTGCTGTTTCTTGATCACTCTGGTACGCGCGGATGAAGGCTTTTAGGGCGCCTGGCGGGACCAGGGCCGACGACACTTCGCGGCGTGTTGCATGGTGCTTTACGCGGTTCTCGCTAAGGCGGTTGCTGGGAACGTCAGTACAAACGATGTTCCGCGGTCTGGGTGACGCTCGACGGTGATGCTCCCGTCGTGAGCCTCCATCACGCGCTTGCAGATGCTGAGACCGAGGCCGTACCCACCGGTACTCTTTGATCGGGAGCGATCAATACGGAAGAATGGCTCGAAGACATGCGCAACATCGCTCTCAGGAATCCCGACGCCATCGTCCGTGACGCGGATGACGACCACATCACCGTGCTGCTCCGCAGAGATTTCGACGGGCCCGCTGTCAGGCAGCGAGTACTTGAACGCATTCTCGAGGAGGTTTCGAATCGTCGTTCGCATTCTGTCCGCGTCAACGTCGACGACGATCTCCGGTATCGTCGAACGAACTCGAACGCCCGGTGGACGCCCGTCGAAGTTCTTGGCGACTTCGCCGAGAAGCGAGACCACGTTCTGACGCGTGGTGGTGATGCCACGGGCGTCGCGTAGTCGTTCGAGTTCAAGCAGCTCACCGATCATGATCTCCATCTCGGTCACATCGTCCGCCATACGAGCCTTCATGTCCGGATTGGCGACGAGCTCCAGGGCAACTTTCAGGCGAGTCAGCGGCGACCTGAGCTCGTGACTGACATCGAGCAGCAGCTGATCGCGGGCGGCGATCATTTCACGGACCCGGCCGACCATCTGATTGAACGCATCGGTCAACGCACCGAATTCGTCGGCGGAACGCTTCGGCACGACGACGTCAAGATGACCTTCGCTCAAACCCGCGACGCCGGCGCCGAGCCACCGCAACGGCGAAAGCAGTCGTCTCAAGAAACCGTGCGCAGCGAAGACGACCGTCCCCATCAGGAGCAATAGCACTGCCGGCACCAGAAGATGCGCGGTACGCATTCGCTCGGTCAGCTCCCAGGCAAACAGGTACTTCCCGCCGTTTGGTGCGGCTGCCACGTAGTAGTGTCGGCCACTGAGAAGCCGGTGCCTACGACGCTCCGCCTCTGCGATAGTGGGCATTCCGTCTGCCGTCGTCCACGCGCCATCGGGTCCTTCGTACCGCGTCGCCACGTCAAGACGAGAGCCCATCTCTTTTGCGGTTTCGTAATCTGGCGCCGTCGCGGCGACGGCGTGTACGTACTCGTGCACGACCCCGTCGATCGAGGCGTTCATCAATGGACCGAGGTACAGAACGAAGAACGCCGCCACGAGCACGAGCAGGCTTGCGGCCATTGCCAGCATGATTACGACGAGCTTTGCGAAGACCGAGTGACGCACACGATGGTGCCGCACGATTTCACTCATCGCCGCCTCCGATGAAGCTATACCCGAGTCCGCGTACCGTCCGGATGAAGGCCGGTTGTTTTGGGTCGTCGCCGAGCTTCTGTCGGACACGACTGACCAGGACATCGATGGATCGATCGTACGCGTCCCAATCAATCCCGCGTGTCTCGTCCATGATGCGATCGCGGCTCAGGACGCGACCCCGATTGCGCACTAACAGGCCGAGCAGCTCGAATTCCGCCGACGTGAACGGCACGGCCTGACCATTGAGGCGCGCCGAGGACGTCGTCCAATTCACCTCCAGCGGGCCGACCCGGACGCGGTCCTCGGCCGCGGTACCAGCGCCTCGCCGCAGCACGGCCTGCATGCGCGCCATGAGTTCGCGCGGCTCAAAGGGTTTTGGTACATAATCGTCCGCTCCAAGTTCCAGCCCCACGATTCGATCCATGACATCCCCGCGTGCGGTAAGCATGATGATTGGAATCCGACTGTTTTCACGGATCTTGCGGCACACGGCGAAGCCGTCGATGTCCGGCAGCATCACATCCAAGATCACGATGTCCGGCGGATCGACTTTGAGGATGTGAAGGCCCTCGTCCGGGTGGACGACGGTTCGAACCGAGAAGTTGAAGCGACCGAGGTACTCGGCCAGCAGGGTGTTCAGCTTGTCGTCGTCATCGATGAGGAGGACGCGTGTTCGAGGAGATCGCTGAACCGTCATGTGCGAGCTCAGTGGTGACCGTGTCCACCGCCTGCGATGTGCAATATGACCACGAGCATGAACAGCGCGACCATCCCAAACAGCACGTACAGTGGCCAGCGGATCGTCGTGCTCGACGTGCGATCGGGCTCCGTGCTGGTGCCATCACCAGTGTCGCCCCTGGGGACAGCGTACGAAGATACGGCACGTGACTCCGAACGGCGCTCGAGCGAACTGCGTCGGTGCAGCTTTCGACGACCATATGGAGTCATGCCCCGCGGCTTGTACACGGCGAGCACGGTTGCTGTGAGCAACAGCAACAGGGCCACCGCGGCGTGGAATCTCGGTGAAGCGTTGCGTACTGCGCTTAGATTGACGCTCGGATTCCCGGCCATGCCTGCCATATGTCTGAACGTCGCCATGTACATGAGCAGGATGACCGTGGCAAAGACGTTGATCACAAGTTTGAACACGACCCAATAATGCCGAAACAAGCCCCACGTCGTGCCCAGCGACATCACAAAGCCGGTGAGCAGCGACGCGACGGCCAGGGGAAGGAGGACGAGCCGCGCGGCCGGCTCCATGACAAGATAAGCGCCGCGCACCGTCTGCGCATCAGGGCTGGTCAGGCCGATGACCGCAAGAGCCAGAAAGACAACGACGGCGCCGATCCACCCAACAGAGGACGTGACATGCGCGGTCAACGCGAACGTGCGAAGGCGGGGTGGCATGATCATCGGAGTGCCGCCTGGATCGCCGGTCAATACTGACGCGGGGAAAGACGCCGAGCTGCTCGAGCAGGTCCCCGGCAAATGAAACCGACAACGAGCATCGCGAGTAAGCCACAAAGGGCTTTCAGGGTGCCGCAGCAGCGATGCCGGCGTACTGCCGGCGCCATAGCCACGCCCCGACTGCCTGTCCGCCCAACACCGCGATCACACTAAGAATCAGAAGCAGGGTAAACGGGGATGTCATTCGCAGCAGCGCTCCGTAGAAGAACGCATGCAGAATCACGAGCGCGAACAGCACGTAGTTCAGGCGCTGAAGCGATTTCCACGATCTCGCTTTGAGTGCTCGCAGAGCGGCATTGCTCGACGTCCCGAGCAGTCCTAGCACGATTGCTATCGCAGCAAGCCCGGTCCAGTTCCCCAGGCCAAAGCTGTTGGTTAACGCGCGACCGTCTTCAGCCACGAAGAAGTGCACGAAGCTGGAAGGCAGGCCGCTGCCATGGCTGACATGTATCAGCACTGCGCAGATCACGTGGACAACGCTGAAGATGGCGGTCCAGATGCCGACGTCACGACGCAGGTAGCTCGAGATCGGATTGCGTCTGCGCAAGAGAAGATTGGCTGGCCCAAGGAGGAGCGTGACCGCGAGGAGTCCCAGGCCCAAGTAGCCTGAGGCGACGGTCAACTGCTGCATCCTGCGTGACCGAGACAAGTCGCGGCGGTCGTCCCGCGAATCGGTATCGCCAGCGACGTGTTCCCCAAGCGCGGTACGCGTGGTTCCTGCTTCGCCGCGACGCCGTGCACCGCTATGTCCACTGTGACCGTGGGGGCCCCGTGGTCGCCGCCGCCGGCTGCCTCTTCCGTCTGCTCCCTCGCGTGGCGCGTCGTCTCGTCCCTCTCCTGATCCGTCGGCTGGGTTTGAATGTCAACCGGCCGTCCATCATGGCCTCCGGCGTGAGGCATCTGTCCGTGCTGGTTCCGAGTGTGATCGGTTCGTCCCGTTAGGCCGGCGGCGTCTTGCGCGGCTGCACCCCCGCGTCGCTCCTGGGGAAACGGACCGCTCACAAGGTCTGCGTGGCGATACGTGTGGGCGTCGAAGAGCGGAAGACCCATGAACAGAGCCAGGACGACCGTGCTTCCAAGGGCTAAGGGCGCATGATGAAGAAGGAAGCGACGGCGCTGCTCGCCGGTCGTTCCGAGCGGCTGACTCGACGGTTGGATGCGTGGTCGCACAATCGTCACGATTCTTCGCTCTCTGCTGTGAGAACGGTCGAAGGGCATCCACCGGCCCTCTCGATGGCCCCGTCACGAGTAAGTGTCCGAAGCGAATGTTTCTCGATTGTTGCTGGAGCGTAACGAATTGAAACTGGCGGTCAATCCAGCTCGGCGAGTTCTTGACCGCGCAAAATCGGCTACTGGCTGATCGTTCCGTTCGCCGCGACCGTCAGCGAATAGCCGGGCTCGTCGCCGTTCCCCGGTGTCGTGGTGTTCTGGACCAACCGAACATCATTGGCGAAGACATTTCGAGTAACGGCTCCCGTCGGATTCTCATCACACGCATTCTGGT
>JBKPCD010000134.1:0-3466 GCA_046727175.1 Acidobacteriota bacterium | reverse complement strand
GGAAGCGCTTCGCCACTTGCAGCAACATCCCGATCAGCCGTTCACGCGGTTTGAGGACTTCGAGGGCCGCCGTTCCCTGCGGTATGCGACGGCCGATCGTATGCGTCCTGCTTGTGTCTCGTGCCACAACAGCCATCCGGCGAGCCCCAGGAAGGACTGGAAAGTGGGAGATGTTCGCGGGATTCTCGAGGTCATTCGGCCCTTGGACAGCGTCATGGCGGAGAGCAGGGCGGGCGTGCGACAAACCGGTGCCCTGTTAGGAGCTGTCTGTGCGCTGTGGCTGGGTGGGCTGGCCCTGGCGATCGGCCGTTTGCGTCAGACCAACGTGGAGCTGGAACGCAAGGTGGACGAGCGCACGTTGGCGCTGGGCCATCGGTCCACCGAGCTTGCGACAGCCAACGCGAATCTGGAGAAAAAGATTGTCGAACACGAGCGGACAGAAGAGGCGCTGGCAAAACGGACAGCCGAACTCGAAGATGCCAGGAGCTTTCTTGACTCGGTGCTCGAAAACCTTCCGGTGATGCTCTTCGTCAAAGATGCCCGCGACCTGCGGTTCGTGCGCTGGAACCGAGCAGAGGAAGAGGCGTTGGGAATCGACCGTGCCCTGGCGATCGGCAAGAACGACTACGATTTCTTCCCGCCGGAGCAGGCCGACTTCTTCGTGGAAAAGGACCGGGCGGTTTTGAACGGCGGGGAACGGGTGGATATTGCCGAGGAAGCCATTCAAACCCCCCATCGAGGGCTGCGCTTCCTGCATACGATCAAGGTGCCCGTCATGGGTGCCGACGGCACGCCGAAGTACCTGGTCGGGATCTCGGAGGACATCACCGAGCGGAAGCAGGCAGAGGAGCAGCTGGCTCGCGCGCGCGAACAGGAAGTCGAGATCGGCTTCAAGATCCAGCAGACGCTCCTGCTCGACCAGCCGCCCAGGAATCTGCCGGGCGTGCACGTAGCGGCCCTCACGATTCCCTCGCAGCGCATCGACGGCGACTTTTACGATTTCTTCAAGCATATGGACAAGTGCCTCGACGTCATCGTCGGGGACGTGATGGGCAAGGGCATCCCCGCGGCGCTGCTGGGTGCCGCAACCAAGAGCCACTTCCTCCAGGCGCTCAGCCACCTGATCTCTCTCGCGCCCCCAGGAACGCGTCCGGAACCCAAGGACATCGTCACGCTGGCGCACTCAGAAGTCGCTCGACAGCTGATCGAGCTCGAGAGCTTCGTGACCCTCTGCTACGCCCGGTTCGATCTCGAGAACAGCCACGTCGACCTTGTGGACTGCGGCCACACGACGACACTTCATTTCCAGGCGAGCACGGGGACGTGCGTCCTGCTGCACGGAGATAACCTGCCCCTGGGCGTCCGCGAGGGAGAGATCTACGAGCAGATCCGCGTGCCGCTGCACCCGGGCGACGTCCTGCTGTTCTATTCCGATGGCCTGACGGAGACGCGGAACAGTGCCGGTGAGCTCTTCGGAATAGATCGGCTTGCCGAGTGTGTTCGGGCCCATGGACGACTCCATCCCGAAGCGCTGATTGAGGAGATCCGGCGCGCGGCTGTCGCATTCTCCAGTTCGGAGAGGTTCGGAGACGATCTGACCTGTGTAGCGGTGCGCATCGAAGCGAGGGCACGGCCGCTCTACAGAGCGGCGATGGAGATTTCAAGCGACCTCAAGGAACTTGCGCGAGCGCGTGCGTTCGTTCGAGAGTTCTGTAGGACCCTTTCTGATCCGCCGATGGACGAGAACGCCGTGAACCAGCTGGAGCTCGCGATCACCGAAGCCGCAAGTAACGTGATGGAGCACGCCTACGGCGGACGCACCGATCAACAGATCCTATTGGATGCCGAGGCGTGGGCCGATCGCGTCCTTTTTCGCCTCCACCATCTCGGCGAAAGCTTCGACCCGGCTGCGGTGAAACCGCCGGTGTTCGATGGAACTCAGGACGGCGGCTTTGGCGTGTACATCATCGCTCAGTCGGTCGATGAGGTGCGTTATGACCGCGACGAGCGCGGGCGAAACCGCATCTCCCTTGTCAAGAACCGCAAGACAACCTGACAACAGGAGGGGATGAGGCAATGGTATTGGAAGCCAGCGGGAATATCGCATCTACCGTCGCCTCTCTTCGAGAATCGGTCCGCCATCACGTGCGGTACTCGTTGGCCAAAGAGTGGCAAAACCTTCCTCGCCACGATTTGTTCATGGCTGCCGCTTTGGCCGTGCGGGATCAACTCGTAGACAGGATGCTGCAAACAGAGGGACGTTACAGAATACGCGACCCAAAGCGGGTCTACTATTTTTCCATCGAGTTTCTCATGGGTCGGTCCCTCACCAATAACTTGTGCAATCTCGGCATCCTTGATCTGTGGCGCCAAGCGTTGCGCGCCCTCGAAGTCGATCCAGACGACGTTCAGACGAGCGAGAGAGACGCAGCTCTTGGCAACGGCGGCCTAGGACGGCTCGCCGCCTGTTTCCTTGATTCTCTTGCCACGTTGAACATGCCGGGCTGCGGTTACGGCATCAACTACGAGTACGGCTTGTTCAAGCAGGAAATCGACGATGGCTACCAGAAGGAGCGCCCCGACAAATGGCTCGAAGCGGCCACCCCCTGGGAAATTGAACGCGCCGACGAAGGCTGTGTCGTGCCGGTGTACGGCCGGATCGAGCATGGGGTGGATCGACACGGTCACTACAACCCGATGTGGATGGATTGGAAGGTTTTGATCGGGGTTCCCTATGACATGCCTGTCGTCGGCTACGGCGGCGGCACTGTGAACGTGCTTCGGCTCTACGCCGCCCGATCCTCGCGTGATTTCGACATACAGATATTCAACGAGGGCGACTACCTGAAGGCTGTCGAACAAAAGGTGGCTTCGGAAACTGTTTCAAAGGTTCTCTACCCATCCGACACTGTTACAGCCGGTCAGGAACTGCGACTGGTTCAGGAATATTTTCTCGTGGCCTGCGGTATACGGGACATCGTCAGAAAGTTCCAGCAAAACCATGCCGACTTTCGGACCTTCCCATCGAAGGTCGCTATTCAGCTGAACGACACGCATCCGACGCTTGCAGTAGCAGAATTGATGCGGATCCTCGTTGATGAGAATGATCTCTCTTGGGAAGAGGCCTGGGACATCACCCGGGCGACTCTGGCGTATACCAACCACACTCTCATGCCGGAGGCGCTCGAAAAATGGCCGGTCTCCCTTTTCGAGTACGTCCTGCCGCGCCACCTGCAGATCGTCTACGAGATCAACCGTCGCTTCCTCGACACGGTGGCCGCCGCTTTCCCGGGCGACAACGACCGTCTGCGCCGAATGTCCATCATCGAGGAAGGAGAGCGGAAACAGATTCGAATGGCGCACCTGGCTATCATCGGCAGCCACTCGGTGAATGGTGTGTCGCGCATTCACACCGAACTCATCAAGAGCTCGCTCGTGCCGGATTTCTATCAGCTCTGGCCTGAAC
>JBKPCD010000133.1:0-35693 GCA_046727175.1 Acidobacteriota bacterium | reverse complement strand
GCCACGTCGTTCCCGGACCCCCTTACGCCGTCGCTCGCGGGGCCCCTTCGCCCCGCTCCGGCGGCTCACTCGCTGTGCTCGTTCGCACCGTGGGCCACGTCGTTCCCGGACCCCTTACGCCAGTTCCTGTCCCTCGTGGCTGGCACCGGTGCCTGTCCCAGTGCCTGTCCCCGGTAACTGTCGCCTATCGGAAGATCCCGCGCAGTTTTCGGGCGAGGCCGGAGAGGATATTGCCGACGGCTCGGCGGACCTGTTGTTTCACCGTCCCCTGGTGGACGGGACAGAGTTGACGCGGGATGTTGTCGCCGTCCTTGAAGTACTCGGTGTACGCCGGGCACCCTTCAACGGCGCGCAGGTACGAGACTCGGCACAGCAGCTCTTCGCGCAGTCCGTCCGGTTGCTCGAACTCGGCCGGAGTACGGTGACGTGACGCGCGTCGCATGAAGTCCGTCCAGATGGGCAGCGCGTAGCGCGAGCCATACGCATCGTGCGCGATCGTCTTCGGCTGATCGAACCCGACCCAGACGCCCGCGACGAGATTGGACGAAAAGCCGACGAACCAGGCATCCTTGAAATCGTCGGTCGTCCCGGTCTTCCCGCCGGACGGAAACCGGATTCCCCAACCCCGTGCCGCCGCGCCGGTCCCACGGTCCAGCACGTCTTCGAGCATCGAGACCATCTGATAGGCGACTTGAGGCGAAATGGCGCGCTCGGTATGGACCGGATTGTCGTACGCGACATCCCCGTCCGCATCGACGACCTGCGCAATGGCGCGCGGCTGCACCGCGGAGCCGCCGTTCGGGAACACGGCGAACGCCGCCGTCAGCTCCAGCGGCGATGCGAGGCCCGTCCCGAGCGCGAGCGACGGAACATCCGGCATGTTGCGAAGGCCGACATCCGACGCCAGCCGCAGCACGGGCTGCGAGCCGATGCGCTGCTGCAATGCGGTTGCGGCACGGTTGTCGGACTCGAGTAGCGCCGCTCGAAGCGTCAGCGCCTCCGGCTCTTCGCCCCCAGCATTGCGAGGCGCCCACTCGTCGGGTCCTTGGGGAGGAATGTGGCCGAGATCGCTGAGGATGGTCACGGGCGAAAAGCCGTGATCGAGCGCCGCGGCATACAACAGCGGCTTGAAGGCGGAGCCCGGCTGGCGCTTGCTGCGGGTTGCGCGATTGAACTGCGAGAGCCGGAAATCGCGGCCGCCAACGAGCGCGAGAATATCGCCGGTCTCGGGATCGAGCGCGACGAGCGCCGCCTGCAGGTCGGGCGCGTTGAACCGTCGCAGTCCGTCTCCAACCGCGCGCTCCGCTGCATCCTGCAGCTCGGGCACGAACGTCGTCCGCACTTCCCAGTCCGGCGGATGGTCTCCGCCGAACCGATCGCGGAACAGCTGACGCAAGTACTCCTTCGCATACCCCGCGCGCGGGTCGCTTGCGCCCGGGTACGGGCGGATTCGAATCCGCGTCTGCTTTGCCGCCTCCTCCTGCGCGGGAGTGATGAAACCTTCCTCGCGCATGCGAGCGAGGACGACGTGGCTTCGAGCGATCGCCTCGTCGAGATGCGTCCACGGCGAGAGCGCCGCGGGCGCACGTGCGAGGCCGGCAATCAGCGCGCTCTCGGCAAGATTCAGCTGCTTCGCGGGCTTCCCGAAGAGATGTCGCGACATCGTCTCGACGCCGTACACGCCGGCGCTGAGGTAAATGCGATTGAGATAGAGCTCGAGGACCTGCTCTTTCGTCAGGCGCGCGTCAATCATCAGCGCCAGCACCGCCTCGCGAACCTTGCGTCCGTAGCTCTTTCTGTTCGACAGAAAGAGCGTACGGGCGAGCTGCTGCGTCAGCGTGCTGCCCCCTTCGACAGTCCCCGATTCGCGTAGGTTTCTGAACGTCGCGCGCGCGAGCCCGATCGGATCGACGCCCAGATGATGGTAGAAACGATGGTCCTCGATCGCGATGAAGGCATGCTGGAGATCGGCCGGGATCGCGCTGAGCGGGACGTCCTGACGCTGCTCGTCCATCCGGAACCACGGGCGACCGTTCGCGGCGAGAAAGACCGTGTCGCCGAGGCTGCTGGTCAGCTTCGAGACGGCGTAGCCCTGACGGATGGTCCACGTGAGCGCAACCGCAGTCGCAACCACGAGCGCGACGAAGATTACGGCGGCAACGCGGTCGCGGACGCTGCGACTCCGGCCGGGGCGCCCAGCGCGCGGAGTTTGCGAGCTGGGGTGGAAGCGCATTACGCCGTCGTCCTCGCGCTTCGAGCGCGCCGTCGATCGAGCACGAACGAGAGAATCGAGTAGTAGAGAGGATAGAACAGCGACACGCGGAGCAGAACCGGATTCACATCGGGCAACGACAGGATGATGGCAGCAATCATCGCGCCCCAGACGACGCCCAAGGCAATCGTGACCCGTCGAAGAACGGGCGTTTTCGATGGATAGATGTATCCGGTGCGCACGAACACGAACGCGCTCAGCACGAGCAGAATCACTCCGTTTGCAACCGGCGACAGCCCCGCGGCGAACAAGTACAGGGCAGCGATATTCCAATATGACGGAAAGCCGGTGAAGAAGTGGTCACTCGTTTTTGCATCGAGCGATCCGAACCCGTAGGCGCTGCTCACCAATACCGCCGATGCAACGAGCGCGCCCCATCCCGGCGGCAGCCGCCCTGAATGGTGCAAGAGCAACAGGGGAACGAAGACAAACGTGAGGTAATCCACGATGTCGTCGAGCCGCGCGCCATCGAACTGTGGTACGACCACGCCAACACGAGCCTTCCGTGCAAGAAGCCCATCGGTCGAGTCGATGACCGTCGCAACCAGCATCAGCAGAAAGCTGTCCCTGTATCTTCGGTCAAGCACAGCAGTCGCCGCGAAAAACGCCGCAACGGCACCCAGGGCCGTGTAGAGGTGGACGAGCCAGGCAAACGCGCGGTTCACGCCATTGCGGGATCGATTTGGAATTTGCTGAGCTCGACCCATGTCACCGATCATCATTTATTTACAGACGACGTATAACTCGTGT
The DNA here is from genome assembly GCA_046727175.1 of Acidobacteriota bacterium. Taxonomy (GTDB): domain Bacteria; phylum Acidobacteriota; class Vicinamibacteria; order Vicinamibacterales; family 2-12-FULL-66-21; genus JBKPCD01. The sequence goes on along the minus strand of JBKPCD010000133.1, from coordinate 32,671 downwards.
AGAATAAGCGGACATTCCAATCCCCAGCGGGGTGTCCTTTTTCAATTTTGTATAGGTCTGCCGCCCTACTGGCGGGGGCTGGTGCGGGCGGTCGTGTCCCCGCAAAGTTCCCTCCGTGCGCGCGGCCACTTCGCGGAACGGGTATTCTCAGTGGCTTCACCGCGTTTTCGTCGGCCCGCATTCCTGATTTCTGTCGCCGCCCTCCTCGTTGCGGCTGGCGTACTCACGGCCCTTTACGTCAGTAAACGGTCACCGGTGCCACCGGCAATCGCCTTTTCGGAATTCCTTCAACAAGTCGAGGCTGGCAGCGTCACGCAGGTGACGTTCGGCGAGCGGATCATCCACGTCACCCTGCGCAATGGCTCGATCGTCGAGACCGTTCCACCGCCGGAGTTTCTCTCCGCCAACTCGGGGTTCGTAACCCAGCTCGCGCAACGGCGGGTACGTATCGACGTCGCCCCCACGCCCGATCCGACCACATTGAGCTGGAGCGCGATGGCGACAGCGGTTGCGTTCCTCGCCCTGCTGGGATTCACGGTGTATCGGACGACAGCCGGACGCATACCGTCGTTTTCGGGACGCGCGCGCGTGGCCGAGCAAGGTGAAACGGTCATCACGTTCCAGGACGTGGCCGGCGTCGACGAAGCGAAAGACGAGGTCAAGGAGATCGTCGACTTCCTGCGTGAGCCGGCGCGCTTCTCGGCGATCGGCGGACGCATCCCCAAGGGTGTGCTCCTGGTCGGGCCGCCGGGCACCGGCAAGACGTTGCTCGCCCGATCGATCGCAGGCGAAGCGGGTGTGCCGTTCCTGTTCGCGAGCGGATCCGACTTCGTCGAGATGTACGCCGGGGTCGGGGCCGCGCGCGTTCGACGCCTTTTCCGCGACGCGAGCCGCCACAAGTCGTGCATCGTGTTCATCGACGAGCTCGATGCCGTCGGTCGCAGCCGCGGCGGCAACTCCCTCAGCCACGAGGAGCGCGAGCAGACGCTCAACCAGCTGCTCGTCGAGATGGACGGCTTCCAGTCTCACCAGGGAATCGTGGTCATTGCTGCGACGAACCGGCAGGACATCCTCGATCCAGCGCTTCTCAGGCCCGGTCGCTTCGACCGGCAAGTGACTGTCGCGAATGCCGACTTGAAGGGCCGTGAAGCCATTCTTCGCGTGCATGCCCGCAAGATTTCCGTCGATCCGGCTGTCGACTTTCGTTCGATCGCGCGCGGAACGCCCGGATTTTCGGGCGCGGATCTCGCGAATCTCGTGAACGAAGCCGCATTGTTCGCCGCTCGCGCGGGGCGATCGGCGGTCGCCGACGTTGACCTGCAGGAAGCGCGCGACAAGGTCCTGATGGGGGTGGAGCGCCGGTCCATTGCGCTGAGCGAGCTCGATCGCGTGAACTGCGCGTATCATGAAGCGGGGCACACCGTCGTTGCCGCGCTACTTCCCGGCGCCGATCCCCTTCACAAAGTCACGATCATCCCCCGCGGCCGGGCCATGGGTGTAACGATGCAGCTGCCCGAGGCGGACAGGCACACGTACACGAAGGGATATCTCGAAACCCAGGTCGCCGTGCTGATGGGCGGCCGCGTGGCCGAAGAGCTCTTCATGCATCACATGACGAGCGGCGCTTCGAACGACATCGAGCGCGCGACCGACATCGCGCAGCACATGGTCTGCGAGTGGGGCATGTCGGCGCTCGGGCCGCTCGCCTTTCGCAAGCCAGGCAACGCGTACGACGCCGAGCGGCCGCACGCCGTCAGCGAAGCAACCGCCCAACGGGTGGACGAAGAGATCCGCAACGTGGTGATGGGTGGCTATCAAACTGCCCGTACTCTGATTGAACAGAACACCGACGCCGTGCGTCTGCTCGCCCAGGAGCTCCTGCAGCAGGAATCGCTCGAAGCCGATGAAATCAAGGCGCTCCTCGAGAAGGCGAGCGCCTCACGAGCGTGAATAGCGTCAGAAGCTAGGTGAAAGAGATCACGATCACCCTAGATTCTAACTTCTAGCTTCCGATAGCGTAGCCTCTAAAATACCCCGGATGGCTGCTTCAGCCGCTCCGGGTGCCCGCGTCGGCCTCAATCGACTCCCGCCTCACGCCTGGGGTCTCATCGTTATCATCCTCCTGACGATTGCGTACGTGATCGTTCAGGCGTGGCTCGTGCGGCCGTACCTCTGGCCCGCGGGAACCGGTGCGCGGCTCTCGGGAGATCCCGCCGCGACGTTCCCGCTCGTTGCGCGCCCACCCGAGTTCAATGAGCAGACCGGTCAACCCTTCACGGTCATCGAGACGATTGCGAGCGGTCCCGCCGCGCAGGCGGGCGTGGTGCCTGGCACTCGCGTCAGCGCGATCCGTCGTGCGAACGATCTCGCGATCGATCTCGAGGCGGTCGCTCGACACGGCGCTCGCGCCAGACTCGATGCGTGGCGGCAGCTCTATTGGACTGGCGTCAGCGGTCCGGTCACCTGGACGATCCCAAGGCCTGACGGAACGACTCCCGAGATCACGATCGATCGGCCGCCAGTTTCTCTGTCCGATGCGGAAGGCTGGTCGCGCCTCCATCTCGGCATGATCGTTCGGATCGTCGTGTTTACGGTTGCCGCGGTGGCGCTCCTGCTGCTGCGCGGGCAGGATCTCACGGCCGGATTATCGGTGCTCGCCTTCACCCTCGCCGCCGTTGGCGGAGCCGGGCCGCTGCTCGGCGCAGAGTCAGCCGTCCCACTCGGCCGCGTGCTGACCGTCTTCGCATGGATTGCGAGCCCGTTCGTCCTCCCGGTCATCGCGCTCGCAATCCTTTATTTCCCGACGCCATCGCCGCTCCTGACCAGGTGTCGCTGGCTGGGGGGCGTTCCGTTCCTCGTTGCGGCGCCCATGATCGGTGCGAGCGTCAGCACAGCGCTCTATCTGGCCGAACTCGAAGCATTCGCCGGCATCGCTCTCTGGAACGCGATGCACCCGGGCGCCTATTACGGATCGTTCGTGGCAGCGCTCGGGACCAACGTGCTGGCGCTCGGGGAAGCCGTCCACCGGTATCGGATCAACCACGATGCGAACGAGCGTCGGCGCATTCGGATGGCGGTGTATACCGCGGTGCCCGCAGTGGTCGCGTACACGTTGAACGACGGCTTGCCAATCCTCACAAGGATCGCCGGTGGTGTGCCGCCCCGATATCCGCTGCCGATGCTGGTCGTGCTTCACGGGCTCGTGCTGCTGCCGGCCTTTGGCCTCACGTACGCGCTGGGCGGCGCTCGCGTGCTCGGTCCGCGGATCGTGTTGCGGCGCAGCCTTCAATACGCCCTGGCGCGCCGGACGCTGACGGCCGTGACGGTTCTGTCAGTGATCGGCCTCGCGCTTTCGATCGTCCGCAATCGCAACATGACAGTCGGTCAGATCGCGGCGAGCAGCTCAGGGTTGTACGTCCTGCTGATCGCGGCGATACTCGTCGCTCGTCGGTACCGCGAGCGCGCGCAGCTCTGGCTGGATCGTCGATTCTTCCGCGAGGAGTACAACGCCCGGAAGATTCTGCTGTTGTTGGCCGGCCGGGTTCGGCTGGAGACCGATCCTGCCCATTTGACCACAATGGTGGTCAAGCAGATCGACGAAGCACTGCATCCGCAGATGGTCGCGATCCTCGTCAGCGGCGTCGAAGACGGCCTGCTCGCGCCCGTCACCGTGCTCCACGGCAGCGCCGAATCGCTGCCGCTCGACGGCGCGCTGGTGTCGATGCTTCGCTGGTCCGGCGAGCCGCTCGAGATCTTTCTGCAGGATCGGCGCTCGCCCGTCCGGCGTCTGCCGCGGGAAGAACAGGAATGGCTCCAGTGCACCGGGGCCTCGCTCCTGGTTCCGATCCTCGCGCGGGACCGTTCGCTCGTCGCGGTGATTGCGCTCGCCGAACGGCGTTCGGAGGAAGCCTACACGGATGAGGATCGACAGCTCCTCGCGAGCGTCGCGGCGCAGATGGGACCCGGTTTCGATGTCGCGCGGCTGCGCCGTGCCGAAGCGCAGATGGCGATGGAGCAGGAAACCGCGCACATGACCGCGCTCGTCGGGGCTCCGATGATGGAATGCCCCAAGTGCGGCCGATGCGACGATCCGGGGACACTCGTCTGCCAGGCGGATGGATCGACGATGGTGGCTGTCCCGTCGGTGTCGCGCGTCGTCGACCACAAGTATCGAATCGAGCAGCTACTCGGCCGTGGCGGCATGGGCACCGTCTATCGCGCACGTGACGTGCGGCTCGATCGCCTGGTCGCCCTGAAGGTCGTGCGCGCCGAGCGGCTCGGCGACTCGGATGCGCGCCAGCGTTTCCTCCGCGAGGCGCAGATCGTCGCGCGCCTCCAGCACCCTTCCATTGTCGCTGTCTTCGATTACGGCACGTTCACCGACGGCGGAGTCTATCTCGTCATGGAGCTCGTTCGAGGCGAGGACCTGAGGCACGTCCTGCAGCGCGAAGGGCGCATCGAGTCGCGACGCGCGATGCAGATTCTCGATTCGGTGTGCGCAGCCGTCGACGCGGCGCACCGCGAGGGGGTCCTCCATCGGGATCTCAAACCAGAGAACATCCTGGTGCCGGCCGGTGGCGTCGCTGCGAAAGTCCTGGACTTCGGTGTCGCCAACGTTGTCTCGAACGAGTCGAACGATGCCACGCGCGCGGCCGAGAGCCCAGCGCTGATGACGGCTGCTGGGATGATCGTCGGTACACCGGCATATATGGCGCCGGAGCAGTTTCACGCGGCGCCGCCCGATGCCCGCACTGACGTCTTCAGCCTTGGCGTGATTGCGTACGAGATGCTCTCGGGAGAGCTGCCGTTCGGCCGCGGGTCGCTCGGCGAGATCGTGCTGGCGCGGGCGCGCGGTGCTCCGGCCATGCCTGCGGGGTCGGCGCCGCCAGCCGTCGAACGCGCGATCCGGTCCGCGCTCGATCCTGATCCCGATCGCCGGCCCGCATCAGCTCGGGCCTTCGCGTTGCTGGTCGTGTCCGCGATGGAAATGTAAAGGCGGTTCAGTTCGCGGCGATTCGCTTGTCGATCTCGGCGATGGCCGCCTGAATCTGCTGCTTGCGGATGGGATGCGTGGTCGCGGTGGACTGACGCTCCAGCTCCGCCCGGGCGAGGCGCAATGACTCGACCTGTCGCATGCGCTCGGGATCGGTGGTCGCTTGCCCGCTGCTGCGGCGTTTGCGCTCTGCTTCGCGTTCGTCGATTTGTTCCTGGATGCGCGCTTCCGCGTCGACCAAGCCTTCTCCGGAATCACCCATGATTTGCAAAACCTCCACCCGCCGCAAGCGAACGTGCGGCGGCCCCGAGACGGCAGTTCAGATTGAGCTGTTTATTGTCCCTGATTCAGGAACGAGCGGCAACAACTACCTCAGCCGCTCGATGTCCCGTCCAGTCCGCGGCAGGAGCTCCCGCGATGATGCCGTCGGAGTCGTCCGGGAACCGCTGCGCTTCCTTCAACCCTTGTCGCCCGCCGGCCGAGCAGCCGCTCGAGTACGATCGGCGCGCACGTTCGCCGTAGTACGTCGAGACCATCTTCTTCGCCGCGGTGGTCATCTCGTGCACCGCGCGATATCCGAAGTCGATCAGTTTCTCCGGATGGCCGAGCGCGAAGCTCGCGCTCGAGCCCGTGTGGCCGTATCGGTCGACGCCGTGGCATAACCATGGCCGAGCGCGCCAATCATCGCGGCATACGCGATGGCGCCATTCCAGCCGCCGTTGCCAACGCCAAGGAACTTGCCGTTCCACTTCGAGGCAGGCATCCAGACTTCAATCCTGATGTCCGAATCAGAAGTGGGCTTCAGCGTCGCGGCAACGCGGCACATCGCGGCGAGGGACTTCACGTCCTCACGGGCGGACCAGGGAGCGCGAGAGCTCCCGGACCCACGGGCTGTACCAGCGTCACCTCGCCACCCTTCAGGCGCAGCGAAGCCAGGCGCTCGCACGCGGCGGCATCGGGCACAGGGACCTGCGGCATCGCAGCCGCAACGACAGCACACAATCCAACCCCGACCGACACCGCACCGATTCTGCGCCCGTCAGATCTCCTCGCGCTGCGCATCCTGCCGGCTTGCTCTCGAACGAACGTCCACGTGACTCGGAGGATCCGGTTCCGCCAATGCAACGGCGGATCGCGGACTGGCCGGGCGTCGCGGCCGCGGCTGCCACACGGTCGCATACGGATCGGACGCCGAGCCCGGCGGCGCGTTGAAGGGATCGAATCGTTGTCTGACGCTTTCGGCGAGCCTCTGGAGGAACTCGAACATGGCCACAGCTGTATCACAACTGCGCCGCCCGAGCCAGCCGGTCCGGCTTTCGGCTCATGGCTCTCGGTTTTAGGCGCGCTCTGCCCACACTCGCCTTCGGGAGGTCAGCTGTGCTGTTCACTGCGTGTTGTCCTCACACACTCGAGACTATCTCGGCAGGCGTAAAACCGCCAAAAGCCGAGAGCCAGGAGTCGTAAGTCCAGAACCAACCTAGCGCCGGCCGAATCCCACCGCGTCACAATAAAATGAGATTGTGCGCCGCAGCGACGTCCTCGCTCTCTTTCACCCCGCGGTCGCGGGCTGGTTCAACGACTCGTTCGCGTCGCCAACGCCGCCTCAGACGCAGGGCTGGCCGGCGATTGCGCGCGGCAGCTCGACGCTCATTCTGGCGCCGACCGGGAGCGGAAAAACGCTGTCAGCATTTCTCTGGTGCATCAACCGTCTGATGTTCGATGCCCAGCCGGCGAAGTCGGAGCGGTGTCGCGTCCTCTACATCTCGCCGCTCAAGGCGCTGGCCGTCGACATCGAGCGCAACCTCCGCGCGCCGCTTGCCGGAATTGCCAATCGTGCCGCTGCGACCGGTGCTTCTTATCACCTGCCGGCGATTGCTATCCGCACCGGCGACACCCCAGCGACCGAGCGCGCACGGTTTCAGCGCGAGCCCGCAGACATCCTGATCACGACGCCCGAGTCGCTTTATCTAATCTTGACGTCGAACGCGCGCGAGACGCTGCGATCGCTTGACACCATCATCATCGACGAGATCCACGCACTCGTGCCGACGAAACGCGGCGCACACCTCGCCCTGTCGCTCGAACGCATCGAGAGCCTGCGCGGTCCGAACGCAGGACCGCTCCAGCGGATCGGACTCTCGGCAACGCAACGACCGCTGGACGAAGTCGCTCGGTTTCTCGGCGGAATCGAAGGGGAAAAGGGAAAAGGGAAAGGGGAAAAGCGCCTGCGGCCCGAGCGAGGTGCGAAGCTTCGGAGCGAGAGCGAGCGGGCCGGGGTCCCCGGCGCGCGTTCTGTGCGCGCTGGGGTGGAAGGGTGGGGCCCCACGAGCATTGAGAAAAGCCGGCAGAACAGCTCGAGTAAGCCCCATGCCGCGCCCGCGACCGATCATCCCGACGAAGCCATCCACGAAGAGTTCTCGTCAGAGGGTGACCACGCTGATTCCTACCGTCCGGTCACGATTGTCGACACGTCCGAGAAGAAACGCCTCGAGTTGCGCATCGAAGTGCCGGTCGAGGACATGGCCAAAATCGGCCAGGTCGAAGACATCCCGAGCGGTCCCGCATCGCAAGGACCCGCGCGGACGTCGATCTGGAGCGCCATCCATCCCGGACTGCTCGAGCTCGTGCTCGCCCATCGCTCGACGCTGATCTTCGTCAACAGCCGGCGTATCGCCGAGCGACTCGCGTCTGCTCTCAACGAGCTCGCCGGCGAAACGCTCGTGCGTTCGCATCACGGCTCGCTCGCGCGTGCCCAGCGAATCGAGGTCGAGGACAAGCTGAAGGCGGGGCAGATTCGCGGGCTCGTGGCGACGTCCTCGCTGGAGCTCGGGATCGACATGGGCGCGATTGACCTCGTGATCCAGATCGAAGCGCCGCCGTCGGTGGCGAGCGGGATGCAGCGCATCGGTCGCGCCGGCCACACGATTGACGCCCCGAGCCGCGGCGTCATCGTGCCGAAGTTCCGCGGCGATCTCGTCGCGTGCGCCGCGGTGACACGCGCGATGCACGAGGGCCGCATCGAATCGACGCGATATCCGCGCAATCCGCTCGACGTGCTCGCCCAGCAGATCGTCGCGATGGTGTCGATGGACGACTGGAACGTCGACGCGCTGTTCGACACGATTCGACGCGGGGCGCCGTTCGCGGATCTGAGTCGGGGCGTCTTCGAGGGCGTCCTCGACATGTTGTCCGGCCGCTATCCGTCCGACGAGTTCGCGGATCTGCGACCGCGCCTGACGTGGGATCGCCTCGGAGGCATACTGACCGCCCGCGACGGTGCGAAGCGTGTTGCGGTGATCAACGGGGGAACGATTCCGGATCGCGGCCTCTACGGCGTCTTCCTGATGGGCCAGCGCGGACCGGCCGCCCGCGTCGGCGAGCTCGACGAAGAGATGGTCTTCGAGAGCCGCGTCGGCGAGACCTTTCTGCTCGGCGCGTCGAGCTGGCGCATCGAGGAGATCACCCACGATCGCGTCCTCGTTTCGGCGGCGCCGGGCGAGCCGGGCAAGATGCCGTTCTGGAAAGGCGACGCCGCGGGTCGGCCGCTCGAACTTGGCCGACACATCGGCGAGATGGTCCGAACGCTGCGGCAGATGCCGCCTGGCGGCGCGATCCAGCGGCTCGTACGCCATCACGACCTGGATCCGCAAGCAGCCGAGAACCTGGTTCGATATCTGGCCGATCAAGCCGCCGCCGCCGGCGTCGTCCCCGACGACCAGACCATCCTCATCGAGCGGTGCCGCGACGAGCTCGGCGACTGGCGCATTTGTGTGCTGACGCCATTTGGCGGACGAATCCACGCTCCGTGGGCGATGGCGGTCGTCGAACGTGCGCGCAGGGAACACGGCGCCGACGTCGAAACGATGTGGACGGATGACGGCTTCGTCGTGAGATTTCCCGAGACCGAAACGCCACCCGATCCGCAGCTGATGCTGCCCGCGTCCGAAGAGGCCGAGGCGCTCGTGCTGCGTCAACTCGGGGGCACCGCGATGTTCGCCGCGAAGTTTCGCGAGGCTGCCGGACGCGCACTGCTGCTGCCAAAGCGTCGGCCCGGCGGCCGCAGCCCGCTCTGGCAGCAGCGCAAACGCGCCGCCGATCTCCTTGCCGTCGCTGCACGATTCGGGTCGTTCCCGATTCTGCTCGAGGCGTATCGCGAGTGCCTGCGCGACGTGTTCGACATGCCTGCGCTCGTCGAGACGCTTCGGCGCATCGAGCGTCGCGAGATCAAGGCGGTGACGGTGGACTCGACGATGCCGTCACCGTTCGCGTCGGCGCTGCTCTTTGGTTACGTCGCGAACTACATCTACGATGGCGACGCACCGCTCGCGGAGCGTCGCGCACAGGCGCTCGCGATCGATCAGTCGCAGTTACGTGAGCTGCTCGGCGAGGCGGAGCTGCGCGAGCTCCTGGACGCGGATGCGGTGGCCGACGTCGAGCGGCAACTCCAGAATCTCGATGACACGCACTACGCGAAGACAATCGACGCGGTGCACGATCTGCTGCTCAAGCTGGGCGATCTGACGACGGATGAAATCGCCGCTCGCGCCGTCATGGACGCGAAGAGCGCGATCGCGACGCTGACGCAGGCGCGGCGCGCGATCGTCGTCCAGATCGGCGGAACAGCCCGCGTGATCCCCGTCGAGTATGCGGGCCGGTATCGTGACGCACTCGGAGTGCCGTTGCCGCCCGGACTGCCAGAGTCGCTCCTCGAACGCGCGCCGCACGCACCGCAGGATCTCGCCCGGCGTTTCGCGCGCACACACGGGCCTTTTACCACAATCGAATTCGCAGCGCGGTACGCATTGGGTCGAGCGACGGCCGAATCGATTCTGAAACAGCTCTCTTCAGCCGGTCGACTGCTCGAGGGAGAGTTCAGGCCCGGCGGGTCCGGTCGGGAGTGGTGCGACCCCGACGTGCTCCAGGTGATCCGTCGACGATCGCTCGCGAAGCTTCGCAAGCAGGTCGAGCCTGTCGATCCGCCGGTGCTGGGTCGACTGATCACGACCTGGCAAGGCGTCGTGCGTCGCCGGCACGGCCTCGATGCGCTGCTCGATGCAATCGATACCCTTCAGGGTGCACCGCTCGCAGCGTCGATCTTCGAGAGTGAGATCCTCGCCGCGCGGGTGGAGGGTTACACGCCGTCAGATCTCGACGCGCTGACGGCCGGCGGTGAAATTGTCTGGTGCGGACTCGAGCCGCTCGGCGAGCGCGACGGCCGGCTCGCGTTGTACCTGACCGATCACCTCACGCGCTTACGCCGTCCTGTAGCGCTCGCCGATCTTTCGCCGCGCGAGAGCGCCATCATCGAGCACCTTCGGACTGACGGCGCTTCCTTCTTCGGGGCTCTCCACCAGGCGGCGGGCGATGGTTATCCCGCGGAAACGGTCGACGCGCTGTGGAATCTCGTCTGGAAAGGCGCGATCACGAACGACACGTTCCACGCACTGCGCGCCTTTACCCGTCCACCCGAGCGGCGCGCGCGACGCCCTGCCCCGGGCCGTCCGTTCAGGAGTCGGCGTCAAGCGCCGCCGACCGCCGAGGGTCGATGGTCGCTGATCGCCGAGCGCACGGTCTCGCCGACGGAATGGTCGACGGCCACCGCCCAGCAGCTGTTGACGCGCTATGGGTTGCTGACGCGCGAGGTGGCGGCCGCAGAAGGGATCTTCGGTGGATTCAGCGCGGTGTACGACGTGCTCAAGGCGATGGAGGATGCCGGTCGCATCCGGCGGGGATACTTCGTGGGCGGTGTGGGAGCGACGCAGTTCGCGGTGCCAGCCGCACTCGATCTCCTGCGCTCGTTGAAGGAAGCGCCGGACGCACCGGAAGCCGTCGTGCTCTCCGCGACAGATTCCGCGAATCCGTTCGGGACGATTCTCGACTGGCCCGCCGGACCCGAATCGGAAGGAGGCCGCGGACCCACGCGGACCGTCGGGTCGCTCGTCATCCTCGTCAATGGGTCGCTCTCGGCATACGTCAGCCGCGGCGCGCGCCAGCTGCTGGTGTTCCTTCCCGAAGACGAGCCTACGCGATCGACTGTCGCCCGCGCGCTCGCAAACGAGCTGTCCCGGCTCGCCAGCGGTGACGACGGTCGCCTGTCGCTCCTCATCGGCGAGATCAACGGCGTGCCTGCGCCCGAGCATCCGCTGTCGCCGTTTCTGATCGAAGCCGGATTCAGTCCGTCCGCGATGGGCTTCCACATCCGCCGGCATGCCTGAAGGGGACAGCGTCTTCCGCGCCGCGCGCACGCTGCATCGGGCTCTTGCCGGCAAGGTCGTCGCCCGGTTCGCATCGGTCTACCCTGCGCTGACGCGCGTGCACGCCGATGAGCCGATCACGGGGAGGACCGTCGAACGGGTCACCAGCGTCGGGAAGCACCTGCTCATGCAGTTCTCCGGCGAGCTCGTCCTGCGCACCCACATGCGCATGAACGGCAGCTGGCACATCTATCGGGCCGGCGAACGGTGGCGCCTTCCGTCTCCGGACATGCGGGTCCTCGTCGCGACCAGCGACTTCGAGGCAGTGGGCTTCAATATTCCGGTGGCGGAATTCATTCGCTCGCATCGACTCGCGAAACACGATGTTCTGCGTACGCTCGGCCCGGACCTGCTAGCCGAAGACTTCGATGTTGTCGCCGCCGTCGCACGCTTCCGCGCGCACCCCACCGTCGAAATCGGCGATGCCCTCTTGAATCAGCGCCTCGTCGCCGGAGTTGGAAACGTCTACAAATCAGAGGTGCTGTTCTCATGCCGCGTGAACCCGTTCGTGCCGGTCGAGCGCCTGAGCGACGAGCAGCTCGCGCAGCTCCTCGAGACGGCTCGCCGCCTTCTGCAGGTAAATGTCTCGACCGGCGTTGCGCCGATGACAACGTATGCGGGTTACCGCCGGGCGACGAGACGCGACGATCCGAGCCAGCGCTTGTGGGTCTACGGCCGCGGGCGTCTGACGTGCCGGCGATGTCGCACCGGCATCAGCGTCCGCGCGCAGGGCCCCAGCGCGCGATTGACGTACTGGTGCCCACGGTGCCAGCGAGAATGAACGCGTGCCGTGATTCGGCAGCTCGGTGTCTCGGTTGTTCGGTAATTCGGTCGCTCGGGACTACCGCCTGCGGCCGCGGCGAGCGAGGGGGCCACGCGCGTGTTTTGCGCGTCGAGGTGTCGCCGAACGCGCGGCCTAGGCGCGCCTGACCATGCAAGTCGTCATCTGGGTTGCGTTGATTGGCGGCTTCTGCGCGGCAACTGCGGCGCTATACGGGCACTACTTCGTTCTGCCCGCGTGGCTCACAGGACCCGAGATCTGTCAGCTGGAGCATGGCGGCTGCGCAGTGCTGTTCCGCAGCCCGCGATCGCGGCTGCTCGGCGTCCCAAATGCGGCGCTTGGCCTGGTGCTGTACCTCTTGATTGCGGTCGGACTCGTTCTGCGCTGGCCGTCGTCCCTCCTGTTCGCCATGACGATTCCCGCGGTCGCCATGAGTGCGTTCCTTGGCTGGAGTCTTATCGTCAATCACCGCCAGTGCCGCGTCTGCTGGACCGGCCACGTGTCGAATGTGCTGTTGTTCGTTCTGTTGGGAGCTGATGCGTTGAAGAGTTGATGGCCGCAAGTGCGGCGGGGTCTGAAGACCCCGCCCTACAGCTCTGCGTTTCGGCGCAACCCCGGTCTGTAGTCTGTAGGGCGGCGTCTTTAGACGCCGCCCCACGCCGCCCCGGAGGGGTCTGTCTGACCTACGACGCGCGATACGCGAGCACTCGCTCGATGAATCGCCTGCGGACTGCAGGATCCTGGAGGCGATCCTCCTCTTCGACGGGCAATCCAGGGAAGCGATCGACGAGTGCCGCGGCGAACAGCCCGCGGCCCTTCGCGTCCAGCGCCCACTCCCCGTCGTAAACGTTCGCGCTGTCGAGACCGCAGCTGGGGGACTTCGACTTCAGCACGTACCCCGAGAGGTCCGCCTTCGCGAGATCATCGAGACGGACCCGCGCCCATTCGTTCATCGCATGCGTGTAATCGATGCGCGACTCGACGGTGACCAACCGAATGCCTCCGCCGATTCGCACCAGCTGAATCGGTTCGCGCGGCGTTCCCAATCCCAGCTCGACCTCCGGACACACGGGCACCCACTCGACAAGTTTGCCGAGCACGTCGGTCACAGTGACATTGTGCTTGTGGCCACCGTCGTACCGAACGCGCTCGCCAAGGAGGCAGGCGGAGATGCCGACTTTCGGAGTCCCGGCGCGCGGCTCTTGGCTCTCGGCTAATTCCACCGTAGTCCCCGAATCTGATCCAGATTGACGTTTCCCCCGCTGAGGACGCAAGCAACCCTGGTGCCCGGCGGGGCTTGAATCAACCCTTCGAGCAGCGCTCCGACAGGCGCCGCCGCTGCTCCTTCGACGACGAGCTTGGCGTGGGACATGATCCAAATCATCGCGTCGAAGATTCGCGTATCCGGCAGCGCGACGATCTCATCGACGTACCGACGAACCACGTCGAACGTCACGTCGCCGACGCGCTTGACCCGCAGTCCGTCGATGATGCACTCCACGCGCTCGAGCGTGACGACGTGGCCGAGACGAACGCTTGCCTGCATTCCCGGTGCATCCGACGATTCGACGCCGATGACCTTGACCGACGGTTTGACCGCCTTCGCCGCCATCGCGACGCCCGAGATCAATCCACCGCCGCCGATCGGCACGACCAGGATGTCCGCCTCCGCCCAGTCACGGATGATCTCCAGACCCAGCGTACCTTGACCGGCAATCAGCTGCAGATCGTCGAACGGATGCACGTAGGTGAGGCCTCGCTCGCGCACGAGCTCACGAGCTTTCTCGTTCGCGTCGTCCCAGATGCTTCCGTGGAGAACGACCTCTGCGCCGTACCCGCGTGTCGCAGCGACCTTCGACGGCGTGGCGTTCTCGGCCATGACGACGACGGCCCGGATGCCGTGGATGCGGGCCGCGAGCGCAACGCCTTGCGCGTGGTTGCCGGCAGACGAACAGACGACGCCGCGCGCCCGCTCGTCGTCCGTGAGATACGTGAACTTGTTGAGCGGTCCGCGAATCTTGTAGGACCCCGTGCGCTGAAACATCTCCGCCTTCAGACGGACATCGAAACCGGTACGCTCGCTCAGCATCCGCGACGTGACGAGCGGAGTGTGATGAATGTGAGGTGATACGCGACGGTAAGCGGCTTCGAATTCGTCCAGGCTGAGCGGCAGCCTCACGGCTTCACCGCCGTCGCCATGATCTCCACGAGACCGTCAGGCGCCACGAGGGCCGAGCCGACCGTCGCGCGCGCCGGGAAGCCCGGGGTCCCCACCGCGCGTCCTGTGCGCGGGGGGGTAGAGATCCGCTCGAAGAACGACCGATAGACCTCGTTCATCTCGGCAAACTTGGTCAGATCGGGCAGGTAGACCATGCTGTCGACGACATCGGCTGGCGTGCAACCTGCCACTTCCAATGCCTTGCGGATCCGCGCGAGCGTCTCGCGCGTCTGTGAGGCAATGTCTGCCTTGTTGTCTGGCATGTTGCCCAGCATCCCGGAGACGTACACGCGGTTTCCCGCACGAATCGCGGCGCTGAGATTCGGGTTCGCCGGACGCCCGTCGTCAATCGGACTCCGCGGCGAGGACGACGCAATCATCGTGATCTCGACGAGCGCGTCCTTGCCGGCGAGGCCGGCCTTGACTGTTGCCCGTACGGGCCGCATCGACGGGAAATAGGTACGATACGCGTCGTTCATCTGCTGGAACGCGGAGAGGTCCGTCAGATAGACGCGCGAGCTGACGACGTTCCCGTGCGACATGCCGGCGACCTTCAGCAGCTTGCCCGCGTTCTCCATGATGACGCGCGTCTGCGCCGCGACGTCACCCGCGACGAAGGAATTATCGCGGCCGTTGCGAGAGATGAGGCCTGAGAGGAACAGCGTGTCGCCCGTTCGGATCGCGTAGCTGTAAGGGTTGGGGGACTTCATCCAGCCCTCCGGTTGGAGGAGGATACGTTCAGCGCCCTTCGGCACCGCAATCATCGACATCTCCACGAGGCCGTCGGGCAGCACGAGGTCGGCGATGATTGTGGAGCGCGTCGGCAGCGCGGATTTCCAGAACGTGCGGTAGACGTCGTTCATCGCCTGGAAGTCGCCAGCCGATTTGAGGTACACCGTTGTCGACACGACCTGGTCGAGCGACGATCCTGCCGCTGTCAGCAGTTCTTGCATTCGCTCGAGCACGCGGCGTGTCTGTGCGCCCACGTCACCCTTGCCGACGATTGCTCCCTTCTCGTCCTGTGCGAACGTGCCGGAAACGTAAATCAATCCGCCCGCCGAGACGGCGGGACTGTATGGGCCGACCGGCGCGGGCCCTGCCGTGATGATTTGCTTCGTCGTGGTCTGCATGGCTACGAGAGTACACGAGAGGAGGAGGGCTGGGGAGAGACGAAACATGGCGGGTATTCTAGACCAGGAGGAAGGAGGTAGGAGATTGGAGGTTGGAGCCAGGACAGAATCTAGAAGTCGTTCACCATTTCTTTTTCCACAGCCGCCACCAAGTCGTACTCTCCAACCCCAGCGCATCCCACCAGTGGTCGATGGCGCTGCGGTCGCCTCTGAGCACGGCGTCGCGAGTGACTCCTTCGGGAGGAGGCACGAGCCCCGCAAGTTTATCGAAAACGCGTCCGCGCTCGTCGAGCGTGCCGCGGGAGAGGAGGTGCCACAGCGTCAATGCGTCGCGGCGCCGGGCGCGAGAGAGGACGAAATCCAGCGCCTCGCTGCGGCCAGGCGAATCTGCCGGGCCGAAATCCAGGAGCGCGAGCGCGTCGGCGTACCCCTCGGGCGCATCCTCGTAGCGGGGAGTGCCGGGCCCTACGCCAGGCCGGGTCGCACACACGGCGTTCTCGGGAATGAACGATTCGCGTCCGGCGTGCTCGAACCCGACCCACCCGTGGGTGACGCGGACGAGTCCCGCGCCTGTCCCGTCCACGTGCAGCGTATACGCGCAGCCCAGATCGGTGGCAATCGCGGACGGCGTGTTGACGAAAAAGAATTTCGGGGGTGCCCAGATGCGCGCGTGAATGGTACCTTGTGTCAGCGCCATGCGATGCTCGCGCCCGCGAGACTCCACGAGCTGCACGCGCGAGTTCGGGTCGACGTCCACGCGGCCGATTTGACCGACCGAGATACGGGCACTCGAGGACCCATCGGTCTCGAGCCATTTGCCAACGCGCAGACGACCACCGCGATCCAGCGCTCGACCGTCGAGGACCGGAACTCCCGCAAGCGTCCGAACGGCCCACCCGAAGTGCGGCTGGCCCACGCTGAACCACGCGGCGCCCGCCACCAGGCACACAATCGCGGCGGCGGTCAGGCCGTAGAGGATCGGCCGCATCTGTGAACGCCGCCTGCCGATCCGCGCCGGCAAGTCTCTCAGTGGAGATTCACGGCGCAACGTTCCCAGCACCTCTTCGAGGTGTGCGACCTCGGGATCCGGCGCGCCGGAGCGGTCCCACAGATAGTCCGAAGGCTGGTCCTTCTTCATCGATTCAGCTTCTCGCGCAGGAGCCTCATCCCGCGATGTAGGTTCACGCGCACCGACCCCGGAGTGAGCCCGGTGCGATCCGCGATTTCGGGTCCCGTGAGACCTTCGACGAGTCTCAGCACGAGGGTCTCGCGGTACGCGTCCGGCAAAGTGCGAACAAGCTCGAGGATTGCGAGCGCTTCCGTGCGCGCCGCCGTCGAATCATGGGCGGTCACGGTCGCTGGCAGTTCGACGTGCTCGGGTGCGCGCCGATGAAAATCCGTCGCGCGGTTCCGCGCGATCACTGCCAGCCATCCGCCGAACGCCGCGGGGTCGCGGAGCGCATCAAGCCGCCGCCATGCGGTCAGGAACACCTCCTGAACCAGATCGTCGACGTCCGCGCGTGGGACGCGCGCGAGCAACAACCCGTGGACGACGCGGGCATAGCGATCGTAGAGCCGACCAAACGCCCCTTCGTCTCCGCCTTGTGCCTCACGGACGAGTCGGGCGTCCTCCGATGCATGCCGTTCGGAGAACCTCGTCGTTTCGCCAGCGGCGGTCGCCAGTGGCGGGTGCACGGCCGCGAGCTGCATCTGAGAGGGAGGACGCTTCAGGCGCACGGATGTTAACTCTGGCGAATGACCGTTGGCTTTCGTCTTTAGACTTTTGGCTTTGGCTGTAGGTTCTGAGTCTTTCCCTCCCTGTGTTCCCAGAGCCAAAAGCCATGAGCCCAGAGCTAGCTCTTCAGCCCAGGCCCTCCATGTAAAATAGATATATATAAACGGTCGAGCTCCGGGGAGGCTCCATGAAACGTCTGTTGATGTCCTGTGCGGTGGTGGTGTCGGTTGTCGCAGCGACGGCTGCGGCGGCGCGGGCGGAGATCAAGACCCGCGACAAGGATCAGGTCAAGATTGAAGGCATGCTGGGCCGCATGGCTGGCATGTTCGGCGGCAAAGCCATGAAAGAGGGCGTCGTCTCGACGGTTGCCCTGAAGGGGAATCGGAAGATGACGATGAACGACATGGCAGGTCGAATCGTGGATCTCTCGGAAGAGAAGATCTACGACCTCGACATGAAGAAGAAAACATACGAAGTCACGACGTTCGAGCAGCTGCGGCAGCGGATCCGCGAGGCCCAGGAACGAGCGGCGAAGGAAGCCCAGAACGAAGAAGCCAAGCCGTCCGAGCAACAGCAACCGTCCGGCAAGGAAGTCGAGGTGGACTTTGACGTGAAGGAAACGGGTCAGAAGAAGTCGATTGCCGGCTACGACGCGCGCGAGGTCGTAATGACGATTACTGTACGCGAAAAAGGAAAGACACTCGAGCAGGGCGGCGGCCTCGTCGTGACGGCGGATTCCTGGCTCGGCCCCGACATTCCAGCGATGAAGGAACTGGCAGACTTCGAGATGCGTTACTGGAAGGCCATCGCGCCGGAGACAGCCGGCATCTCCGCCGAGCAGATGGCGGCAATGGTTGCAATGTATCCGCTGCTGAAGCAGGCAATGGAGCGGCTGAACACGGAAAAAGCGACGCTACAGGGCACGGTACTGGCGTCGACGACGACATTCGACGCGGTGAAGTCGCCCGATCAGTTGGCGCAGCAAAAGGATACCAGCGGCGGTGGCGGCCTCGGCGGCATGCTCGCACGCAAGATGATGAAGAAGAGCGACAACCCGCGCGCAACCATCTTCACCGTGAACAACGAGAAGCTCGAAATCACCACAACCGTCGCACAGACGGATCTTGAGATTCCACCGGGGTTCAAGCAGAAGAGCTGATCGCAACCCGGGAGCTCGGTGGCTCGGGAGCTCGGTGGCTCGGTGGCTCGATCGGATGTCGAATCCCGAACTGCGAGCCCCGAATCCGGGCGCGGAAGCGAGCTACCGAGCTACTGAACCGACCGAGCTACCGGCTAGCGTCAGTTCTCAGTGGCTTTCGGCAAATACACCGTGAAGCGGCTGCCCTTCCCTTCTTCGCTATCCAGATAAATCCCGCCGCCGCTCTGCTTCACGATGCCGTACACGGTCGAGAGGCCAAGACCAGTGCCTTTGCCTTGCTCTTTCGTTGTGAAAAACGGCTCGAAGACCGATGCGCGCACGTCGGCGGCCATTCCCGTGCCGGTGTCCGAGACGCTGAGCGTCACATACGAACCTGGTTTCAGTCCTGGCCGGTCGTGATCGGTCGAGACGACCTCGCAATTCGCAGTTGCGATCTCGAGCAGGCCACCGCCGGGCATCGCGTCGCGCGCATTTGCGCACAGGTTCATCAGCACCTGTTCGACCTGCCCCGGGTCCGCGCGCACATTCCAGAGATCCGGTGCGGCGCTGATGGCCAACTGGATTTCGTCGCCGACGAGACTCGTCAGCAGCTTCTCAAGGCTCGTGATGACGTCGTTCAGCAGGAGCACGCGGGGCTGCAGGACCTGCTTGCGGCTGAACGCGAGGAGCTGGCGCGTCAGCGACGCGGCGCGCTCAGCGGAGCGGCGGATCTCTTCCACGTCTGCGCGCCGCGTGTCATCGGGGCCGAACTGATCGAGGAGCAGATCGGCGTAACCGAAGATGGCAGTAAGGACGTTGTTGAAGTCGTGCGCCACGCCGCCGGCAAGCCGTCCGACGGCTTCCATCTTGTGCGCCTGCCGCAGGCGGTCCTCGCTCGCCCGCAGCGCCTCCTCGGCAAGCTTCTGCTCGGTGAGGTCCCGATGGTTCACCACGATCGCCTGCACCGCCGTATCGTGCAGCCGGTTGACGATGATCGCCTGACCATACCGCCATGAGCCGCTCTTGTGACGAAAGCGGTACTGCACAGGAACCGCGGTCCCCGGCTCCTCGAGGCATCGCCGGAAGCGATTCCTGTTCGCCGGAAGGTCTTCGGGGTGCAGAAGCGTATCGAGCCGGCGACCGTACAGCTCCTCAGGCCTGTAACCCGTGACGCTCTCGATCGCACGGCTGTTGTACAAGGCCACGAGATTGCGATCGACCAGCGTGATCGCGTCGTAGCTGTGATCGACGAGCGCGCGGAATCTGGCTTCCCGCTCGATCAGCGCGCGCCTGAACCCGACACGCTCGCATGCGTAGCGCAGCGCGCGCGTCAGGAGCTGCGCGTCCGTGCTGCTCTTCACCAGATAATCCTGCGCGCCCGCCTGGACCGCCGCGATGGCCAGCGCGTCATCGTCTCGCGAGGTGAGCACGACGATCGGCAGCTCCCCCGTCCGCCGTTGCAGTTTCGCGAGTGTCTCGAGGCCTGAGCTGTCAGGAAGCCCGAGGTCGAGGAGGATCGCATCGAAGGGGGCCGTCGGCAGCGCAGACATCGCGTCGGTGAGGGTCCTGGCGCGATGGACCTTCACGGCTGCTGCCGCGGAGTATTCGAGATCGGCCTGCAACATCGCGGCATACGCGTCATCGTCTTCCACGAGCAGCGCGTGAATAACGGGAACCATGGTGTGAAGCGAGCCCAAATTGTCGGGTATTCTATCGCCAAAAGTGGGGCCAGTTTGCGAACCGTCCTTCGGGAGGATTCGATGAGGAGATCGTCGGGCAGTGGCCGTGTTGCGGGATCGGCGCGCAGGCGCTTTCTGAAGGTGATGCCGGCGGCAGTTGCTGGAGGACTCGCGGCACCGTCGTTCGCGCGACAGGAAGAGCAGCCGCGGCGCATCACGAAGGAGACGCTCCAGTGCGCCGAGAAGATCTTCGGTGTCGATTTCACCGACGCGGAAGAACAATCGATCCTCAACGGCGCGAACCAGAACCTCGACGCCTACGAGCGGCTTCGTGCGATCGACATTCCGCTCGACACCGAGCCCGCCGTCACGTTTCGACCATATCTGCCCGGAAGGAAACCCAAACCTGGCGCAACGCCCGGCGCGAAAATCAAGATAACCACGCCGCCAGGGACGCGGCATTCGTCGATCGAGGAGCTGGCCTACCTTCCAGTCACGTCGCTCGCGCCTCTCATTCAGAAGCGGGACGTCTCGTCCACCGAGCTCACGACGATGTATCTCGAGCGGTTGAAGAGGCACGGCCCGAAGCTGAACTGCGTCGTCACGCTCACCGAAGAGCTCGCGCTCGCGCAGGCCGCTCAGGCAGATCGCGAAATCAAAGCCGGGCGTTACAAGGGCCCCTTGCACGGGATCCCGTGGGGCGCGAAGGATCTGTTTGCGACCAAGGGTATCCCGACGACGTGGGGAGCGGGGCCGTTTCAAAACCAGGTGTTCGACTACGACGCGACGGTGATCGAGCGCCTGCGTGATGCAGGAGCGGTACTCGTCGCGAAACTCTCGATGGGCGCGCTCGCGCAAGGCGATCGCTGGTTCCGCGGTCAGACGAAGACGCCCTGGAATCCCGAACGCGGATCGAGCGGATCGTCGGCGGGACCAGGTTCCGCCACCGCCGCTGGGCTCGTCGCGTTCGGCATCGGGACGGAAACACGCGGGTCGATCATCTCGCCGTCCGTCGCAAACGGCGTCACGGGCCTGCGCCCGACGTACGGACGTGTGAGCCGCTACGGCGCGATGGCGCTGAGCTGGACGATGGACAAGATCGGCCCGATGTGCCGATCGGTCGAGGACTGCGCGATCGTGTTCAACGCGATCTACGGTCCGGACGGCCGCGACGAAACGGTCGTCGATGCGCCGTTCGTGTGGAACCCGGACGTGCCGCTCTCGAAGTTGAAAATCGGCTACGTCAAGGCTGAATTCGAGCCGCGTCAGGAAACCACGCCGCAGGCGGAACGCGGTGACACGCGCGGTGGACGTGCGGATGCTCCAGGCGGGCGCGGAGGCGGGCGCGGGCGTGGACTTTCACCGGAAGAACAGAAAGAGCAGTTGAGGCTCCTGAACGACGCGCTCGACGTCTACCGCAGCACCGGAGCGACGCTGACGCCAATCGAGCTTCCCGCGACGCGCCTCGCAGGAACGATCGGGTTCATCCTGAGCACCGAAGCGGCCGCGGCATTCGACGACCTCACACGCAGCGAGGGCATCAAGGACGAGTCTCTGGGCAATTGGCCGAACACATTCCGGACGCACAGGTTCGTTCCGGCGGTCGAGTACATCCGCGCGCAACGTGCGCGGACGCTCCTGATCCGCGAGATGGAGAAGCTGATGTCGGAGTTCGACGTGTTCTTGTCGTCGACGACCAGCGCGAGCCTCGGAATGACGAACCTCACGGGACATCCCGCGCTCGCGCTCAAGGCAGGCTTTCTGAACAAGGCGCCGGTGGAGCTGATGGTGACGGGAAGGCTTTACGACGAAGCGACTGTCCTCCGCGTCGCGCTCGCCTACGAGCGCGCGACGAAGTGGCACACGATGAACCCGGAGCTGACGCTGTAAAGAAAGTACGAAGTAAGAAGTGCGAAGTTAGAAGTACGGAACAAGAAAATCGGAGGAACTCTGCAGCGGCGATTGGCTCTGGCTTTTTGGCTTCTACTTCGTACTTCGTACTTCACCGGCGCTTTTCACTTTTCACAAGCGCCGAGAGCGCTCTGCCCTGCTCGAAGTCGCCGAGCTTGTCGGCCGCTTCGATGTAGAGGTCGCGGGCCTCACCGGTAAGGGTGTGCTGCTGCGCGATTGCCATCAGGACCTGCGACGCCTCGAAGTGACTGTTCATCGTGCGCACGGCACGCAGCACGCTGACGAGCGTCTGGGCCGGCACATCGGGCCGTTTGACGACGGCCTGGAGCACGCGTCCGCGCTCGAAGGCCGACCCGATGGAGTCAACCGCCCGGAAGAAGGGCTCGCGGAAGGCGCTGTCGACCGGATGCTGCTTGAGGACCTCGAGGAGGAAGGTCGCCAGCTCGAAATCGGAGCCGATGGCCGTGGCCGAATCGACCATCGCGCTAACCGTCTCCGGCGGAAGATCCGTGCGCTGGGCGAGCGCCGACAAGACGCGGCGATGCTCGAAATCACTTTCGACCGTGCGCAGCGCGTTGAAGAACGGACCACGCGAGGTGTTGTCCAGCGGCTGCAGCTTCGCCACCTCGATGAGGAGCGTGGCCTCTTCGAAGTCCGATGAGATCCCGGTGCTCGCGTCGAGCATGCTGGCGAGAGTCGCCGCGCCGATCGGGCCGCGTTTGAGCGCTGCGGAGAACGTGCGGCGCATCTCGAAGTCGGAGTCGATGCTGCGAGCCGCGTCGAAATACGCCTGACGGGTCCCCTCGTTCGCCAGCAGGACGTCACCGTCGTTGATGAGGAGCGTCGCGAGCTCGAAATCGGAATCGATCTCGCGTCCCGCCTGCGCGAGCACGCGGCGGATTGTGTCTGGATCGAGCTTGGTCTTCAGCAGCTCGGAGAAATAGATTCGTTTCGCCCAGCTTCCTTCGATGAGGGAAATCTCGGACAGGACGCCCGAGCGACCCTTCGCCTTGAGAATGCGCGCGACACGAGCCTCGGCGCCAATGCCGGTCTGGCGGATGAATCGTGGCAGGACTTGCGCAAGCCACTGGCGACCTTCGGGCTCGAACGGCTTCTCCGAGTTACCCGCGAAGTAGCGTCGCTTCAGATTGCCGGCGGCATCCGCGCGGAACTCGACGCCACGGCCGACGAACCATCCGCCTTCTCTGATCTTCAGGTAACCATCCGGGGACAGCCGCTTGACGTCCGTGTCGTCGTCGGTGAACTCGATATCCCCGACGTAGGTGACTTCGAGCTTCTCTTGGCCGTTGGACCAGACGAAATTGCCGCGCCGCTGGCCATGATCCGTCGACATCGAGACCGAGTGCGAGCTCTTCGACTGTGCCGGAACCGCAGGTGTCGGAGGCTCCGGTGGATCCGGCGGAAGTGACGGCAATGAAATGTCGATCGACTCGGGAGTCGGCGGCGTTGGCGGTGTCTCTGGAGTCGGTGGTGTTGGCGGTGTCGCCGGAGTTGGCGGTGTCGCCGGAGTTGCCGGCGTCTCAGGTGTTTCCGGTGTCGCTGGCGTCGGGGGTGTCGGGGGCGTCGGCGGCGTGGGTGGTGTCGGCGGGACGGGTGGGATCTGATCAAACCCCGACACGCCACGAACGCTCAACGCTGCGGCGCCCCTGGCGAATGCCTTCGTAGCGTCGCGAAAAGCGTGCGCAGCCGCGCGCGTCGCGACCGCAAACGCCGCCCTGATCTCACGACCGTGCTGCGCGACCTCGCGAACCGTATCTCTCTGTTCGCGCACGAACGCCTTCGCGGCGCGCGGAACGCTCGCAATGGTCGCGGGCCTCGCCTCCACGGATCGGGGACGTCGAGAGCGCGACATCGCTTCGTTGCCGATCGCCCCGGCGGCAATCCCGGCAATCAGGACAACCGCCGTCAGTCCGGCGAGCCACCCGGGGCCACGCCCGGCGTGCGAAGGAGCGCCAAGCAGTCGCCGTACGCGCTGGAGCAGCGATCCGCCCGTGGCGGCCAGCACGAACCGGCCGGACCTGTCGCGCAGCTCTTCGAGGCTGGCGAGCGCTCGCGCGTAGGTGTACGGATCGCCGCACAAGCTCACCGCGAGGTCATCGCAGCAGTTCTCGCGCTCGATCCGGATTCGGCGCGATACCCACCAGACCGCCGGATGATAGAAGAGCAGCGTCTCGACGAGCGTCTGCAACAGGTTGACGACGTAGTCGTGCCGCCTGATGTGCGCGAGCTCGTGCGCGAGAATCGCCTCGAGCTGGTGCGGCGCGAGACCGGCAAGCGCGCTCGTCGGCAGCAGAACGACCGGTGACAACCAGCCAATGACCGTCGGCACATCGACCGCCGCTGATTGGAGCAGGCGAATCGATCGCGTGATGTGGAGGCGGCGCGACAGCTTTCTCGTCATCTCCTGCCATCGATTGGCTGCGACGGCGGCGGCGTGGCTCTTCATCCGTTGCACGAAGAACCAGCCGCTCAAGAGGCGCAGAGACAGGATCGACACGCCGCACAGCCATAACGCCAGCAACATTGGCAGCCAGGGCTCGACTCGGAGTTGCGGCAGGTTGGCGGCGGGGCTCACCTTAATCGGTGCTCCTGATGCGCGCGAGATGGCACGCGACATCGACATCCTCGCCGGCGCGGTTTGAATGGACTCCGTGTGTGCGGCCGCGGCACTCACGAATGATGAAGTCGAGCCGCCTGCTGGCGTCGCCGATGACCGCCAGGTCTGCACCGCGGTAACGATCGGCATCGTCACCATCACGGCGAGCCCGATCGTCGCGACCACGTAGCGCACGTCCGCCGCGCTCCGACGCAGAACGGCAAGCGCCACGGCGGTGAGGACGCCCACCAGGGCTCCCTGCCAGACGAACTGCAGGAGCGCCCAGCCGATTGCCTGCGCTGCAGGCTGATGCAGCAGCTCACTCAAGGTCATTTTCTAACCGGGGGACTTCGTCCCGCCGGACCCCCTTTCGCGGTCGCTCGCGGGAGCCCACCCCGCTCCGCTCGCGTGGCTCACTCGCTGCCCTCGTCCGGTTCGTGTCCTTCCGCCCTTGGCGACCGGCCATCGAGCAACCGCCGAATCTCGCCTAGCTCCTCGGCCGATGCGCGCCGGGCCGCGAGGGCCTGCATGACCAGCTTCGACGACGACCCCCCAAATGCCCGGTCCAGCAGATCGCGAACGAGCTGACGCTGCGTCTGCTCCCGGGTCAGGCGCGCCTGATATACGTGCGATCGATCCGTTTCATCCCGCCGGACGAGCCCCTTGTCGGTCATGATCTGGAGAAGCTTGAGCGCGGTCGTGTAGGCGGTCGGCCGCTCGCGGGTCATCACCTCGTGGACTTGACGAACGGTGCTCGGGCCGCGTTCCCACAGCACACGGAGAATCGTCAGCTCGGCGTCGGTCGGCCGCGGGATGATATTTCTGTGCATCGTGAATGGAACCTTGAATCCTGGGAGACTATGTACGAACGTCTTCGTATTGTCAACGAAGGATTTCCTACGAGAGCACTTGAGAAAGGCTGCTCAGCTTGCGTCGTCCTCGCCGGTTAGACGAAGGGATCCGTCCTTTTGTTGGCTATATATAATCCAGAGTCCATCCGACGTCCCGCGGCTGCGGGTGCGCATTCCGCGCGCCCCAGCTGTTAGCGAGCCGTTTTGCGCGGCCGGGGTGCAACGAGCAAGAAGGAGTAACGCAGCTTATGGAAGCCGGCACTTACGCGCATGTCGAGACGACCGAAGGGTCGTTCACCATTCGGTTATTCGAGAAGGAGGCACCCCGGACGGTGGCAAACTTCGTCGGCCTCGCCGAAGGCACCAAGGAGTGGACCGATCCCGCGACCGGCGCAAAGAAAAAAGAGCCGTACTACGACGGTGTGATCTTCCACCGAGTCATCAATGGGTTCATGATTCAAGGTGGCGATCGACTCGGACAAGGCACCGGCGGCCCCGGGTACACGTTCCCCGATGAGTTCCACGCGTCCCTCCGCCACGACCGCGCGGGCATTCTGTCGATGGCGAACGCCGGTCCCAACACGAACGGCAGCCAGTTCTTCATTACACTCGGACCGACACCTCATCTCGACCGTCGGCACTCGGTGTTCGGTGAGGTCGTGACCGGACTCGAGGTCGTGCGCCGCATCGGCGCAGTCCCCACAGGACGGCAGGATCGACCGATGAAGCCGGTCGTCGTGAAACGCGTCCGTATCGAGCGGGTGTCCTGATGACCGACGATCGGCAGTCAGTCGACACGCTGCTGCCGATCGTCTATCAGGAGCTTCGGCGGCTTGCGGCCAATTATCTTCGCCGCGAGCGGCCCGGACAGACCCTCCAGCCGACAGCGCTCGTGCACGAGGCCTACCTTCGATTGATGAAGGACAAGCCCGATCGCTGGAAGAACCGAGCGCACTTCTGCGCAATTGCCGCACACTCGATGCGGCAGATCCTCATCGAACGCGCACGCGCGCGGGGCGCCCTCAAGCGCGGTGGCGCCCAGCCCCGTGTCACGCTCGACGAGGCGCTCGTGGCCGGCGGCGAGCGTGCGTTCGATCTCGTCGCGCTCGACGAGGCGCTCGAGCGACTTGCAGCCATCGACCCCGAACAGGCCAGGCTGGTGGAGCTGCGGTTCTTTGGCGGTCTGACGGTCGAAGAAACGGCGGACGCGATGGCGATTTCTCCCGCAACGGTCAAGCGTCACTGGACCGTCGCACGTGCCTGGCTCGCGCGTGAGCTGGAGGGAAGCTCCCACGCGTGAACCCATCGCGCTGGCGTCAGATTAACGAGCTGTTCCACGCGGTCCTCGATCGGGACCCCGTGTCGCGCGAGCAATTGCTCGAAGCCGCCGGCCGTGGCGATCCCGACCTCGCGCGTGAGGTGCGGTCGCTGCTTGCAAGCCACGACCGCACGTCAGCGGACTTTCTCGATCGTCCAGCGTGGGGCGTGGCCCCGGAGTTGATTCTGGACGACGCGCCGTCGTCGCTTGCAGGCCGGCAGATTGGCTCGTATCGAATCATCGAGGAGATCGGTCGCGGCGGCATGGGCGTCGTCTATGCCGCCGAGGATCAGCGGCTTGGCCGCACCGTCGCGCTCAAAGCGCTTCCTCCCGAGTACACGCGCGATCCGGTTCGGCGCCAGCGCCTCACGCGCGAGGCGCGCGCCGCCGCGGCGCTCTCGCATCCAGCAATCGCCACGGTCTTCGCGCTGGAAGAGATCGATGGTGAGCTCTACATGGTTTCCGAGCTGGTGCGAGGCCGTACTCTCCGCGAGGAATTGAGTGCGGGGCCGCTTCCACCGGAACGCCTCCTCCCTACGCTCATCGACATCGCCTCCGCTCTCGACGCCGCGCACGCCGGCGGCATCGTGCATCGCGATCTCAAGCCCGAAAACGTGGTCCGTCGCGCAGATGGGCAGATCAAGGTGCTCGACTTCGGTCTCGCGCGATGGGAGCCGACGCCCGACTCGCCATCGATGACACGACTGACCGAAGCCGGCGTGGCGCTCGGCACACCGGGATACATGGCGCCCGAGCAGCTCGCCGGCAGCGGCGCCGATGCGCGATCCGATGTGTTCGCTTTCGGTGTACTCGCGTGGGAGCTTGCGACTGGTGAACATCCGTTCGGCACGGATCCCGGATCGATTCTCGCGCGTATGACCGAGCTCATGGAGGGCCGGCCGACCTCGCTGAGCCGCCCGCTTCCACTTCCCGGTCTCGATCGCGTCGCGCGGAAATGCATGCGCGGCTCGCCCGATGAACGTTACGCGTCTGCCGAAGCGTTGCTCAAGGATCTGCGGTCCATTGCGGCAACGATCGAGGCGGGATAAGATGCGGCATCACAACCCGATCACGATCGTTCGCGTGCGATCTGGTGGTGGCAGTTTCATCAGGGAACCGTCGCGACTCTCGATGCCGCAACGCCCCTGCTGATCTGGATCAGTCGACAGTCCATGTCAGATCCGGCGAGGCGATCGCTCGGTCGGTGGGCGTTCTTCATCGTTCTCGCGGCCGCAACCGCCGCCGTGACACTGCGTCTGAACCTGCTGTTCACCTCGCGCGTGCATCCAGTTGCGCTCGCCTCGCAGCGATCGCGCCTCTTCCGCTGGATTGCGATTGCCGAAGGAATCGTCGCCATGATGCTTCTCGCGGTCGCACTGATGCCCGGCGGAGCATCGGATGCCATCGCTGCCGCGCTCGTGAGTATCGCTGTCGTGAGCATCGCGTCACTCGCGATCATCGAGCCCGGGACCACGGCCGCCGCGGGGATCGAAAGAGGAGATACAGACGCTAGAAGTTAGAAGCTAGAGCGATCGTCATTCGCGATCCACCATGCTGACTCGAGTCGCAGTTTGTGCTGTGGGGCGGGGTCTTCAGACCCCGCACGCGCGGCGCGGCCTGAAGGCCGCGCCCTACAAGGTCATGCAAACACAACTGAATCGTGCGCTAATGTAGACCTGAATGACTGCCCTTCGTCGGAAGCTCGAAGAGATCCTGCCGCCCCGGCGGATTCTCGATCGTCCGATCGACCGGGCGGCCTACGCGTCTGACGCGAGCTTCTATCGTCTCGAGCCGCTCGTCGTCGTCCGACCCGAGTCGATCGAGGAGGTGCGCGGACTTTTCACGCTCGCCCGCGCCGAGCGCCTGCCTCTCACCTTCCGCGCAGCGGGAACCAGCCTGTCTGGGCAAGCGATCACGGACGGAATCCTGGTCGATCTCGGTCACGGCTGGCGGAGGATCGAGCCGCTCGAGAGCGGTCGGCGCGTGCGCGTCCAGCCTGGTGCGATAGGCGGTCACGTCAATCGCGCGCTCGCGAAGTTCAACGCGCGTATCGGTCCCGATCCTGCGTCAATCGACGCGTGCATGATGGGAGGGATCCTCTCGAACAACTCGAGCGGGATGTGCTGTGGCGTCGCCCAGAACAGCTATCACACGCTCGACTCGCTCGTGTTCGTGCTGCCATCCGGCACCGTCATCGATACGGCGCGCGACGACGCGAACGCGATCTTCGAGGCCGCCGAACCCTCGCTGGCTGCAGGGATCGTCGCCCTGCGCGACCGGGTTCGGACCAGTCGCCGACTGACCGATCGAATCCGACACAAGTACAAGACGAAGAATACGACGGGGTACGCGCTGAACGCGTTCCTCGATTTCGAACGTCCCGTCGACATCTTCTGTCACCTCCTGATCGGCGCCGAGGGCACGCTCGCGTTCATCGCTGAAGCCGTTCTCCGAACCGTGCCCGACCTGCCGGTGAAGTACACGGGACTGCTGTTGTTCGCGGACATCAGCGCTGCATGTGAGGCGATTGGGCCGCTCAGCGCCGCGGGTGCGGCCGCGCTGGAGCTGATGGATCGTGCGGCTCTTCGCTCTGTTGAACATCTCGCAGGCGTCCCGACGTCCCTTGCGGCACTCGATCCCGAGGCCGCCGGTCTTCTTGCCGAGTTCCAGTGTCCGGACGAATCGGCGACCGAATCGCTTGCGACGCGTGTCAGCACCGCGACGGCCGGTCTGACACTCGTCGAGCCTGCGCGATTCACGTTCGATCCCGTCGAGAGGACGCAACTGTGGCGGGTGCGCAAAGGAATGTTCCCGTCGGTCGGCGCGGTGCGCGCACGCGGGACGACGGTTATCATCGAGGACGTCGCGTGCCCGGTCCATCGGCTCGCCGCGGCGGTCGGAGATCTGCAGTCGTTGTTCCGTCGACACGGCTACGCCGACGCCATCATCTTCGGCCACGCGAAGGACGGCAACCTTCACTTCGTCCTGTCGCAGTCGTTCAACGACGACAGGGCGATCAGGCAGTATGAGCTGTTCATCGCGGACGTCGTGCGGCTCGTCGTCGAAGGGTACGACGGCGCGCTCAAGGCCGAGCACGGAACCGGACGCAACATGGCGCCGTTCGTCGAGACGGAATGGGGACCGGAGGCGTACGAGCTGATGTGGCGTCTCAAGGCGCTCATAGATCCGGATGGCCTGTTGAATCCGGGCGTCATCGTGAACGGAAATCCTCGCGCGCACCTCGAGAACCTCAAGTCGCTGCCCGAGGTCGAGGAAGAAGTCGATCGGTGCATCGAATGCGGGTACTGCGAGTCGCGCTGCCCCAGCCGGGATCTGACACTCTCGCCGCGGCAGCGCATCGCGGTCCGGCGGGCGATGGAACGGCAGGGCGCCAACGCTGCGGCACTTCGGAGCGCGTTCACATACGATGCGCTCGACACGTGCGCGACCGACGGTCTGTGCGCGCTCGCGTGCCCGGTTGCGATCGACACGGGCAAACTCACCAAGCGCCTTCGCGCGACCATGCACTCCCGAACGGCCAGCCGACTGGCGGTCTGGAGCGCGACCCATTTCGGCCTGACGGAGCGCCTGGCGCGGGCGGGTCTACGGGTACGGCGTCTGGCCCGGCCCCTGCTCGGCGTCGACACGATGCCGGCGCCTGCAAGGCGCGTCGAAACCGCCCAGGCGGGTGAACCCGACGCTATTCTGTTTCCATCGTGCGTGACGCGAGTGCTCGGTCCCTTGCGGACTGCAGAAGACGGCGCGCCGGTTTCCTCGACATCGATCGAAGTCGCCCGGCGGGCGGGAGTGGTGCTTCATGTGCCTGACGCCGTTTACGGGCGCTGCTGCGGCATGCCTTACTCGTCGAAGGGCTTCGACGAGGCGCAGCGCATCGCCGCGAACGCGACGATCGCGGATCTCTGGACCTGGTCCCGGGAAGGAACGCTGCCGGTTGTCGTGGACACCAGCCCGTGCGCGCTGGCGTTGCGGGGAGGAGAAGGGTTGACGCCGGAGAACGCTGAACGGCTTCGACGCCTTCGGATCGTCGACGCGATCGATTTCTTCGCGTCGAATGTGTTGCCCCGGCTGACCATCACTCGCCGCGCGCGAACAGTGGTCGTCCACCCGGTCTGCTCGCTCGTCAGGATGAGCCTCACGTCGCGGCTCTCCGCCGTCGCCTCGGCGTGCAGCGACGCTGTCGTCATTCCGTCGTCAACCGGCTGCTGCGGATTCGCCGGCGACCGCGGCTGGCTCGTGCCCGAGCTCACCGCGTCCGCCACGCGCGCGATGGCTGAAGAAATCCGCGCGATCGAGGCCGACGGTCATTACTCGAGCAGCCGCACCTGCGAGCTCGGGATGTCCCGCGCTACAGGATTCGAGTACCGATCGTGGGCTTACTTGGTGGAGTGGGCGACGCGGAAGAGCTGAATCACTAATCACTGATCCCGAATCACTGATCCCGAATGACTCATCTTCGGATCATCGAATCCTCGCATCGTGAATCCCACGCGTCCAAAGATCCCAGGGTTGAAGCGATTCGACGATGAGGGATCCGCGATCAGTGATTAGGGATTCGAGGCTTGCGCGTCAGCGAAGCCGATCCGCAAGCAACCCGATACTGAGCGCGTAGCTGTGGGCGCAGTTGTAGGCGAGGAGCGCCTCGTAGTTCGCGTAGACGAGGAACGCGCGCGCACCGGCGCGGACGAGCGACGCATCGATTGGACCTGCAGGCAGCGGCTGGCCGCCGACCGTTCGAAGTCCGATCTTCCGCCATTCGCTGAGCGGCTTCTCGATCGTCATCATGCGCTCGGCACGGCAGCCCTCGGTACGGCTGGGGACGGCATCGACGGCGGCCTTCACTGCCTTCGGCACACGGACCTCGCGGCCCCAGATCCCGCGTTCGGTCCAGCCGTGCTCCTTCAAATAGAACGCGACTGACGCGAAGACGTCGGGCTGCGACGTCCAGATGTCGCGGCGGCCGTCGCCGTCGAAATCCTGCGCGAACTGGAGGTACGTCGACGGCATGAACTGCGGCTGGCCGAGCGCGCCGGCCCACGATCCTTTCAGGTTCGCGAGCTCGATGTCGCCGCGATTCAGGATCTCCAGCGCGCTGAAGAGCTCGCTCCGGAACATGGCCGACCGGCGGGGATCGTAGGCGAGCGTGACGAGGGCCGGGATCGTCGGCCTCACGCCCGAGAAGCGGCCAAAGTTGGACTCGAGCCCCCAGACCCCGATAACGATCCGCGGCGACACGCCGTACTGCTTCCCGACCTTTTCGAGCAGCGCGCGATGGCGCGAGTACATCGTCTGCGCCGTGCGGACCGTGTTCCGCGTCAAGCGGCGACGCAAGTACGCGTCGAGGGCGAGCGTGAACTCCGCCTGCGTGCGATCGCGCTCGAGAATCTGGTCAACTGGGTGGAGATCGCCGAGCGCCGCCGTGACGACCTCTGGTTTGATTCCGCGCGCCACCGCCTCCTCCCGCAGCGCTGCCAGCCACACGTCGAACGGTGGCGGTGTCGCGACCGGAGCGACCGGCGGAAGCTCCTGAACGGTTCCACGCCACCGTGCGCAGTCCGCGCGGTGGGGGCTCCGGGTTGCGCCGAGCGTCACGGCTGCAAGGACGGACAGGCAAGCCGCGCGCACTCGGTGGCTCGTACGACGCATGAGACGATTGTAGCGAATGCCTCAGTCGATGCGGCACTTCCGTATATCGGCTTACACTGCTTCGTCAGGCATGGAACATCCTACCGCGGATCGTGCAACGCAATTGCTCGCCGCCGGCGCCATCGGATCCGCCGGTCTCGTCTTCGTGCTGGTGTATGCCACGAGCATCGGGCATGGCTTCTTTACCGACGATTTCGCGTGGATTGTCAGGAGTCGCGTCCACGACGTGACCGGGTGGCCAGATCTCTTCCTTACCAATAATGGGTTCTATCGTCCGCTCGTAGCCGTCTCCTTTGCTGCAAACTATGCGTTCTTCGGGAACCGGCCGCTCGGGTACGGGCTTACCAATCTCGCTCTGGCTGTCCTCTGTGCGGTCCTTATT